>CBFHZM010000065.1:0-10142 GCA_965660195.1 Alphaproteobacteria bacterium
TCGTTGACCAGAAGTACCAGGATGCAGGCTTTAATTTGGTGTGTCATGGCGGCAAATATGCCTTCAAAACGGCACCTGATCTGTCTGCTTCGCTGTTAAAGGAAGTAACGCAACAGCGGCGTTTGTCGCGGGCGGCGCTTGAGACATTGGCTATTATTGCCTATCACCAGCCAGTAACCCGCGCGGAAATTGAGGACATTCGTGGTGTCGCGGTCTCAAAAGGGACGCTCGATGTTTTGCTCGAGACAGACTGGGTTAAAATACGTGGTCGTCGCCGTGTGCCGGGCCGGCCCGTGACTTACGGGACAACGGATTTTTTCCTGTCTTATTTTGATCTCGAGACGGTTAGGGATTTGCCAGGACTTGAAGAGCTCAGAGCGGCTGGTTTACTCGATGGTCGCCTGCCACCCGGCTTCTCGATCCCCGAGCCCGATCCCGATAATGACCCCGAGGAGGACGCTTTAGGGGATGACGAGGAACTCGAGCCACTCGAAATGGATTTGGACGAAGATATTGCTGCATCTGAGGATGAAGTACAGGCGGCAAATGGCTGATATTATTCAGCTAAATGGAGTTTCCTGTGCGATAGATGGCAAGTTAATCGTCGACGATATTTCGCTGACTGCCAGGGCTGGGGAGATCATTTGTCTGCTTGGGCCATCGGGCTGTGGCAAGTCGACAAGTTTGCGTTTGATTGCTGGATTGGAACTGCCATGCGCTGGGCAGCTGTCGATTGATGGTAAAACGATGTGGTCGGAGGGGATCAATATTCCACCCGAACGCCGTGGCGTCGGCTATTTATTTCAAGAATATGCGCTGTTCCCGCATCTGACGGTGCGCGAGAACATAGCTTTTGGTGTATCAAATTTGCCGCGAGCGGAACAGGTGGCGCGAGTGACAAGTTTGCTCGAGCAAGTTGGATTGTCCCATTTGGCTGATAGTCAGACGCAAATTCTCTCGGGCGGAGAACAGCAGAGGGTTGCGCTGGCCCGCGCCTTGGCGCCTGCGCCGAAGTTAATGTTGCTTGATGAACCTTTTTCCAGCCTCGACCCGCAGTTGCGAGACGATATCCGCGATATGACGGCCGAAGTTCTGCGGCAGTCCAATACCGCAACCGTCTTGGTGACCCATGACGCCGATGATGCGTTGGCGCTTGCCGATCGTTTGATTGTGATGATGGCTGGGCGGGTGGTGCAATCGGGGACACCGCAAGCGGTCTATGATGCCCCGGCATCGCTTGATGTGGCGCGTATATTTGGCCAAATTAATCAAATTTCTCCGGCCGATTTAAACCGCCTGACCAAAGGTGCTTTCGCTGTGCCACCAGAGACAAAGCAGCTTGCGGTGCGGCCCAATCATATCCACGGTGGCGAGCCGCAAGAGCAGGGGGCTGTGGTATTTTCTGCGCAGGTCTCTGTACTCCGGCAGATAGCTGGTTTATATCTGTGTGAGCTGGATTTGGGCGAAGGGTTGCGCTGGCGGCAAGTCGTGTCGGAGCAAAATGTTCCGCCTGAGGGACTGCAAGATTTTTGGATTCCGCGCACGCGGCTTATGGCCTTTAGGGCGTAAGCAGACGAAGCAAGAGACGAAAGAGGAGAGTTGAATGGCACCGAGTTGGATTCAAATCGTTATCGTAGTTGTGCTTGTAATTCTGCTTTTCGGGAGAGGGCGAATTTCGTCACTAATGGGTGATGTGGCGCGAGGTATTAAGAGTTTCCGCACGGGGTTACGAGACGACGATGACGATAGCACCCCGACAAAACTTCCAACGGATGATAAAAAAGATAAGGCGTAAGCCGCAAAAACAAAGGCACCACGATGTTTGATATTGGCTGGGGTGAACTGGTTGTTATTGGGCTTGTGGTTCTCGTGGTCGTAGGACCAGAACAAATCCCGCAGCTGATGCGTACAATGGGTAGCTATGTAGGAAAGCTTCGCCGCTTTGGACAAGAATTCAAAGCGCAACTTTCCGTTATGGATGTTGAGCAATCCTATCCTGAACCGCTGAGCGATAAATCAGAACGGACTGTAAAATCTCGCCCCGCGGACAGTGATACACCTGATTTATTCTCGCGGCCTGATAAGGAAGGTGAGCCGCGTGAGTAAGCATGAGGAGGAGCTCAGCGCTTCCGAAGCGCCTTTGCTTGATCATTTGCTCGAACTACGGCGTCGTCTGATATGGATTGTTTGCCTGTTTTTGATCGCGTTGGTAGGTTGTTTCAGCTTTGCGTCAGACATATTCCGCTTCTTGCTGTTGCCATATGAGAGCGCTGCGGGCGATATCAAGGATTTACAGCTAATCTACACCGCGCCGCATGAGTTTTTCTTTACGCAAGTTAAACTGGCGATGTTTGGCGCGGTTTTCATTGGCTTTCCTTTCTACGCCTACCAAATCTATCAATTTGTGGCGCCCGGCCTCTATCGATCGGAGCGGCGGGGACTGATCCCATTTTTAATCGCGGCACCGGTGCTGTTTACTGCTGGCGCGGCTTTGGTGTTTTTTATTGTTATGCCCCTAGCCATGCAATTCTTTCTATCGATGCAGGAAACTGGGGCAGGCGGTGCTGATATCCGCATGGTTAATCGTGTCAGCGAGTATTTATCTTTTACTATGGTCTTAATGCTGGCCTTCGGCCTGTGTTTTCAGCTTCCCGTCATTCTGATTTTACTTGGCAGACTTGGCCTGGTGACAGCTGATGGCCTGCGTCGCAAACGCCGTTATGCAATCGTGATTACTTTTGCCGCTGCGGCGGTTTTGACACCGCCCGATGTGATTAGTCAGATCGGGCTGGGCGTGCCGACACTGTTGTTGTATGAAGTATCGATTTTGGCCGTGGCGCTGATTGAGCGCAAACGTGCCACAACCGAGGCGCAGGAGTAAGGTTCTTAGGCTGGGATAAGGTGCGCGACTCAATTAGAACCAAATTGAAGGTAAAAGGTTAACCATGCTCGACATTCAGATCATCCGAGAGACGCCGGATTTAGTAGATAAGTTGCTCGCGCGCCGCGGGATAGCCCCGATCTCCGCGCATATCTTGACACTCGATGAAAAGCGCCGTGCCGCGATAACCCATGCGCAAGGCTTGCAAGCGGAACGCAATGCCGCTTCGAAGCAGATTGGTCAAGCAAAGGGTCAAGGTGATGCGGCACTGGCACAGCGACTAATGGATCAGGTCAGTGCCTTGAAGGCGTCCCTGCAAGAAGCAGAGGAGGCCGAGCGCCAGGCCGATGCGGCGATAGGGGACGCGCTGGCGATTATCCCCAACATGCCGCTCGAAGATGTGCCGGAAGGACTTGATGAGACAGCCAATGTGGAGCTGCGCCAGGTCGGCACGGTGACGCGTCAAACGGCGCCGCAGCATTTTGAAATTGGTGAGGATCTCGGAATGATGGATTTCGAGACGGCGGGGCAGATATCGGGCGCCCGCTTCGTTGTGCTGCGTGGTGATCTGGCGCGTCTCGAGCGTGCCTTAGGCAATTTCATGCTCGATCTGCACGCGCAGGAATTTGGCTATGAAGAAATTGCGCCACCACTGTTGGTACGAGATCAAACGCTGTTCGGGACCGGTCAGTTGCCGAAATTTGCCGATGATCAGTTTCGCACCCAGGATGGTTACTGGTTAATTCCAACGGCCGAAGTGCCACTAACCAACCTCGTGCGTGAGCAAATTATTGCGGCAGAGAAATTGCCACTTCGCTTCGCGGCTTTTACGCCTTGTTTCCGCTCGGAAGCGGGAGCGGCGGGTCGCGATACGCGCGGGATGATCCGGCAGCATCAATTCTCAAAGGTGGAAATGGTTAGCCTGGTGGCGGCCGAAGACGGTCCGGCGGAACTGGAGCGCATGACCAGCTGTGCGGAAGCGGTGTTGCAGCGTCTCGATCTCGCTTATCGCGTGATGACGCTGTGTACGGGTGACATGGGCTTTTCGGCGCGCAAAACCTATGACCTAGAGGTCTGGCTACCCGGCCAACAAGCTTATCGCGAGATTTCGTCTTGTTCATATTGTGGAGATTTTCAAGCGCGTCGAATGAATGCCCGCTATCGCCACGACGGCGATAAGCATACTCGATTTTTGCATAGCTTAAATGGATCGGGCTTGGCGGTGGGCCGCACCATGGTCGCCATTCTGGAAAATTATCACCAAGACGATGGCTCGGTTCTAATTCCGGCTGCGTTGCAGCCCTATATGGGTGGAAAAACGAAAATCGAGGGAATTCAATTATGACAAAAAAGCCTGTCAGACGGATTTTGGTCACCAATGATGACGGCATTGATGCGCCTGGGCTGAAAACCGCCCGAAAAATTGCCGAGCAGCTCTCTGATGATGTTTGGGTGGTTGCCCCAGCCGAGGAAAATAGTGGCGCTAGCCACTCGTTAAGCTTGACGCGCCCTATGCGCTTAATAAAGCGCGGACTTAAACGCTATGCGGTCGGTGGTACGCCAACGGATTGCGTCGCGGTAGCCTTACGCCATATCCTTTTTGATGACCCGCCTTCTTTGGTTATTTCGGGCGTTAATTTTGGGCAAAATATTTGTGAAGATGTTAGCTATTCGGGAACCGTATCGGCGGCTAAAGAGGGCACGGTGTTTGGCATTAAGTCGGTTGCGCTGAGCCAAACTATGTCTTTCGATGGCAAGCGCCAAGTGCGGTTTGGCGTTGCTGAGCGATACGCGCCAGATATAATCCGTAAACTTTATGCGGAAGATTGGCCTGCCGGCACATTGATGAATATTAATTTTCCCGATATCGATCCCAAGACCAAGTGCAAAACGCTAGTTACCAAGCAAGGTAAGCGCGACCGCAGCATTTTGCGTCTTACCGAACGGCGCGATCCACGTGATAACCCCTATTTTTGGTATTCATTCGATATGACACCGCAAACGCCACCAGCCGGCACCGATATGCAAGCAATTTACAACGGGGATATCTCGATCACGCCGCTCAAAATGGATCACACGGATACAACTTTGCATACGGGACTTGGTCGTCTGTTCCAATAGGTCGAAAAAGGAGACAGGTTATCGAACAGCCGCGCGGACATTTTGCAAAACCAAGTCGTGTTGCGTTGCGATCACTGGTCGCTCTGGCGATGAGTTTTGCTTTGACCGGCTGTGCCGTTTCCTCGGGTCAGTGGTTCGATAGCCAGCGCAACAATAAACAGACCTTTTTTGAGCGGTTTTTCTTTGAGACTGAAAAACGAAAGCCCCCTAAGAGCGGCGTGGTTACGGTCGAGAAGGGCGATACCTATTACTCTATCGCGCAAACCTATGATGTCGCTATGGGCGATCTCGTGTCAGAAAATGCCGACACGTCAGCCTATAATTTGCGCGAAGGGCAAAAAATTCGTCTCCCACAATCGCGCGCTTACACGGTACAGAAGGGCGACACGCTATATTCCATAGCTCGCCGTTTCGAGGTCAATGCCAACAAACTGGCAGCGTATAACAATCTGTCATCCCCCTATACACTGTCAGTTGGTCAGGAGATTTATTTACCGCTGAGCCCGAAGGGGCCAACAAAGTTGGCGAGTGCCGATCAAACGGGTACGCGTGTCGTTACCCGACCAACAGCTATTCGGGATCGGCCGCCGAAAAGCGCTGGCCGTTTTCGCGCGCCTGTCGATGGTCAGGTCATTTCGCGATTCGGGCCGAAACCGGGCGGGCTTCATAATGATGGGGTAAATATCAAGGCGCCGCTGGGAACGCCCGTAAAAGCTTCGGAAAATGGTATCGTTATCTATGCTGGCAATGAATTAAAAGGCTATGGCAATCTAATCCTTATTCGTCATGAGGGAGGCTGGGTGTCGGCGTACGCGCATAATCAAGATTTCAAGGTCAAACCCGGCGACCAAGTAAAGCAGGGGCAGGTGATAGCTTCGGTTGGCCAATCGGGCAATGTCACCGAGCCGCAATTACATTTTGAGTTGCGTCGAAACGCTAAAGCTATCGATCCGAGTCAGTTCTTGTAACCCGCAGAGATTATCGAAAAATAAGGTCGATTTTGTCCTAAGGCGATTTGCAAATGGGGCGAGTTTGCGTATAGTCCCCTTCAGTTCTTTTGAGAGGATGTCCTGATGTTTATAACCCCTGCTTTCGCGCAGACCGCCAGCGCTGGTGGTAGCTTGTTCGATATGTTTTTGCCGCTGATTTTGGTTTTTGCGATCATTTATTTTATGATCCTTCGGCCACAACAAAAGCGCCAAAAGGAACACACCAATATGATCGAAGCGTTGCGGCGCGGTGATCGGGTGATTACACAAGGTGGGCTTATTGGCAAAGTTGTGAAAGTTCACGAAACTGAGCTTGATATTGAGATCGCCGATGGCGTCAAAGTATCTATTGTCAAGTCCATGGTCGCTGTTGTGCAAAGCAAGGGCGAGCCTGCAAAAGCGGAATAAAAATCAATGCTTCAGTTTTCCAACTTCAAAATTACGGGGATTTTACTCGTCGTTTTTCTTGGCTTTGTTTTTCGCTACCAAACATTGTATCCGAAAACACGCGGGCTTCATTGCCCGATCTGTTGCCGCATAACGCCCTGAATTTAGGATTGGATCTGCGTGGCGGTTCGCATCTCTTGTTGGCTGTTGATACCGATACAGTGACGCGCGAGAAACTCGAGGCCTTGGTTGGAGACGTCCGCAGTGAATTACGCGAAGCCTCAATTGGCTATCGTGGCTTGGGGATTTCTGAAAATGCAGTGGTCTTTACACTGACAGATGCGACGCAGCAGCAAGCGGCGATTGAGGCCATTCGTAGCATTGATCAGGGTACGCTTGTCGGCTTGCTGAACAGCGGGCCAACCAGTAATGAGTTGGCTGCAGAAGCCGATGGTGCCGAGGGTGTCCGTGTTAGCTTCACAGAGGCCGCTGAGATCGCTCGCAACACCAAGACCGTGCAGCAATCTATCGAAATTATCCGCCGCCGCGTCGACGAGTTAGGAACCACTGAGCCGGTGATCCAACGTCAAGGCGACACTCGGGTTCTGGTTCAAGTGCCAGGTCTTGATGACCCGCAGCGGCTGAAAGATTTGCTCGGGCAAACAGCTAAGCTCAATTTCCATTTAGTTGACCCCAATGTTTCGGCCTACGAGGTCTTGAACGGTGGGCGGCAACCGGCAGGAACACAGATCGTGTACACTGAGTCAGATCCACCTGTGCCGTATTTGATCCAGCGCCGTGTCATGGTGAGTGGCGAAAGGCTAGTCGATGCCAATATGGGTTTTGATCCGACAACTGGTGCGCCGGAAGTTGATTTCCGTTTCGATGCTGTCGGCGGTAAGCGCTTTGGCGATGTCACCAAGGCAAATGTTGGCCGGCCTTTTGCGATTGTTTTAGATGGCAAAATTGTTTCGGCGCCGGTTATTCAAACCGCGATTTTAGGCGGATCCGGCCGCATTACAGGTAATTTCACGGTTCAAGAAGCCAATGATTTAGCGATCCTGTTGCGTGCTGGTGCCTTGCCAGCACCGATGAATATTCTGGAGGAGCGCACAGTGGGACCAGGCCTTGGTGCCGACTCGGTGGCCGCTGGAGAAAAAGCTTTAATTGTCGGCTTTGCCGCTGTGATCATTTTTATGCTGTTGTCCTATCGCTTGTTTGGCCTGTTCGCCAATATTGCACTTATTGTGAACCTGTTCTTAATCATGGGCGTCTTGTCAGCGCTGCAGGCTACGCTAACGCTGCCGGGGATTGCAGGGATTGTTCTGACGGTTGGTATGGCAGTAGATGCTAATGTGCTAATTTTTGAGCGCATACGTGAAGAGATGCGCGATGGGCGCACCGCAATCGTTGCCGCCGATCTTGGCTACAGTCGCGCTTTGGGAACCATTATGGACGCCAATATCACAACGCTCTTGGCCGCCATTATCCTGTTCCAACTTGGCTCAGGGCCCATTCGCGGTTTTGCTGTAACACTTGGGGTCGGGATTGTGACTTCGGTGTTTACAGGTTTTGTTTTGACACGGTTATTCGTCGCTTTGTGGCTGAAACGCCAAGCCCGCGACGTCGTTTTGCCCTTGTGAGGAAATGATATGAAATCGATACGGCTTGTTCCGGATAACGTTAATCTGGATTTTTTGAACAAGAGATATATCGCTTTTATCTTTAGCGGCTTGCTATTGGCGCTTTCTGTCGTAAGCCTGTTTCACCAAGGTTTGAACTACGGGATTGACTTCCTTGGTGGGACGACGATCGAAGCAGCCCAAAGCGAGGCGGTGGATATTGCCGCGTTACGCCAGCGTCTTGGGGGCCTTGATCTCGGGCAAGTGCAAATCCAAGAATTTGGAAACGACAAAACCGTTTTGATCCGTGTTTCGGCGGCAAGCGTATCGCAAGCGGCAGAAAATGAGCTTTCGGCGGTCGATCAAATTCGCAACGAGTTGCAGGATTTCGACATTCGCCGTGTTGAGGTCGTTGGGCCACAAATTAGCGGCGAACTGATCAGCACGGGGTTAATCGCGGTTGCTTTAGCTATTGCGGCAATGCTGATCTATATTTGGTTTCGGTTTGAATGGCAGTTCGGCGTTGGAGCTGTTTTGGCGCTCGTACATGACGTGGCTTTGACGATCGGTGTTTTCTCTCTGTTGCAGATTGAATTTAATATCTCGATCCTAGCAGCCTTGTTAACGATTGTTGGCTACTCGATGAATGATACTGTTGTTGTGTATGATCGAGTGCGGGAAACATTAAGAAAATACAAGAAGATGGACCTAATTGATCTGCTCAATGAAGCAATCAACAGCACGCTGTCACGGACAACCATGACCTCGCTGACAACGTTGTTGGCGCTTGTAGCGCTTTATACTCTGGGCGGTGAGGTGATCCGTGGTTTTACCTTTGCGATGATCTGGGGCATTGTGATCGGGACTTATTCTTCGATTTTTGTAGCGGCGCCTCTTTTGATTACCCTAAGTGTCAAACGCGATTGGTCTGAACACGCATCATCTTAGACAAGTTGTTTGGTGCTGGCGCTTGAAGCACGGCGTAACTGAGGTAAACTAACTTATGCGATAGATTCGCATCGTCCTAAGGAGGGATTAATGGCGAGCATTCTTACATCACTGCGCAATACTGTAATTGCCGGTTTTATTTTAGCCTTCCTGATCGAGCTGCTTTACCTCAATGGTGGCGGTGTTATCGACCAGGCTTTTTATGCATTCTTATTTCGTTGGCTGCACGTGCTCAGCGGTATTATGTGGATCGGGCTTTTGTACTATTTCAATTTTGTACAGATCCCCAATATGCCGAATATTCCTGATGAGCAAAAACCAGCCATTGGTAAAGTTATTGCTCCAGCAGCGCTATTCTGGTTCCGCTGGGCCGCCATGGCGACCCTTATAACAGGCCTGATTTTAGGCTATCTCAACGGGTATATTCACGATGCCATGTCACTCGGTTTCATGAATGATTTCGCTGTGCCGCGTAATATCTTTATCGGTATTGGTATGTGGCTCGGTATCATCATGTGGTTCAATGTTTGGTTTGTTATTTGGCCAAACCAGAAGCGTGCGCTGGGTATTGTTGAAGCTGACGCAGAAACCAAAGCGGCGTCTGCGCGTACCGCTATGTTGTTCTCGCGGACGAATACGATGCTGTCGGTTCCTATGCTGTTTTCCATGGTATCAGCCCAGAACCTCGCATTCTAAAATTGAGACAGATAGATTATGGAGGGCCGTAACTGAGTTGCGGCCCTTTGTATATTGGGACGGATGTACGATGTCGGACATGGCGCAGATGCGAGAGATATGCCAGCAAGAATTGCGGTCGATGGATGGCGATCTATATCTGGCACATTTATTCGCTCGCGAGGTCGTGCGCGATCAATTTCTGGCATGTTGCTTGATTTACTGTCACTTGCGCCGCATTGAGCGGGAGACCTCTGAGCCCATGGTGCAAATGATCCGTCTGCAATGGTGGCTCGATCAAATCGACGAGGCTGGGGCGTTTCAAAGCGGTGGTGGGCCGGTTGTTGATTTTGCAAGTAGGTGTGGCCTTTGCGGTCGTCCCTTAGTTGGTTTAATCGAACGGCTAATGGCGCGGTGTGAAGCTGATAGCGAGGTTTCAGTCAATGAAATTGGAGAACGCTTTTTTGCGCTTCTTGCTGCCGCCATTTCGCCTATGCCTGCTCCTAAGGTAGTGCAACA
>CBFHZM010000066.1:0-10014 GCA_965660195.1 Alphaproteobacteria bacterium
GGGCGGTGTCATCGTTAATAACGCTTCGGTTTTAGGGTGGCGCGCGCAAAAAGGGCAGGCGCATTATGCTGCTGCGAAAGCTGGCGTCATGGCTTTGACCCGATGCGCTGGTTTGGAAGGGGCCGAGTTTGGTGTTCGCGTCAATGCTGTGGCGCCTTCGCTGGCGCTGCATCCGTTTTTGCACAAGGTGACGTCAAAAGAATTGCTGGCGGAGCTGGAGGCACGGGAGGCCTATGGCCGTGGTAGTGAAGTCTGGGAGCAGGCCAATGTAATTGTGTTCTTGGCCAGCGATTATTCATCTTACATGACGGGTGAAGTGATCTCGACGTCGAGCCAGCACCCGTAAGCGTGTGCACAAGCTAAAGGGGAAAACAATGAAGACAGATGTTTTGGTGGTTGGATCGGGTGCGGGCGCCTTGGTAGCGGCCTTGACAGCGCATATTCATGGCAGTGATGTGATCATCATTGAAAAGGGCGAACAGCTTGGCGGCACCTCAGCGATGTCGGGCGGTGGCATTTGGATTCCGAATTCGCATTATGCACGGGCGCAAGGGGTTGACGACTCTACGGAGGAGGCGATCGCTTATATGAAATCTGTCATCGGCGATGTGGTAGAGGAGGATCGTATCCGCGCGTTTGCTGAAGGGGCGCCGGCTATGCTCGAGTTTCTTGATAAAAATACGCGCCTCCAATATGAGCCGTATGACTATCCGGATTATTATCCAGAAGAACCGGGCGGCAAGACGGGCTATCGGACGCATTCGCCCATGCCTATGAATGCGCGGAACTTAAAAGATTTTCTGCAGTATCTTAAACCGACCCCAGCGCAATCGACGATGAATGGCATTTCCATAACCTTTAGCGAAGGGCGTTCTTTCCTGACACAAGCGCCGGGCTGGAAACTTACCGCTGCCAAAATGATGTTGCGCTATTATCTCGATATTCCAGCCCGCTTAAAGGGTAAACGCGATTATCGTTTGACGCTTGGCAATGCGTTGGTCGGCCGTCTGTTATGGTCGGTGCGCGAGCGCGATATTCCAGTTTATCGGGAAACAGCATTTGAAAAGTTGATCGAGAAAGATGGCCGCGTTATCGGGGCTGTTGTTTCGCGGGATGGTAAGAAAGAGGAAATTTCGGTCACCAAGGGCGTCATTCTTGGGGCTGGTGGTTTTGAGAAAAACCAAGAGATGCGTGAAAAATACTTACCATCGCCAAGCAATAAAAAATGGTCTGGCGGTAATCACAACAATACCGGCGATGCGATCCGTGGTGGCATTGAAGTCGGTGCGAAAACGACGTTGATGAAACATGCCTGGTGGGCACCGTCGATCAAGGTACCGGGTTGGCCGCAGCCTTTCATTTTATTTGCTGAGCGGTCGTTGCCTGGTTTGGTGATTGTCAATAAGCACGGCAAGCGTTTTGCCAATGAGGCAGCCCCCTATTTGGAGTCGGGCTTGTCGATGTATGAAAATACTGCGCAAGAGGTGAGTGTGCCAAGCTATCTGATTTTCGACGCGACCTTCCGCAAAAAATTTCCGCTCGGTCCAATCGGTCCCGGCTGGGCTTTCCCCGACGAACGTTTGCCCAAGGAAGTGAAGGAAATTCTGGTCAAGGCCGATACGATTGAGGAGCTTGCTAAACAGCTCAATATGGACGCGGCTAATCTGGCTCAAACGATTGCTAAGAATAATGAATATGCGGTAACAGGTAAGGATCCTGAATTCGGCCGCGGCGATAGCTATTACGATAAGTTTTACGGCGATAAAACAAATCAACCAAACCCATGCATTGCGAAGATGGACAAGGCACCGTTTTATGCCATTCCGATCTATCCGGGCGATATTGGTACCAAAGGTGGTCTTCACACCAATGCCAATGGTCAAGTGGTGCGCGACGATGACACGCCGATCACAGGTCTCTATGCGATCGGTAATTCCTCGAGCTCAGTAATGGGGGATAAATATCCCGGTGCTGGCGCCACAATAGGTCCAGCTATGACCTTTGGTTATCTGGCGGCGCGCCATGTTACGGGGCAGAACAGCTAAAGCGGCGTAAGGGGCTTTTAAAGCCCCTTGTCGCCAAACTTAGAAGTAGTAGGAACCGCCGTTGGCAGCCAACACGCTGCCAGTCACGAAGCTTGCTTCCTCGGATAATAAATAAGACACCGCATTGGCCACTTCCTCTGGCCGCGCCATGCGCCCGAGCGGAATGGATTGCTCCATGGAGGTGATCCACTCTGGCGGAATGTTTTGCATGATCGGCGTATTGGTCGGGCCAGGGGCCACAGCATTGACGCGAATTTTCCGCGCCGCCAATTCGCGCGCTAATTGCCGCGTCAAGCCGATCAGAGCTGACTTTGAAGTGACATAATGCGGTGAGCCTTCGCCAGACTGGGCCGAGGTCGATGAGATATTTACAATCGATCCGGGCGTGCCATCTTCCGCCATAATACGAACGGCCTCACGACAGACATAAAAGGCCCCGTTTAGGTTTACATCCATGACGCCTTGCCACCCTTCGTCTTCCATGTGGATGAGGTGGTCGACGAATGTCGTTGGTGCTTTTCCGTCCGCCAGCTCGGCATTGCGCTTGCCCATGGCGTCGTAAAATTTATCCGAACCGTCATTATTGGCGGCGCCAATGCCAGCATTATTGACAGCAAAATCGAGACGACCAAAAGCCTTTCGCGCGGCACGAATAGCGGCGATGACGTCAGCGCTACGCCCGACATTGGCCGCTAGTGCGACATGCTGGTCAGGATTTGCCAGTCCATCAATGACAGCTTGGGCGGCGTCACGGTTCAGGTCGATGGCGGCCACGCGGGCACCTTCTTGAGCCAATTTGGTCACGATCGCGGCGCCAATCCCTTGCCCTGCACCCGTTACTACAGCGGTTTTTCCCTCTAGTCGCATCCTCATTCCCCCTTAGGCTGGTACATATAATTCGTTAGCTTTGCCACCATCGACCGGAATATCGGCCCCAGTGACATAGCTTGACATATCGCTGGCCAGAAAGAGTGCCACTTGTGCAACTTCTTCGGGCTTGCCGATCCGGCCCATTGGGTTGGCGTTCTCGATTTTACTGCCAGCCTCGGGCGCGGATTTGAAAAACGCCTCCGTGCCTGGAGTCATGATCGGTCCGGGGGTAATGCTGTTGACGCGAATATTTTGTCGTGCGCCTTCCATAGCAGCGGTACGGGTTAAGTGCAGCAGAGCGGCCTTGGCGGCGCTATAGCCCGACATACCTTGCATGGCGCGCTTACCATTGATCGATGACAAATTGATAATTGAGCCACCATTTTTAGCCATCGCGGCAAATGCGGCTTGCATACCCGTATAGGCGGCATCGACATTGATTTGGAAATTGGTACGGAAGTCATCAATCTGCGTCTCCGCTAGCATGCCATAGCCGACATGCGGGGCATTATTGACTAGAATATCCAGCCCATCTTGGGCTGCGACTTCGGCGACGAACCGACCATAAGCAGCGCTATCGCTGACATCGAGGCTACGCGCATGAATGTCGCCGCCGATCTTAGCGGCCGCGGCATCGAGTTTTTCCTGCGAACGGCCGCAAATCCAAGTTTTTGCACCTTCGGCGACGAAACAAGTGGCGATCGCTAAACCAATACCGTCGCTACCCCCTGAAATAATCGCTGTTTTTCCTGAAAGTTTTCCCATAAGCTTATCCCTCCCATCGAAGAATAGCTTATACTGCGTAATATACAATACTATTATTTGCGCAAAATTACATAAATGACTATTGAAATACGTTTTTGCGTAATATAATATGGTTTCTTACCGCTATGCAGGCTCATGTGTTGGCCAGCGCAAAGGAAACAGCATGTCCGACCCCATTACAGATGAATTGATGAGTGCCGGTGCGGAATTCGAGATTACAACTCTTCATACCTCCGGCCGTGACCTCAAAATATTCAAAAACATGCCGCAAAATTTAGCGACGGCCATCATGGCAGTTGAGCATGCTTATGAAGATCTTGATTTGATCGTCGCTGGCGAGCAGCGGTTGACCTATCGGATGTTCTTTGAACAAGCCAATCGGCTGGCGCGCTATTTGATCGCCGAGAAAGCCGTGACGCCAGGTCAAAGTGTGGCCATTGCGATGAAGAATTGTCCCGAGTGGATGCTAGGTTTTGTCGCCATCGCGCTCGCGGGTGGGGTTGTGGTTATGGTCAATAGCCGCGGCGAAGGTGATACCATGCGGCATGCAATCGAGGATTCGGATGCCCGCTTGATCTTGTGCGATGGCGCGCGGGCCAACCTCTTAAGCGAGGCGGGCTGTGCCGTGCCTACCTTAGTTTGGCCGAGTGCCACATGGGATGAGGCTCTCGCCTATACCGGAGGCGCGGCCTTGCCGGAGCGCAAGAGCGACGACCTAGCCGCAATGTTTTTCACCTCGGGAACGACGGGGCGCGCCAAGGCCGCCGCGCTGTCGCATCGGGCTTTGCTGACAGGCATTTGGAATACAAAATTAGCCATGGCCTCGGCCTATATTAAAATTGCCAAAAGCTACGGCATTTCGCTGGAAGACCTCAAAGGTTTTATGCCGCAAGCCTGTGCGCTTCTCGTATTTCCGCTGTTTCATGTTAGCGGTTGTACAGCAACTTTTCTGACGGCACTGCTCAGCGGCGGCAAACTCGTTTTGATGGATCGATGGTCTGGCGCGCAGGCCCTCGACTTAATCGCGCAAGAAAAAATCACCACCCTCGGCGGCGTGCCGGCCATGTTGTGGGATATTTTGGAGGCAGCTCAAACAAGCCAAGCCGATCTGTCGTCATTGCGTTCGATCTCTTGCGGCGGGCAAGGCTTACCCTTGGGCCTGTTAGAGAAATTACGGGCACGTTTCCCCGAAGCTGTGTTTGGTGCGGGCTACGGAATGACCGAGGCTTGCGGGGCGGTGTCGCAAGGCAATGGCGACATGCTTCTCGAAAACCCTACCGCCTCGGGGCAAGTATTGCCAATGGTCGATGTTCGCGTCGTCGATGAAACGGGCAGTGACGTCGCGACGGGTGAGGCCGGAGAGATCTGGGTGCGTGGAGCGACCTTGATGGAGGGGTATTATAATAACCCCGACGCCACGGCCGCTTGTTTTCAAGACGGTTGGTACAAGACCGGCGATATTGGTTTTATAAACGAAGCGCAGCTGCTCACGATCTCTGATCGCAAAACTGATATGGTGATCAGCATGGGCGAAAATATCTACTGCGCCGAGGTCGAGCGATTGTTGAGCCAAAACACGGCAATCCGAGAGGTGGTGACCTTCGGGGTGCCTGACGATCGAATGGGCGAAAAGCTGATCGCTTGCGTTTATAGTGACGATACTGGTTTGACGCGTGATGCTCTGCACGATTTTGCTGCGTCGCACATGGCCGCTTACAAAATCCCCTGTGATTTTGTCATTCAGCATGAACCGTTTTCGCATAATGCGATGGGCAAGGTCGAAAAACACAAATTGCGCCGCAACTATATGGAGAATGCATAAATGGCTTATCCTCGAGATATCGCAATCATCGACACGATGATGGGCATTCCGTCGCAAGAGGATCGCTCGGATTGGTATGACAGTTTTCGTCCGCTTTTAATGGATGAGCAGTCGCGGCAAATGTTCAAAATGCCCGCGCAATATATGTTCAAAGATATCCCTGATACGGGTAATCCAGATGACTTTGTCGCCTGGACGGTCGAGCAAATGGACAAGTTCAACATTGAGCGCGCGATGGTCGGCTTTGGCGAAGACCAGACCTCGTTGCGAGCGCTGAAAAACTTTCCGGATCGGTTCTTTTTTGACGCCCCGGCAAACCCTAATCTCGGGATGGAAGAAGTGCGACGCCTCAAGCGCCTACATGCGGAATATAATATTCGGTCTGTTAGTGTCTTTCCGGCCGGCACATGTCCGCAAGTCGCGATTAACGATAAGCAAATGTATCCGATTTATGCCGCTTGTGTGGAAATGGATATTCCGATCTTGTTAAATGTTGGCGTTCCAGGGCCGCGTATTCCGATGCAAACGCAAAAGGTTGAGCATCTCGATGAAGTCTGCTGGTTCTTCCCCGATCTTAAGGTCGTTATGCGGCACGGCGCTGAGCCATGGGAAGATCTGGCGGTAAAATTAATGCTGAAGTATCCAAATCTTTATTATTCGACGAGCGCTTTCGCGCCGAAGCATTACCCAAAGGCGATCATCGATTACGCCAATACGCGCGGCAGCGACAAGATCATTTATGCGGGTTATTTTCCGATGGGTTTGACCCTCGATCGAATTTTTGCCGATATGGAAAATGTGCCGTTTAAGGACGATGTTTGGCCGAAATTTCTTCGTGAAAATGCCGTTAAATTATTCAAGCTTTGAAGGGAAAAATCATGACCGAAGTAACTGATGCACGCACACCTCCAGTCGCGGTTTGGCGAATGCTCGCGAATTTAAAAGGAGAGGACTTGATCAATTGGCGTTTATCAGATGTGAAAAACCAAGCCTCGCTCGCCGAGCGCGGTCTTGCCGATTTACCGCTTCCCTTCGGGTGGTTCGTTGTTGACTACGCCGCCGATCTGGCGGTCGGCGAAGTCAAGCCTCTGAATTATTTTGATAAGGCGCTGGTTTTATGGCGCGGCGAGGATGGGCAGCCACGTGTAATCGACGCTTATTGTAAGCATCTCGGCGCCAATATGGCCTATGGCGGGCGCGTGCAAGGTAATGATCTCGAATGCCCGTTTCATGCTTGGACCTACAATGAAACCGGTGCTGTAACGGGGGTGCCGTATGCCGAACGGGTGCCGCCTTCGGGCGCCCGCCCTTGCGATCACACATGGCCTGTGGTCGAGCGCAATAAATTTATCTGGGTGTGGTACCATCCTTTCGGTGCTGCGCCGACTTACGAGGTCGAAGAGTTTGCTCAAGTACACGACCCCGACTGGACTGAATATGATCGCTATGATTGGATCGTGCATGGCCCAGTGCAAAATATGGCGGAAAACGGGGTAGACGCGGCGCATTTTAAATATATTCACGGCACCCCGAATATGCCGAATTATGATTTTAGCTTTGACGGTCACCGTCGGACTGCTTCGGTCAAAGCAAAAATGGGAACGCCGAAAGGCGAAGTTGATGGCGAGATTGCTTACGGCACTGTTGGGTCGGGACAAAGTTGGACCAAGTTCAGCGGTATTTCCGAGACGTTATTGATTGCTGGGATTACGCCGATTTCGCGCGATAAAACGCATGTGCGGTTTGCCTTTACACAACCTAAGGCGGAAGCCGAGGGACCAATGTCTGGTTTGGCTACCGCGATGCGTAAAGAAATTTGCAAACAGCTCGACCAAGACAAGGTTGTCTGGGATCGGCAGAAATATATGCACCGCCCCATCATCTGCGATGGCGATGGGCCGATCATGCAATTCCGGAGTTTCTTCGCGCAATTTTATGCCGAATGGGATGATGGTGGCGCCGATAAAAAAATTCAGAAACTGGAACTATCGCGCTGAGCGTCCGACTCGGTTAACTTCTTTTCGAATGCACTTGGATGGAGAGAGCTATTTTTACGCTAGACAAAAAAATTGTTTTTATCACGGGTGCGGCGTCGGGGATTGGCAAGGCCACGACCATGCTGTGCAAAGAACTTGGTGCGCGCGTGGTGGCGGCCGATTTAGGCCCAGCTGACGAGACTAAGAACACTCTGTCTCTGTCTGAAAATGATTTGGCGCTGCAAGTTGATGTCAGCGATGAAGCCAGTGTAAACGCGGCCATGGCGCAGGTTAAAGCAACCTATGGCCAGCTCGATGGCGTCGTCAATTCGGCTGGCATTAGCGGTATGGGCGCGGCGCATCAGGTGCCGCTTGCCAGTTGGCAGAAAACCATCGAGGTACACATGACGGGAACATTCCTTGTCTGCCAAAAAGCGCTAGAGCTATTTCTCGAACAAAAATCGGGCGCCATTGTTAATGTCGCGTCGACCTATGGCCTAATCGGTGGCACAGGAAATTTCTCTTATAACTCGGCCAAGGGCGGCATTGTGCAGATGACGCGGTGTTTGGCGGCTGATTATGGGCCAATGAATATTCGCGCCAATTGCGTAGCGCCGGGATATATCGAGACCCCGATGACGACCATGCTTGATGGTGAAGCAGCCGAGCCATTCCGTAATCGATTTGTCGAGATGCATTCCCTCAAACGTGCAGGGAAGCCCGAGGAAGTCGCGCGGGCTATCGTCTTTTTGTTGTCTGATGCCTCGTCCTATGTGACGGGGGCTGCTCTGCCGGTTGATGGCGGTTATTCGGCGGCTAAGGAAATCATTTTATGAGTTATGAATTCAGCGAGCTTGATCTTAAAATTGTTGAGCTGCTGAAGTCTGACGGCCGCATGAGTAACCAAAAAATTGCGACAGCGCTCGGAGTTACCACCTCCAAGGTCGCCACCCGCATACGTCGTATGAATAAAGCGGAAGCCATGCGCATTGTCGCGGTCACTGACTTTTCAGCTTTTAACTATAATATCTTGTTGCCAATCGGGGTTGATGTGAAGGGTCGCGAAGCCAGCGAGGTTGCAGAAGACTTCGCAAAAATCGATCAAGTCGCTGTGGTACAATTATGTGCCGGCAAACATGATATTGAGCTTTTGGTGACCTTAGAGAGTATGGACGATTTGCAGCCGTTGCTTCTCGATAAATTCTCTCAAATCAAAGGTGTGCGCGCGCTTGAAAGCGCGGTCGCCGTCGATATTGTCAAATTTGATTTCGATGTGGCGCCGATATGATGCAGAGCGAAAATATTGATAAGCTGAACCGCAATATTATTGAGCTTCTGGCTCAGGATGCTCGCATTTCCAATCGCAGTATTGCCAGCCAGCTCGATGTAACCGAGGGTACGGTTCGCGCCCGGATTAAATGGCTCGAGCAGAATAATTTTATCCGTATCACGGCTATCACCAACATGTCTTATATGGAAAAGCCGCAGCTCGCGTTTATTGGCATTCATGCCGAACAGAGCCTGCTCAAGCAAACCGCTGCCCAGATTGCAGAGATGGATGAAATTAACGCCGTTATTATCCTCCTAGGTCGTTACGACATATTGGCGATTGGTCTATTTTCGGGCCTAGAGCAATTGCGGCGTACGGGGAGTGATAAAATATTGGCGATGGATGGCGTCCGCCATATTGAGACGACGATCGTCACTGATATTAAAAAATACAATAATCACTTAGCGAAAATCGTTCCGTTACAATCCAAATATAAATTGAGCTTTAAGTAGAATTTTTACGCTACTGATGGCGCGTTATGGGCCCCTATTTCGTCATAAAAATGGTGGATTTTGAGGTCTAACCACTGTTTTTACAGGCCTTTATTTCTATTTGTTGCATTTTGGCAACAAATAGAAATATTGCAAATTTACGAAGGTGGCTCGCATTGACAGTTTTAGGCATCGGACCAATATAGACATTGTATACACACACAAGGAGGTTGTGATGGGTTATTCCAAATCCAAGTCTATTAAACGCGTGCTGCTGGCGGGTTGCGCGCTATCGGTGCTTGTACCGGGGGTCGCGAGCTTTGCACAAAGCATTGATGAAATTGTTGTGACAGCACGGCGCCAAAGCGAAAGCCTGCGCGACGTGCCTGCAACTGTATCGGTGATCACTGCTGATACGCTGGAGCGAACGGGAGCCCAAACGGCCGAAGATTTCTTGAATTTGACGCCGGGTGTGACGATTGTCACCAATACGGCTGAAGCCGGCGACACGCAGATCAATATTCGTGGCATGAACGGTGCCCGCGATGCCGAAGGCTCGGTGGCACTCGTTGTTGACGGTATTTTGAAAACTAATACAGCGCAATTAAACCAGAACCATGGGACGCTGCGTCAGGTTGAGGTTCTTAAAGGGCCTCAGGGCGCTATTTACGGCCGGAACGCGGCAGCAGGTGCCAGTGCTGTCTCAACGTTGAAAGCGGGCGATAGCTTTGAAGGTAAGTTTGAAATTTCGGGCGGCGAAGATTCGACTTATTCA
>CBFHZM010000067.1:0-9475 GCA_965660195.1 Alphaproteobacteria bacterium
AGAAGCTCCGCTTCGCAATCCGTGAAGGTGGTCGTACCGTCGGCGCCGGTATCGTCTCGTCAATCATCGCGTAATGAAACTTTAGTGTGACGGACTAGGAATAGAAACATGGTACAAAGCCAAAATATTCGTATTCGCCTTAAGGCCTTTGATCATCGTGTGCTTGATAATTCAGCGCGTGAGATCTTGAATACGGCGAAGCGCACAGGGGCCGTTGTACGTGGCCCTATTCCGCTGCCAACGCATATCGAGAAATTCACGGTATTGCGTGGTCCGCACATCGACAAGAAAAGTCGTGATCAATTCGAAATCCGTACGCATAAGCGGATGCTCGATATCGTTGACCCAACCCCCCAAACGGTAGATGCGCTGATGAAGCTAGACCTGCCCGCGGGTGTGGACGTTCAGATTAAGCTCTAAGACTAGAGCGATAAGGAGACGGAAAATGCGTTCCGGATTAATTTTGCAGAAACTGGGCATGACCCGCGTCTTTACGGACGACGGGCAGCACATACCGGTCACGGTGTTGAAGCTTGATAATTGCCAAGTTGTTGCGCAGAGAACAATCGAAAAAGACGGCTACACAGCAGTTCAGCTGGGGGCTGGCTTCGCCAAAGTTAAGCGTGTTAATCAAGCACAGCGCGGTCAATTTGCTAAAGCTTCTGTTGAGCCTAAGCGTCGTTTGGCTGAGTTCCGTGTGTCACCTGAGAATCTAATCGATGTGGGTGCAGAATTACTCGCCGACCATTTTATTGAGGGTCAGCAAGTTGATGCTACTGGTGTTAGCATTGGTAAAGGCTTTGCCGGCGCCATGAAGCGTCACAATTTCGGTGGCTTGCGGGCTTCGCACGGTGTCTCAATCTCGCACCGCTCGCACGGTTCGACCGGTCAGCGTCAAGACCCCGGTAAGGTTTTTAAAGGTAAGAAAATGGCCGGTCACATGGGTGACGTTACGGTGACGACGCAGAACCTAACGGTGGTTAAGACCGATATTGATCGTGGACTGATCATGGTAAAGGGCGCGGTACCAGGTGCCAAAGGTGGCTGGGTGTTGTTGCGTGACGCGACCAAAGTATCGGCACCGGATGGCTTGCCTTTGCCGGCTTCCATTCGTTCAGCTGCAAATGATGCTGGCAAAGCAGTATCTGCCGACGAGGGTGATGCGCCTGTAGAAGATGTTGTCGACGGTCTCGTTGAAGAGGCGGCAGCGACTGAAACGGCCGCTGCAACGCCTGCAGAGGATGTAGCTGAGGCATCGCCTGCGCAAGACGAGAAGAAGGATAGCGAATAATGAAAGCTGACGTTCTTACATTAGATGCAAAGGCCAGTGGTTCTGTCGAATTGAACGACGCCGTGTTTGGTCTCGAGCCGCGTGCAGATTTGTTGCAACGTATGGTCACGTACCAACTTGCGCGCCGCCAAGCGGGAACGCATAAAACGAAGGGTCGTAGCGAAGTCTCTGGTACGACTAAGAAATTTGGTCGTCAAAAAGGTGGCGGTAGTGCGCGCCATGGTAACCGGAAGTCAAACATCTTCGTTGGTGGTGGTAAGGCGCACGGACCTGTTGCACGTTCGCACGCGATTGATTTGCCGAAAAAAGTTCGCGCTCTGGCGTTGAAACACGCGCTTTCCGCGAAGATGAAATCTGAGAGCCTTGTGGTACTTGAAGATATCAAGTCGGCCGATGTGAAAACTGCTGGTTTGCGTGGCAAGCTCGAAAAACTGGGTCTCAGCAGCGCGCTGTTTATCGATGGTAGCGAATTGGATGTGAATTTCACACGCGCTGCCCGCAATATTCCGCAAATCGACGTGCTGCCGGTTCAGGGGATCAATGTCTACGACATTTTGCGTCGGGACAAGTTGGTGTTGACGAAAGCTGCGCTGACCAGCCTTGAGGAGCGTTTCAAATGAGCAAGTCACAGTATTACGATATTATCCGGTCGCCGGTAATTACCGAGAAATCGACAATGGCATCGGAGAACAATCAGGTTGTCTTCAATGTGGCATCGTCGGCTGATAAGCCACTGATAAAGGCGGCTGTTGAAGCCCTATTTGAGGTTAAAGTTAAAGCCGTCAACACATTGGTTCGCAAAGGTAAAGTCAAGCGCTTCCGTGGCATCAAGGGTCGTCAAAGCGACGTCAAGAAGGCCATCGTAACGCTCGAAGAAGGTCACAGCATTGATGTGACCACGGGTCTGTAGAGCGCGGGGTGGAGAGAGAGTAATGGCATTAAAAAGCTACAAACCAACAACCCCAGGGCAGCGCGGTCTGATTATTGTCGACCGCTCGGGTCTGCATAAGGGTAAGCCAGTTAAGCAGTTGACCGAGGGGCTGACGAAGTCGGGTGGACGTAACAATAAGGGCCGGATCACAGCGCGTCGCCGTGGTGGTGGTCATAAGCGCTCTTACCGTATTGTCGACTTTAAGCGTCGTAAATGGGGCATCGCGGCGACAATTGAACGTTTGGAATATGATCCAAACCGGTCGGCCTTTATCGCTCTGGTCAAGTATGAAGATGGTGAGTTGAGCTATGTTCTCGCACCGCAGCGTATTGCCGTAGGCGATAAGATCATTGCTGGTGAGAAAGTGGACGTGAAACCGGGTAATGCGATGCCGTTGCGTAGCATTCCGGTCGGAACCATCATTCACAATATCGAGCTGAAGCCGGGTAAGGGCGGCCAGATTGCACGCTCTGCCGGGACCTTCGCGCAATTGGTTGGTCGCGATCAGGCTTATGCGATTATTCGCCTGTCATCAGGTGAGCAACGTTTGGTTCTAGGTTCTTGTATGGCCTCGATCGGCGCTGTGTCAAACCCCGATCAGTCGAATATTAATTTGTCGAAAGCTGGCCGTTCGCGGTGGCTGGGACGTCGTCCGTCGGTTCGTGGTGTGGCCATGAACCCCGTCGATCACCCGCATGGTGGTGGTGAAGGCCGGACTTCGGGTGGTCGTCACCCTGTTACGCCTTGGGGTAAGCCAACCAAGGGTCGTAAAACACGCAATAATAAGGCGACGGATAAGTTTATTGTACGTAGCCGTCACCTTCGGAAGAAACGCTAAGGAGCGCTGACTATGTCTAGATCTGTTTGGAAAGGCCCGTTTGTAGACGGCTATTTGCTGAAAAAGGCTGATGCTGTTCGTGAGTCTGGCCGGCGCAATGAAGTGATCAAAACCTGGAGCCGTCGCTCGACGATCCTGCCGCAATTTGTTGGACTGGTATTCGGCGTTCACAACGGTCAGAAGCACATTCCAGTGTCGGTGACGGAAGACATGGTTGGACATAAGTTCGGCGAATTTGCTCCGTCGCGGACTTATTATGGCCACGCTGCCGATAAAAAGGCGAAAAGGAAATAATCATGGGTAAGGCATCAACACCTCGTCGTTTGGCGGATAATGAGGCGCAGGCCGTGGGTCGTATGATCCGCACCAGCCCGCAAAAATTGAATCTGGTCGCGCAATTGATCCGAGGCAAAAAAGCCGAGCGTGCGCTTGCTGACCTGACATTTTCGCGTCGTCGCGTTGCTGTACAGGTGAAGAAAGTTTTAGAAAGCGCCATTGCTAACGCTGAAAACAATCATGATCTGGATGTTGATAGCTTGGTTGTGAGCGAAGCTTTTGTAGGAAAAAATTTGGTCATGAAGCGTTTCCGGCCCCGTGCCAAAGGGCGCGCGGCGCGGATCGTGAAGCCATTTAGCCAACTGACGATCATTGTTCGTGAAGTCGAGGAGAAAGCATAATGGGACAAAAGGTTAATCCGATTGGTATGCGCCTCGGCGTGAACCGCACCTGGGAATCGCGCTGGTATGCGCGCAAAGGTGAATACTCGACGCTTTTGCATGAAGATCTCAAAATTCGCGACATGCTGATGCAGCGTTTGAAGCAGGCTGGCATCTCGCGGGTCGTGATTGAGCGTCCCCATAAAAAATGTTTGGTGACCATCCATGCGGCACGACCAGGCGTGATCATTGGTAAAAAGGGCGCCGATATTGAGAAATTGCGGCGCGATATTGGTACCTACACTTCAAGCGATGTGGCTTTGAATATTGTCGAAGTTCGTAAGCCAGAAATTGATGCGCAGTTGGTGGCCGAAAGTGTTGCGCAACAGCTGGAACGCCGTGTCGGCTTCCGCCGTGCCATGAAACGTGCTGTGCAGTCTGCCATGCGTCTCGGCGCAGGTGGTATTCGGATTAATTGTGCAGGCCGGTTGGGCGGCGCAGAGATCGCACGTACTGAGTGGTATCGTGAGGGGCGCGTGCCGCTTCACACGTTGCGCGCTGACATCGATTACGGTGTTTCCGAAGCCATGACGGCTTATGGTATTTGCGGTGTAAAAATTTGGATTTTCAAAGGCGAGATTATGGAGCATGACCCGATGGCACGTGACCGTCGCGAGAGTGACTCTGGGTCCGGCGGTCGTCCGGCTCGCCCAGCGGCAGGGAACTAAGTCTTATGTTACAGCCTAAACGTACAAAATTCCGTAAAGCCCACAAGGGCCGCATTCACGGTAACGCCAAGGGCGGAACGACGCTGACTTTTGGCTCATTCGGTCTGAAAGCGACGACACCAGAGCGTGTTACAGCCCGTCAAATTGAAGCAGCGCGTCGTGTGATCACGCGTCACATGAAACGTGCGGGCCGTGTCTGGATCCGTATTTTCCCAGATGTTCCAGTCTCGAAGAAACCAACCGAGGTGCGGATGGGTAAAGGTAAAGGTTCGCCAGAATATTGGGCTTGCCGCGTCAAACCAGGCCGCATCATGTTTGAAGTTGATGGTGTGCCGGCTGATGTGGCGCATCAGGCATTGAGCTTGGCGGCAGCGAAACTGCCTGTGCAGACGCGCATCGTGTCACGTCCAGGCGAGCAAGCGTAAGGAGAGCGGTAATGGATTTGACAGAATTAAAAGCCATGACCCCAGATCAGCGGTCTGATGAATTGCTGAAGCTGAAAAAGGAACAGCTGAATTTGCGGTTTCAGCGTGCCTCGGGGCAGCTCGAAAACACGGGACGCATCAAGACGGTTCGCCGCCTAATTGCACAAATCAAAACCTTGCAACGCCAAGTGGCTCAGCAAGGCTAAGCGGAGAGAAGAGATGCCAAAACGTATTCTGCAAGGGACTGTTGTGAGCGATAAGGGCGACAAAACCGTTGTCGTTAATGTCGAGCGTCGCTTCACAGATCCAGCGATGAAAAAGACGGTTCGGAGCACCAAGCGCTATCATGCGCATGATGAAGCGAACAAATTCAAAATTGGCGACACAGTTTCGATCGAAGAATGTCGTCCTTTGTCCAAGTTGAAAACTTGGGTTGTTGTTGATCAATAGGGCTCTTTAGAGCGGTAAATAGAGGAACTTAGTCATGATACAAATGCAGACTAATCTGGATGTAGCCGACAATTCGGGCGCGCGCCGGGTGCAGTGCATTAAGGTTCTGGGCGGCTCCAAGCGCAAGACGGCGGGTGTTGGTGACATCATCGTCGTCAGCGTGAAAGAAGCTATCCCGCGGGGCCGTGTGAAAAAAGGCGATGTCATGAAGGCAGTGATTGTCCGGACAGCCAAAGAAGTGCGTCGTCCTGATGGCAGCGCCATTCGCTTTGATCGTAATGCCGCAGTTTTGATCAACAATGCTGGTGAGCCAATCGGCACGCGTATTTTTGGTCCTGTCACGCGCGAATTGCGTAGCAGTAACCATATGAAAATTATCTCTCTCGCGCCGGAGGTCTTATAATGGCAACAAAGTTGAAGATCAAAAAAGGCGACCGTGTGGTCGTTCTTGCCGGCCGCGATAAAGGCAAGACGGGAGAAGTCTTGCAAGTTTTCCCGACTGAGAACCGTGCCTTGGTGAAAGGCGTGAATGTGATCCGCCGTCACCAGAAGCAAACGGCGCAGTCCGAGGGTGGTATTATCGCCCGCGAAAGCAAAATTCATGTGTCAAATGTTGCACTTGCTGATCCGAAAGACGGCAAACCGACCCGCGTTGGTTACCAAGTCGATAAAGACGGTAAAAAGCAGCGCGTGGCAAAACGTTCGGGAGAAGTGATCAATGGCTGATGGTCAAGTTTATGAACCGCGCCTGAAGACGCATTACAATAATGTTATTCGGGGTGAGCTCGCTGAGAAGTTCGGTCTGGTGAATCCGATGACGGTGCCGCAACTTGAAAAAGTTGTGCTCAACATTGGTGTTGGCGAAACAACGCAAGACACCAAGAAAGTAAATTCGGCTGCCGAAGCGCTCGAGTTGATTTCGGGTCAGAAGCCAGTCATTACGCGGGCCCGTAAGTCGATCGCGACATTTAAAGTCCGTGAAGGCATGCCGCTCGGTGTGAAGGTGACTTTGCGTCGCAAGCACATGTTTGAATTTATCGATCGTCTGGTGAATGTTGCGCTACCGCGCGTACGTGACTTCCGCGGACTGAATCCGAACAGCTTTGACGGCAACGGAAATTACGCGATGGGTGTTAAAGAGCACATTGTTTTTCCGGAAATTAACTATGACAAAGCTGAGACAATCTGGGGTATGGATGTGATCGTTTGCACCACAGCTCAGAATGATGAGCAGGCGCGTGAGCTTCTGCGTGGCTTCAACTTCCCGTTTACGGACTAAGAGGATACCATGGCGAAGAAAAGTATGATCGAACGCAACCGTAAGCGTGAAAAATTGGCAAAGCGTTATGCAAATAAGCGTGAAACGCTTCTTGCTACTGCCAATGACGAGTCGCTGTCCAACGAAGAGCGCTTCAAAGCTCGTCTAAAATTGGCAGAACTTCCGCGCAATGCGGCTCCCATCCGGCAGCGTAATCGCTGCGGTGTCTCGGGACGTCCGCGCGGCTATTACCGTAAATTAAATATGTCCAGAATTGCACTTCGGGAGCTGGCTTCCAAAGGGCTGGTGCCTGGCATGATCAAATCGAGCTGGTAGGAGAGTAGATAATGAATGATCCTCTTGGCGATATGCTGACCCGAATTCGGAACGCACAAATGCGCGGTAAGCCGGTGGTTGTTTCTCCATCGTCGAAACTGCGTCGTTGGGTTCTCGATGTTTTGCAACAGGAAGGTTACATTCGCGGATATAGCGAAAGTGAACTGAGTAACGGCACGAAGAATATTGAGATTGAGCTCAAATATTATGAGGGCCAGCCAGTTATTCGTGAAATCGAGCGAGTGTCTAAACCTGGCCGGCGTGTTTATTCGTCGGTGAAAACCATGCCTGTCGTTCGCAATGGCTTGGGTATTTCAATTCTCTCCACGCCGAAAGGTGTCATGTCTGACACCGCGGCGCGGGAACAAAATGTCGGCGGAGAAGTTCTCTGCCGCGTCTTCTGATGCGGGCGAGATAGGGGTAAGACATGTCACGAATTGGCAAAAAACCAGTACCAGTCCCGAGCGGCGTTGAGGTCACGATCAGTGGTCAAACCGTCTCTGCAAAGGGGTCAAAGGGTACGTTGGGTGTTGTGTTGTCTGACTACGTCACCGTCAGCCAAAGCGACGACGGCATCACAGTTACACCGATCAATAAAACGCAGACAGCGCGTAGCTTCTGGGGTTTGAGCCGGACGCTTGTCTCCAATTTGGTGACAGGTGTATCGGAAGGCTTTAGTAGTAAGCTTGAACTGCAAGGGGTTGGTTACCGAGCGCAAATGCAGGGTAATTCCCTAAAAATGACGCTGGGATTTAGCCATGACGTCATTTTTGATATTCCGGAGGGCATTAACATCGAAACGCCATCGCAAACCGAAGTTGTCGTGAGCGGCATTGACAAGCAAGTTGTTGGTCAGGTTGCGGCGAAAATTCGGTCTTATCGCCCGCCAGAGCCTTACAAAGGCAAGGGTGTGCGGTATGCGGGCGAGTATGTCTACCGTAAAGAAGGCAAGAAGAAGTAGCGGAGCGAATTATGGTCAAGAAATTATCTACCGACGAGCGGCGTAAAAACCGTGTCCGGCGCCGGCTTCGCGAAGTGGCCAATGGTCGCCCGCGGCTGTCTGTTTTCCGGTCGTCAAAGCATATTTATGCGCAAGTCATTGATGATGTGCAGGGGCGTACTTTGGCGGCTGCATCTTCGATGGAAAAGTCTTTTTCTGGCAAGGGCTGCAATGTTGAAGCCGCGGCCCTAGTCGGCAAATTGCTGGCAGAAAATGCGAAAAAAGCAGGGGTCACCGACGTGGTATTCGATCGCGGCGGCTATCTCTATCACGGTCGGGTGAAGGCATTAGCCGAAGCAGCCCGCGAAGCTGGATTGAACTTCTAAAGGAGAGTGAGCGTGGCGAGGAACGAGAATCGGGAAGAGCGCGAGAGCGAATTTATCGACCGTTTGGTCCATATCAACCGCGTGGCAAAAGTGGTTAAGGGCGGTCGTCGTTTTGGTTTCGCAGCCCTTGTGGTTGTCGGTGACCAAAAAGGTCGCGTCGGCTTTGGCCATGGTAAAGCCCGAGAGGTGCCGGAGGCAATCCGCAAGGCAACCGAAAGCGCAAAGCGTAAGCTGATCCGCGTTCCGTTGCGCGAAGGCCGGACCCTGCACCATGATGTTGCTGGACGCCATGGCGCTGGCCGCGTGGAACTTCGCACAGCGCCTCCCGGTACTGGTATCATTGCGGGCGGTCCAATGCGCGCCGTTTTTGAGGTGCTGGGCATGCAAGACGTTGTTGCTAAGTCGGTTGGCTCGTCCAACCCTTACAACATGATCCACGCCACCTTTGATGCTCTGTTGCAGCAAGGGAGCCCCCGTATGGTTGCAGCGCGGCGCGGCAAAAAGATTAGTGATGTGATCGGTGGTCGCCGTAAAGACGGCGCCGATGTTGAAGACGACGCGACCAGCGTTGCGGGCTAAGAGGGCTTAAATTATGGCGAAGGCAAAAACCATTATTGTTGAGCAAACGGCGAGTACGATCGGGCGCCCGAAAAACCAGGCGCAAATTCTGCGCGGGCTTGGTTTGTCACGTCCGGGTCGGCGTCGTGAGTTGCAAGACACTCCGGAAATTCGGGGCATGATCAATAAAATTGGGCATCTCGTTCGCATCGTAGAAGAAGCCTGAGCTGAGATAAGGAAAAGACCATGAAACTGAATGAATTGCGCGATAATAGTGGGGCTCGGAAGGGCCGTATGCGCGTCGGCCGCGGTACCTCGTCTGGTAAAGGGAAAACCGGTGGGCGTGGTGTCAAGGGTCAAACCTCGCGGTCTGGTGTTGCCATTAAAGGCTTTGAAGGTGGTCAAATGCCACTTCACATGCGCTTGCCAAAGCGCGGCTTCAACAAGCCGAATGCGAAAAAGCTGAATGCTGTCAACCTCGGCACGCTTCAGCAGGCAATTGACGATGGCAAAATCGCTAAGGGTGATACTGTTACGGCGACCTCTTTGGTTGCCGCTGGTATTTTGCGTCGCGCACATGACGGCGTTCGAATTCTTGCCAAGGGTGAGCTGAAAGATAAACTCGATTTTGATGTCGCTGGTATTAGCAAGGCAGCTCGCGAAGTTGTTGAAAAACTC
>CBFHZM010000068.1:0-9372 GCA_965660195.1 Alphaproteobacteria bacterium
TCCGAGGGGTGGAGTGTGTCTAATTCATACAAAATCTGTGGCACGCTCTCGGTTTCAACAAGAGCCGCGAAATGCCGGAGTTCTTCGACATTGAACACATCCCCGTCGATCAACTCGATATCCGATTTCGGTTCTAAGCTCTGGCTCACCCGATTTGCCTTTCTTGCAAGCTCAAAATCTGCGCTGGTTGCCAGCGCCTAAATACAGCGTTCCCATGCCCATCTAATTCATATACCTTTATGTCACAGTTGAAGAACTAATGGGAGTTTTTATGCTTGATTTAATAGTCTATGCCATGATTTTAACCCTTGTCCAAGCGGTCCTGCCGAACATGTTGGGGGCCCTGTCAGGCAAGTTATCTTTGCCGTATTTACTATCCGCACGCGACGAGCAAATTCAGCCGGCCACTTATGGAGCGCGCGCCAAACGCGCCTTTGCCAACTTACAAGAAAGCCTAACAGTATTTTTCACCTTGGCGATTTTGGCCATTATTTTAGAGAAGGATGCATCGCAATATGCAAGCCTATGGCTGATCAGTCGGGTTGTTTATGTGCCAGCCTATATCATCGACATCCCATATACGCGCACGCTGGTTTGGGTGGTGAGTTTGGTATGCCTGATTTTGATGGCAATGGCGGTGGTAGCGTAAAGCCGCCGCATATCTGTTTTTAGTTATGAGGGAAAAATGCTTATTGATTGGACCAATTTTACGCCGCTGAGTTCGGCATTAGGAGGCGCACTGATCGGCCTGGCTGCACTTCTTTTATATTTGTTCAACGGTCGTATTATGGGAGCCTCCGGCATTCTTGGGCAAGCACTTGCGGAACTCATTCAGCCTGTTGAGGGTAATCGCCTCGGTTGGCGGGTCGTCTTTCTGTTGAGCATGCTCGCTGGTCCCGCACTATATCTATTTTTGACAGGCCAAGAAGTTGCCCGCATGCAAGCCGCCAGTTCGCCCGCCATGCTGGCGCTTGCAGGGCTAATTGTCGGGTTGGGTACCGGCCTTGGGTCTGGATGCACATCAGGCCATGGCATTTGTGGGTTGGCTCGGTTTTCTAAACGCTCGCTAGCAGCGGTGCTGGTGTTTATGGCATTCGGCTTTTTAACCGTTTACGCCGCACGTGTCTTGGGGGGTCAATAATGTCGTTGCTTCTCTCTCTCATTACGGGCGCATTGTTCGGCCTTGGTCTCGCCATCGCTGGCATGCTGAACCCCACCAAAGTCGTGGCGTTTCTCGATATTACTGGCAATTGGGACCCCTCTTTAGCCTTCGTGATGAGCGCCGGATTGGTCGTGAACCTAATCGGTTGGCAAATTGCTAAGCGCCGCACGCAACCTATCTTTGAGAGCCATTTCCACCTGCCCCAAACCAGCCAAATTGATCGTCGCCTGTTGATTGGATCAGCGCTGTTCGGTATTGGCTGGGGCTTAGCGGGTCTGTGCCCAGGGCCGGCCATCACCAGCCTCGCCTTCATGGATAGTGACGCGGCTATCTTCTTCATTGCCATGGCAGCTGGACTTTTGATGTCGCGGCGTATCTTCATAAAAAGCTAACAACGACGAGGGTTAATTATGACACATGGCAACTGGGCACAAGCGGGCGAACAACCTCGCATCGCCATTATTGGGGCTGGCATGTCTGGAATTGCCGCCGTCGTAAAATTGCGGAAGGCTGGCTATTCCGACATCACCGTATTTGAAAAAGCCGGTGAAGTCGGCGGCACTTGGCGTGAAAATAAATATCCCGGCCTGTCATGCGATGTCGAGTCACATTGGTATAGCTTCACCTTTAACCCCAACCCGAACTGGTCCCATCGCTTTGCCTACGGTCCCGAAATTCAGGACTATATGGTTGCCACAGCCGATAAATTCGATATGCGCCGCATAACACGGTTCAATCAAGAAGTTGTCGATCTTACCTATGAAGAACCAGAATGGAAGCTGACGACCAAGCAAGGTAGCGAAACATTTGACGTCATTATTTCGGCGACAGGTGTTCTGCATAAGCCCGCCTACCCGACCATCAAAGGGTTAAAGTCTTTCGCTGGCACTTGTTTTCACACCGCGCGGTGGGACACGAACACAGATTTACGTGATAAGCGCGTCGGCATCATCGGCACCGGATCGACATCAGCGCAAATTGTCGGCGCCATCACCCGTAATGTTAAGCACATGACAGTCTTCCAGCGTACAGCGCAGTGGATAGCCCCTCTACCCCAACGCAAGTATGGGGCTTGGGAAAAGGCCCTATTCCGCACCTTTCCCTTTCTCCTCAAGTTCAGCTACTACTGGAAATATTTAATGTTCCGGCTCGTTTTTGCCCCTGCCACGGTGGGCAATAAGCTGCTGCAAAATATCATTAGCTCGATTTGTCTTAAACACCTCGAAAAAGGCGTTCTGGACCCCGCGCTTCGTCAGAAGCTTACCCCATCCTACCAAGCCTTGTGCAAACGTTTAATTTTTTGCTCAGATTTCTACCCCGCCATCAGTAGCGCAAATGCGACACTTGTCACTGAGGCCATTGATAAAGTCACAGCCAAAGGGGTCGTGACAAAAGACGGCGTTGAGCATGAACTCGATGTCTTAATTTTGGCAACGGGCTTTGATAGCTCAGCTTTTATCTTGCCGACCAAGGTCACAGGGCGCAACGGGACGGACCTCGCAGCGGTTTGGGGACGAGCGCCACGGGCACATCGCGGTGTTGGCTTACCCGATTTTCCTAATTTCTGGATGCTAGAAGGCCCCACCAGTCCGATAGGCAATTTGTCCCTGATCATGATTTCCGAGCATCAGGTCGACTACATCATTTCCTTGCTCGAAGAAATGCGCCGCCTGCGGCTGAGCTATATCGTTCCCTCGCAAAAGGCGTATGAAGATTATAATGCCGATATGTCCCAGCAAATTAAGAAAACGATCTGGGTAACGGGCGGATGTGACAGCTGGTATATCGATGCCTCGGGGCAACCCAATCTTTATGCCTATCCGCCGACGACCTACCTTAAAGATATGTACAAGCTTGATCTCGCAGAGTTTGAATTTGGGCCGCTAAGTAATACACTCGCCGCAGAGTAAAGTTAAAGACAAAAACTGGTCTACATCCTGCGTTTTCTTTAGGGAGTATATGTTATTTCTACCACACCAAAGAATGCCAATCATCGCTATGTTAATGATCTAAGACGCCTCGAATTCTCGCAAAGCCAATCGCGCGCCGTCTTGGCACCATTTTTACCGCTTGCCATCGCCGCTGTTTTTCTCGCGATTGTCGCCTTTGTCGTTGGGACCTTTATCTCCGACTCGTATGGCAACACGCTCATCCTCGTGGTCGCAGCCATCATCGGCGGCTATATGGCGCTTAATATTGGCGCCAATGATGTTGCCAATAATATGGGACCAGCGGTTGGCGGTAAGGTCATCACGGTCTTGACCGCAGTTTTGATTGCCGCCGTGTTTGAAAGCGCTGGCGCTCTATTGGCTGGCGGTGATGTCGTGAATACCATAGCCAAAGGCATTATTGTGCCGGACGAGAATCTTGGGGTCGTCAATTTTCGGCTGTTAATGTTGAGCGCGCTTTTTGCCGCCGCTTTATGGATTAATTTGGCTACATATCTGAACGCGCCCGTTTCAACGACGCATTCCATTGTTGGTGGTGTTCTGGGCGCCGGTGTTGCCGCCAGCGGAGTTGCCGCGGTCAACTGGTCGATGATGAGCTCGATCGCCGCCAGCTGGGTGATTTCGCCAGCGCTCGGGGCTCTCATCGCAGCTAGCCTGCTGTTTGCTATTAAGTCCCTTATTGTCAACACACCTGATCGCTTACAGAGCGCGCGGCGCTGGATGCCCGTTCTCTACGCCCTAATGGCCGCAGCCTTTGTCGCCTATATGTCCACGAAAGGCATCAAGCGCCTCGTCAAACTCGATCTGAATGCCATAATCGTTATTTCGCTTATCGCAGGCTTTTTAACCTATCTGCTTGCGAGGCCGTTTCTTGCGCACCGCATTGAAAGCTTAACCGATGCCAAAAAAGACATCTATCGCCTGTTTAACCTCCCCTTAATTATTGGGGTGGCTTTACTCTCCTTCGCCCATGGCGCCAATGATGTTGCCAACGCGATCGGCCCCTTAGCCGCAATCGTGTCGACGCTCGAGAGCGATGCCGGCGTAGCCAGCAAGGCGCATGTTCCGCTATGGGTAATGACGGTCGGAGCGCTGGGCATTTCGTTTGGCCTATTACTGTTTGGCCCGCGCCTCATCGGAACGGTGGGTAAAAAAATCACGCGCCTTAATGCACCGCGCGCTTATTGCGTCGCCTTATCCTCGGCAATCACGGTCTTGCTGGCAACCTCGCTCGCCCTGCCCGTCAGCTCCACCCATATCGCTATTGGCGCGATTTTCGGCGTCGGATTTTTACGTGAGGTGTTAGAAAATCCAGACAAGCCAAAGCGTCGTCCTGGGCACAAATTAAACCGCACGGCGCAGGAGGCCTTTGACAGCTTGATTGTGCGTTCGCGGCGACGCTTAGTGCGTCGGCAATTTGCTTATTCGATTGTGGCTGCCTGGGTTATTACCGTGCCTGCGTCAGCTCTTTTGGCAGCCGGTCTTTACTACGCCCTGCAGCTTCTATAAGCCAAGGTTGCAGTGCCTTAAAGCGATTGAGCAGATCGAGAAAATCATGTCGGTGGACGACATTAGTTGCATTGTCAAGCAATGCCCAATGCCGTTGACGCCTATCGTCTTCCGGCCACGCTTCATATTGCTCCGTGACCAATAACGGATAGTAGGTTACGGGAACAAATTTCATTTCCCCTTTTTCGCTCTTACTAATCGGTATGGTAAATGGAAACTGCTCTATCAGCTTGCCCTTCACGCCCGCTTCCTCAAAGCCCTCGCGATGCGCCGCGTCGAGCGGGCTCTCACCTTTACGCACATTGCCTTTGGGAAGTATCCAGCGCCCGCGCGCCATCGACGTTACGAACAAAACGGCTATCGCATTTTTTCGCGTCACATAAGGAATAAGACCAACTTTTCGCACACTACCCTCAGCTAGATAAACAGCTTCTTACGCTAGCCGATTCGACTTCCCATCTCCATGCTGAGCCTTGCCAGTGAGCCGCGTTATGATTAAGCTAAAATTTAAAATAGAAAAGGACAAAAAATGTCATTGGTTCAATACGCCGTTAATGGAAGCGTTTGTCGCCTCACCCTGAACAATCCAGAGCGGCGCAACGCACTTTCGAGCCGCATGATCGCAGACCTGCATGCCGCTATCGAACGCGCTTCACATGATAAAGACTGCCGTGTCGTTATTCTCAGCGCCGCGGGGCGTGTGTTTTCCGCTGGCCATGATTTAGCTGAAACGCGTCGCGCCGATGGCGAGAGTGAGATCGACTGGAATGCCCGTATTGATAGACTTCTCGCCGACTGCGCCGAGATGATGAAAGCTATTATCAACGCGCCGAAACCTGTGATTGCAGAAATAGCCGGCATCGCTACCGCCGCAGGATGCCAGTTGGTTTCGGTCTGTGACCTTGCCATTGCAGCTGAGGAGGCACAGTTCTGTACGCCTGGGGTGAATATTGGTATTTTTTGCACGACACCCTTGGTCGGTATTGGGCGTAATATCAGTCGCAAGCATGCCATGGAGATGGCACTCACGGGTGATATGTTTTCCGCCGCCGATGCTGTCCGCTTTGGCCTGATCAACAAGGCTGTCCCAGCAGCAGATCTCGCCGCAGCGACGCAAGACATGGCAACTAAAATTGCGCATCGCTCGGCGCAAGGTATCCGCGCTGGCAAGCAAGCCTTTTACCGACAAATAGACATGGATCTAAACGCTGCCTTTGCCTATGCCAGCCAAGAAATGCGTTGTACCATAACCGCCAAGGGCGATGCCGAAGAGGGCGTCGCCGCCTTTCTCGAAAAACGCGCCCCGTCTTGGGGCGACGCGTAAGAGACGCGAGATGTTTGGAAATCAGACGTCGCACGCTACACTATCGCGCTCACTGCACTGATCGTGGCCTAATTTGTTATAGCTTTCTTGCTATCTTTATCGATCAGAGATGGTGCGGTCGAGAAGACTCGAACTTCCACGGGTGTTACCCCACAGCGACCTCAACGCTGCGCGTCTACCAATTCCGCCACGACCGCACGTAACGCTGCTCGGATGTAGCAAAATAGCCGCCACAACACAAGCAAAACCATGGGCTATATCGAGGCAAAACTAGATGCCGTCACCATCAATATTGAGATGAATACCGCATTCTTCCTTGTCGCTGCCTGCCCAGCGGCCAGCACGGTAATCCTCGCCTTCTTTGACGCGACTGGTACATGGCTGACAGCCAATCGACAAATAGCCATCTTTTACCAAGGGATGACGCGGCAAGTCATGGGTCTCGATATAGCTTTTCAGCTCGTGCAATGACCAATTGGCTAGCGGATTGAGGCGGAAGCGACCATCACTATTCAGCTCTAGGACATTCATCTCGGCGCGCTCTCGGGTTTGAAATTTTTTCCGCCCCGTGATCAAGGCGGAAAAACCGCGCGTTGCTCGCTCTTGCGGCTTTACTTTGCGAATGGCACAACACTGGTCGGTATTGCGGCTCCATAAGGTGGCATCCGCATCGTCACGGGTGAGGTCGATCGGCGATGGCCCCATACTGCGGACGTCCATTAAGTTGAGCTGAGCCTGTAACCGATCGCGATAGCGCAATGTTTCGGGGAATAGTTTTCCCGTATTGAGAAAAATAACTGGGATTTCAGGCCGCGTTTGCGAAATCAGATGCAAGAGAACGACAGCTTCGGCACCGAAAGACGACACTACGCAGAGACGCCCGGGGAACAAATGGTCAGCGGCGCGGATTAATATATCTTCGGCCCTTAAGCCACTGAGTATATTATTCTCCTCATCCAGATCTATTTTTATGGGGTGTGCCGCGATCATTTCGGAAGCCATTTTCCACGATCAATAAACTCATCGGTCCGCTGCAGTAACTCTTTGAAGCTCGCACCTTCTGCACGCCAACTGTCACGCGCTAGAGCCAAGGCCTGTAATCGCTCGGCCCAAACTTCTGGAAATAAGCGCTCTAATTCTCGCTTCAGGCGCCGGGCTAATCCGGGTGACTTGCCGCCCGTCGAAACCGTCAGAACGAGATCGCCGCGCCGAACAATCGCCGGCACGTGGAAATCACACAAAGGACGCACATCCTCAACATTGACGAGTGTCTTTGCCGCCCGTCCTTGTAGAGTGAATTTTTCGGCCAAACTGTCATCGACATTGGCAACATAGATCACATGGCACTGCGCAATTTCGTCTTCGCTCGGCCAGCGCGATACAAGGCGATCGCCAGCCAGCTCCACCATGTCGGCATCAGGGTTTTCCGCAAATACCCTGACATAGCGCGCGCCTGCGTCATCAACGAGCTGCAACCGTCGCTGTGCCTGCGGACCTGAGCCTATAACAGCTATAGTCATTTCATGACTGTCGAGAATTACCGGTATCATAATGAACTCCTTACACTCCTTATGACGAAATTATCTATATTTATCAATATGAAAATGTATATTATTTTATAATACATTTTTTTACTGTTATTTAATAACTTCAAGTTATGATAGTCAGACCCCATGACACCTGAAATCATTTTTTCGGATAGCCCTATCGATTACCCCGATGCCCTCGCCTTTATGGAGCAGAGAGTGCGGGATATTGCGGCCGGTAGGCAAGCAGAATGCCTATGGTTCCTTGAACACCCGCCTCTTTATACAGCGGGCACCAGCGCGCAAGACCAAGATCTCCTCAATCACGACCGTTTCCCGGTTTATAAAGCGGGACGCGGCGGTCAGTTTACCTATCATGGGCCGGGCCAGCGCGTCGTCTATCTCATGTTAGACCTAGACCAACGCGGCCGCGACATTAAATGTTTTGTGCGGCAAATCGAAAAATGGATCATCGCGACGCTCGCGAGTTTCAACATTATCGGCCAAATTGTTCCCGGTCGTGTCGGCGTCTGGGTTAAGCGCCCCGAACACGGAGCAGATCGCCTCGACAAGATTGCAGCGATTGGTATCCGCGTCCGACGCTGGGTCAGCTTTCACGGCATTAGCATTAATGTCGAACCCAGCCTCGATCATTATGACGGCATCATACCTTGCGGCATTCGAGATCAAGGCGTGACGAGTATGGTCGATTTAGGACATACGGTCAGCTTGGCGGAGCTCGATCAGGCTCTCCTGCGTCATTTCGAGAGCGATTTTAAGCTACCGATTATTCAAACTCGATCATAACGTCGTCGACGGCGAGCTTATCACCAACGGCGCAGAGGACAGACTTCACAGTCAGCTCGCGCTCGGCACGAAGAATATTCTCCATCTTCATTGCTTCAACCACAGCCAAGGCTTCACCCGCTTTCACCGATTGCCCCGGCTCGACATTAATCGCAATCACCATCCCAGGCATTGGGCACAGCAACTCTTTCTCGCTGGCACCATCATCTTGCGCCGGCATATGCGCCATTAACGCTTGCGCTCGCGGACTTCTGACCGTCACCTCTGAACGACGCCCCTGACCCGTTAAGGCATAACCTTCGGGGAGTTTATCAACGCAGAAAATATACGCGGCACCATCAACATGTGCCCGACAGAATAAATCGCCCGGCTTCCAGTCAATTTCAACGCTGTGCGCTTTGTCGCCGATCACGCAACCATTCTCATGCGGCTCGACTTCAAATAAGGTTTCATCGACTGTAATTGCGCGGGTTTTAGTGGCAACACTTTGATAATTCGGGATTGCTTGCGAGATCTGACGCAGGCGCCCATCTTCGCGCTGATGCATGGCATAAGCCACCGCTGCACGGGCGGCATTTTGCGCATCTGACAAATTTGCCCCTTCAAACCCTTCGGGGTATTCCTCGGCAATGAAGGCCGTCGTCAAAGCGCCCGACTTAAAGCGCTCATGCGCCATAATGGCGCCGAGGAAATCGATATTATGGCGGATCCCGTCGATACGGAACGCGTCCAAAGCCTCAGACATAGCCGCAATCGCCGCATCCCGATCCTGACCATACGTAATTAATTTCGCGATCATAGGGTCGTAGAAAATTGAAATCTCCCCACCCTCATATACGCCCGTATCATTACGGACGATGATCCCATCGCGGCTTTCTTCTACGGGCGGCCGATACCGGACCAAGCGTCCCGTGCTGGGCAAGAAGCCCCGATAAGGGTCTTCGGCATAAATCCGGCTTTCCATCGCCCAGCCCGTTAACTTCACGTCTTTTTGCGCGATGCTCAGTTTTTCGCCAGCTGCGACGCGGATCATTTGCTCAACCACGTCGACGCCTGTGATCATCTCCGTTACAGGATGCTCCACCTGCAGTCGGG
>CBFHZM010000069.1:0-9319 GCA_965660195.1 Alphaproteobacteria bacterium
CTCAGTTTTTCGCCAGCTGCGATGCGGATCATTTGCTCAACCAAGTCGACGCCTGTGATCATCTCCGTCACAGGATGCTCCACCTGCAGTCGGGTATTCATCTCGAGAAAGTAGAAATTGCGATCACCGTCGACAATAAACTCCACCGTCCCCGCTGAGCAATAATCAACCGCTTTGGCCAGCGCGACGGCCTGCTCGCCCATTTTCTTACGGGTTTCTTCATCAAGGAATGGGCTCGGCGCCTCTTCGATGACTTTCTGGTTGCGGCGTTGGATAGAACATTCGCGCTCGCCGAGATAGATCACATTGCCATGCTTATCGCCCAAGACTTGAATTTCGATATGGCGTGGCTGCGTGACAAATTTCTCGATGAAAATCCGGTCATCACCAAAGCTCGAGGCCGCTTCATTCTTCGATGATTGAAATCCTTCGCGGGCTTCTTGATCGTTCCACGCAATCCGCATGCCCTTACCGCCGCCACCAGCAGAGGCTTTGATCATCACGGGATAGCCGATCTGGGTCGCAATCTTGACCGCTTCATCAGCATCTGCAATCAACCCCATATGCCCCGGCACGGTGCTAACACCTGCTTCAGCTGCGAGCTTTTTCGAGGTGATTTTATCACCCATGGCTTCGATCGCACCAGCTGGTGGGCCAATAAAGATGACACCCGCTTTATCTAAAGCTTCGGCAAACCCTTTGTTCTCACTCAAAAAACCATAGCCAGGGTGGACAGCATCAGCGCCCGTTTCTTTTATCGCGCGCAAAATATTGTCGATAATCAAATAGCTCTGATTGGCTGGTGCGGGGCCAATATGAACGGCCTCATCAGCCATACGGACATGCAGGGCACTGGCATCCGCATCTGAGTAGACGGCAACGGTTGCAATGCCCATGGCGCGTGCAGATTTTATAACACGACAGGCGATCTCTCCGCGATTTGCGATCAAAATTTTCTTAATCATTGCTCAACCTCACAGGGGAATATTGTCGTGTTTTTTCCACGGATTCTCTAATTTCTTGCCGCGCAATAAGCGCAGCGCGCGGGCAATCCGGAACCGCGAATTATGCGGCTGAATGACTTCGTCAATATAGCCCCTCTCGGCCGCAACAAAAGGATTGAGAAACCGGTCTTCATATTCGCGGGTTCGCCTTGCAATCTCTTCGTCATTGCCAACGGCTTGGCGGAAAATAATCTCCACCGCGCCTTTTGCCCCCATGACGGCGATCTCCGCCGTCGGCCAGGCATAATTCATATCACCACGCAAATGCTTGGACGCCATAACGTCATAAGCACCGCCATAGGCTTTGCGCGTAATCAGAGTAATTTTCGGCACGGTCGCCTCGGCATAAGCAAATAGCAGCTTCGCGCCATGCTTAATCAAGCCGCCATATTCTTGCGATGTACCCGGCAAGAACCCCGGAACATCAACAAGGGTGATAATCGGAATTTCAAAACAATCACAGAACCGTACGAACCGCGCCGCCTTGCGACTTGCATCACTATCCAGAACCCCCGCCAAGGTCATTGGCTGGTTGGCAACAATCCCGACCGAACGCCCTTCAATGCGGGCAAAACCGGTGATGATATTCTTGGCAAAATCGGCCTGAATCTCGAAAAAATCACCGTCATCGATGAGCTTGAAAACCAATTCCTTCATATCATAAGGCATGTTGGGATTGCTCGGGATCAATGTATCGAGAGAAGGCTCTTGCCGATCATATGGATCATGGCTGGTGATCTCGGGTACGCCGGCACGATTATTCAGCGGTAGATAATCGATCAGTCGCCGCAGTTGGGCCAGCGCCTCGACGTCGTTTTTATAGGCTCCATCAGCAACCGATGATTTCGTCGTGTGGACTTTGGCGCCACCCAACTGCTCAGCCGTCACTTCTTCATTGGTCACGGTCTTGACCACATCAGGGCCAGTGACAAACATATAGGATGTATTACGAACCATAAAAATAAAATCAGTAATCGCAGGAGAATAAACATCGCCGCCCGCGCAAGGCCCCATGATCATGGTAATTTGCGGAATCACACCTGAGGCAAGCGTGTTGCGTTGGAACACCTCGGCATAACCGCCCAAAGCGTCAACCCCTTCTTGGATGCGCGCGCCGCCTGCATCAAGAATACCAATAATCGGCGTTCCGTTGCGAAGCGCCATATCCTGCACTTTTGTGATTTTGGCAGCATGAGCTCGTGATAGCGAGCCACCAAAGACGGTAAAGTCCTTGGCATAAAGGTAAATCGGGCGCCCATTCACCGTGCCCCAGCCCGTGACAACCCCGTCACCCGGTATTTTCTGGTTTTCCATGCCAAATTCATGGCAATCATGCTCGACAAACATGTCGATTTCTTCGAAGGAATTGGCGTCGAGGAGCAACTCAATACGCTCGCGCGCCGTCAGCTTGCCACGCGCATGCTGCGCATCGATACGCTTCTCCCCACCACCAAGGCGCGCAACGCGGCGACGCTCTTCTAATTCCGCTACAATATCCTTCATGGGCCCTCTCTCAATTACGGGTTGCATCCCGAAATTTATGAACTTTTATCGCTGGATAGAGCCTGAAAATAAACTGACATTGCGGCTAACTCCAGAGAAATATTCGCCAATCTATCCTTTTGCGCAGGATCTTCGCCCCAGACCTCCTGCTGATAAAGATCGTCAAGGCAAGCGGCCTCAAAGGCCTCTTGCGCATTAATGTGGCCAGCACATGTCGCCAAAGCAATCACTGCCGATCCACTAAGCGCCGTTGTATGGGCTAATCCAGTCAGGCGAAAAAGGCACTCACCAGCCGCTTGCATCAGCTGGCTTTGCGTTTCTTGCGATTGCGGGACATGTATAATCCCCGCTGTCACCTCAAACGACACATCATAGCGCTGTTGCGCCCATGCCAGCAGAGGATCCCACCGCGATGCCTGAAGCTCAACCAGCGGCGCTGGGCCCTCAGCGCGATAACACAACAAGTCAGAGCCGACATAGCGGCCGAATTCAGAAATCGTAGCATCGACGTTCTCAGCCACCCGATCCACTGCAGTTGAAGCCAGCCGCGTATGTATCATATTGTAGGGGTGGATCTCGCCGTCTTGACTGTTCCACTCATCTGCAACTAACGCTGCCAGTTCCGCCGATGGTAAATGCAAGGGGCGCTTAGCAGGCGTTTTCAACTCACGCTCGTCGAGCAAAACCGAATGACCGCCATCGACCTTCATCACACTCACCCGCTCGTAAAAACGCCGCATTAGGAGATAAAGACCCTTAGCGTCTCGCGCAATTCATCGGGGGTCATAACAATTTCGTGGGCGCCAGCTTCCTCTAACTCTTCAACAGACTGGTAACCCCAGCCAACACCAATGGCGTAGCACCCAGCGGCCCGCGCCATCATTATATCGAAACTCGTATCGCCGACCATGACGGTGTGCTCATGCTTCGCGCCCAGTTCCGACATCGCATCGAGCAAGAGATCTGGTGCTGGCTTGCCTGGGCCGTCATCGGCGCTTTTCAACGATTGAAAGCAAGAACGAATATCATAAGCATCGACAACGCGATTGAGCCCACGGCGCGACTTCATTGTAACAATACCCATCACAACATTGTCTTCGGCGCCGAGCCAGCGAACGATTTGCTCCATGCCAGGGAACATGATCTGGCCTCGATGATCCTGCCCCGCCAAACGGACGGACTCGGCTCGATAATTGTCCAAGATCCGCGCTAACATATCAGCATCAGCACTTGGTGCGTGGCGTTTCAAAGCCACCTCAATCGGCAGGCCGACTGCGCCTAAAACCTTTTCACGCGGTGGCATAACAAGCCCTTCTTGCTCAAGCGCAAACTCAGTGGCCGCAATTATAGCGTGCTGACTGTCAACCAATGTCCCGTCACAATCAAATACAACCATATACATAAAGAAGGGGCCCTCCTTAGCCTAAGCCATCCCCAAAAGCATCTACTGCATCAGCCGGATCAAATCCAAAATGCGACCAAATTCTTAACATGTGATCTGTGAGCGGTGCCTGCAAAAGCATCCCCCTACCCGATAACGGATGTTTAAAGCTAACCGATCTCGCATGCAAATGCAGTTTTTTTTCGATGATACCACCAAAAACTGTGCGCTCATTCTCAACTTTATACTTCGGATCGCCAACAATCGGCGTACCCAGAGCCGCCATATGGGCGCGCAACTGATGCGTTCGCCCTGTTAGCGGGCGCAAGGCGAGCCATGAAAATTTACTCCCTGCTGGCGCGACCAAGGCGTAATCAGTACGGGCGCGAAGTCCATCGGGGTCGTCGCGCGCGACAGCACGCATCCGCTCGCCGCCAGTGGGCGCTGAACGCTTGGCCAAGGCTAGGTCAATAAGTCCATGGGTCGGCTTTGGTTTACCAAAGACTAACGCCCAATAGGTTTTCTGAATTTCATGGCGAGCAAAAGCGCGGGTTAGCGCTTGCGCCGCCGCTCGATTTCGAGCCAATAGAAGCAAACCTGATGTATCGCGATCCAACCGGTGCACCAATCGTGGCGTCTCGGTGGCACCGAATTTCAAATAAGGCAAAGCGGCATCAATATGCGTCGTTGTTTTGCTACCCCCCTGAACCGCTAGGCCACTTGGCTTGTTCAAAACCAAGATATCATCGTCTTGAAACAAAATACGCGTTTCGAGATCGCGGATCACCGCCGGCGACACTTTTGCTGGCCGCGGGCGCGCCGCTTGCGCGGCAGCGTTGCGGACATCATCTGGGATTCTAATTTTTTGCCCTGAACCAACCCGGCTATTTGACTTGAGCTTCCCTTGATCGCTGCGGATAGCACCTTTACGGCATAGTTTTTCAATCAAACTCTGACCGACATGTGGAAAATGCACGCGCAGCCACCGGTCGAGACGCATGCCTTCCTCAGTTTTGGCAACAATGAGAAACTGCGTCTCCATGACTTACCTCAAATTCGCCTTCAAAATTCGGTCACCACGCTGGATCTCTAAAGTCGTATCGGCCCGCAACTTACCGCGGTAGTCGATCAGATCTCGCACCTGCTTGATTTCTACATTGTCCAATTTGCGGATCACGTCTCCCGAGCGGAAACCGAAACGCGCCGCCGCCGACCGCGCGACAACGGATAAGACAATGACACCCCGCCGATCGAGCGACAAACGGAGTTGATCGGCTAAGGCTGGATTTAAGTTAGCGACGCGAAGCCCTGAGAAAATCGACATATCTGTCAGATTCTGCTCGTTCCGCGGTGGAACTTCAGGAGGCGCCTGAAGGATGACTGATATTTTTCTCTGACGTCCATTCTGCACAACACCAAAGGTAACCGATGCGCCAACATCGCGGGTCGCAATACGATAGCGCAGCTGATCAGGATTAATCACCTCCTGCCCATCGACAGTGATAATCACATCGCCAACCTGCAACCCAGCGGCGCGCAATGGGCTTGAAGCATGCAGATATGTGATCAGCGCCCCTTGTGGCCGATCAAGAGCAAATGAAGCAGCCAGATCACTCGAGACAGTCTGCAACATGGCCCCCGTCCACGGCCGAATAACTTCACCACCATTCTGCGCGGCGCGGATAACTTGCGCCACCATATTGGCGGGGATCGCAAAGCCAATTCCAACCGATCCGCCCGACCGCGAGAAAATCGCTGTATTAACGCCAATCAAACGCCCATCGGTTCCGACCAGAGCGCCGCCAGAGTTACCGGGATTAATGGCGGCATCAGTTTGAATGAAGGATTGATAATCTGATACGCCGACTTGCGTCCGCGCCAACGCTGAAATAATGCCGCTGGTCACGGTTTGACCAACGCCGAACGGGTTACCAACGGCAAGCACCAAATCCCCAACAGCGACATCGTCGCTATCGCGTAAAGCCAAGGGCACAAGATCGGAGGGCGGGTCGCGTAATTGCAACACAGCTAGATCAGTCCGTTCATCTTGCAGCACAATCGTCGCCTTATATTCGCGACGGTCCGCTAGAATTACGGTCAGATCCTCTGCATTTTCAATAACATGGTGATTGGTAACGACGAGGCCGGAGGCATCCACAATGACCCCAGAACCGAGTGACTCTTGCGCCCGTTTGTGTGCCGGCGCTTGCCGCGAGCCAAAGCGGTCACCAAAAAATTGCTGAAAAAATGGGTCGTCGAACAAGGACCTTTGCCGTTGCGCAACAAAACGCTTGGCGTAAACATTGACAACCGAAGGCACAACCTGCTCGACAACTGGCGCCAGCGTATAATTGAGTTCGATTTGATTACGCGGGACCCGCGTTTCCGCTCGCGCTGCGGATCCCAAGGTATCCACCCAAGCACATAAAATGCCGACAAGAAAAAGGCACGCGACCAGAAGCCCGTGCCTATTTCTTTGAATAATCTGCGCGTCCCGCTTATGCGTTTTCTGCAACATCCTCATCATCTACCATGACTGGACCCGAGTCTTGACCACGTGCTTCGGGATCGCGATCGACAAACTCGATGACCGCGAGGGGGGCATTATCGCCGTAACGAAAGCCAGCTTTCATGATGCGGGTGTAACCACCGGGACGGTCGGCATAGCGAGGGGCCAGTGTCTCAATGAGTTTCTTTACCCAAGTCTCTTCAGGCAACTTAGCACTGATTTGCCGGCGTGCATGCAGATCCCCACGCCGCGCCAAGGTAACCAGCTTCTCAACATAAGGACGAAGCTCTTTGGCTTTCGGCAGAGTTGTTACGATCTGCTCATGCTTGATCAGCGCAACAGCCATATTGGCCAACATGGCCTTTCTATGGGAACTGGTCCGATTTAATTTGCGACCTGCTTTAGCGTGACGCATGGCAATACTCCTATCGTGCCCTTTGGGCGATTAGTAATTTTCCTCAAAACGCTTCGCCAGATCTTCAATATTTTCTGGCGGCCAATTCGGTACTTCCATGCCAAGATGCAAACCCATCTCGGACAGCACTTCCTTAATCTCGTTCAACGACTTACGACCAAAATTTGGCGTCCGCAACATTTCGTTTTCGGATTTCTGGATCAGATCACCGATATAAACGATATTGTCGTTTTTCAAGCAATTGGCTGAACGAACCGACAATTCGAGCTCGTCTACTTTTTTCAGCAGAGCCGCCGAGAATCCAGTCTCCTCAAGCGGTGCGACTTCGACAACAGCTTCTTCGGGTTCTTCAAAATTCACGAAAGTTTGCAATTGGTCTTGCAAGATGCGTGCGGAGAAAGCCAATGCATCTTCTGGTGAGATGGTACCATTGGTTTCGATATCCAAGGTCAGCTTATCGTAGTCGAGCACTTGCCCTTCGCGGGTGTTTTCAACATTGTAAGATACGCGGCGCACCGGGCTATAGAGCGAGTCGATTGGGATAACGCCAATCGCAGCGTCTTCTTCGCGGTTTTGTTCCGCCGGCACATAACCCTTACCGGTCGTGACCGTGAATTCCATGCGAACTTCGCCACCCTCATCCAGCGTACACAGTACGAGATCAGGGTTGTGAATTTCAATATCAGCGGTTTGCTCAATATCACCAGCCGTTACCACACCTGGGCCTTTTTTGCTCAATACCAGGCGCTTGACACCATCAGCGTGCATTGACAGGGCCATTTTCTTGATGTTCAGAACGATGTCTGTGATGTCTTCGCGGACACCCGGGATCGACGAGAACTCATGCAAAACGCCGTCAATTTTTACCGACGTAACAGCTGCACCTTGCACCGACGACAGCAAGATACGCCGTAGCGCATTGCCCAAAGTCAGACCAAAGCCGCGCTCCAAAGGCTCGGCAACGACCCGAGCGTGACGGCGCGCATCAGCACCTTGGGTGATTTCAAGCTTATTTGGTTTAATCAGTTCCTGCCAATTTTTCTGAAACACTGCGTAATCCTTTATAAAATGGGAGACGAGACTTGACGCAGAAACGTCTAGACGCGACGACGTTTTGGCGGACGGCAACCGTTATGCGGAATGGGCGTCACGTCGCGAATGGTTGTAACGGTAAAGCCAGCGGCTTGGAGGGCGCGCAACGCGCTCTCACGACCAGAACCAGGGCCTTGCACTTCAACTTCAAGAGTTTTCATACCATGGTCCATGGCTTTGCGGCCGGCATCCTCGGCTGCCATTTGCGCGGCATAAGGGGTTGACTTACGTGAGCCTTTAAAACCCATCATACCCGCCGATGACCATGAAATGGTGTTGCCTTGTGCATCGGTAATCGTGACCATTGTGTTATTGAAGGTCGAATTAACGTGCGCAACACCAGAAACGATGTTCTTGCGCTCGCGACGACGTAGACGATTATTATCAGTTGCCATAGGTTAATCCTCTCCGTGTCTCTATTTCTTCTTGCCAGCAATGGCTTTTGCCGGGCCTTTGCGGGTCCGCGCATTGGTGTGGGTCCGTTGACCACGCACTGGCAAATTACGCCGATGGCGCAGGCCGCGATAGCAGCCGAGATCCAACAAACGCTTAACGTTCATCGACACTTCGCGGCGCAAATCACCCTCAACAATGTAATCGGCATCGATCGTCTCGCGAATCTTAATGACGTCCGCCTCGCTCAGTTCATTGACACGGCGCTCGGCCGGAATACCAATTTTATCGCAGATTTCTTGCGATTTTTGACGACCAATCCCGTGAATATAGGTTAACGCAACCACAACACGCTTGGCAGTTGGAATATTTACACCAGCAATACGAGCCACTTGCTTCTCCTCGCCTTTCGGCCAATTATGAGAAAACCGTTCAAAAACAGTTGCTTAAAAGAGTCAGACTGACCTGATCTTTGGAATTTTCAAATCACGCCTTAAAGCGCGGATTATATGAAAAAACCCTTTTTAGTCAACCGTTAAACCGTTCTCCCGCCTTAGAATTAAACCCCTAATTTCGCCTTAATCGCCTGCGTCACATCATCAATGTCACGCATGCCATCAACCTCTTTCAAAATGCCTTGTGCAGCGTAAAACGCTGACACAGGAGCAGTTTGTTCTTCATAGACCTTCAGCCGATGCTGCAAAGCCTCTTCCGTATCATCCGCGCGTGGACCAGAGGCGCTTTCCGCCGCCCGACGCAGAATACGCTCCACGAGGACATCGGCTTGCACCTTCAACTCGATTACGCCATCAAGCGATAGTGATTTTTCTTTCAACATGGCATCAAGCGCTTCAGCCTGCTTCACGTTGCGTGGAAAGCCATCGAGGATAAACCCCTTAGCACAATCTGGTGCCTCGATCCGGTCCGCAATAATGCCGACAACCACGTCATCGGGAACCAAATCGCCGCGCGCCATAATATCTTTAGCTTGCAAGCCGACAGGCGTTTCTGCCGCAACCGCA
>CBFHZM010000070.1:0-9178 GCA_965660195.1 Alphaproteobacteria bacterium
GCCAATCAGCCCCGTCGAGAGCCCCGCGACAAGGCTCGTCAGACTTAGACCAATCAGATAGGTCATGGCGATGCGCCAAAGGGAACGATGATGCCGCACCACTCCGGTAAAAGTTTGAAAATACCAATGATAAAAACAGATCAAAGAAATCACCGCCGCGAAGGACATGAGAAATCCTGGCGATCGCACAGCGCTCGGATCAACCAAGAGAATGAGGAAAGCCGCCAACGCGGCGGTGTGTATACTGAACACCGGACGCCGCATCAAAATGGCGAGAAAAACACAGGCGATCATCATAAAGGCACGCTGCGTGGCATAAGCGGCTCCAGACAGAAACAAATAGGCCAGCGCACCCAAAAGAGCAAAGCCGGCGCTCAGGCCACGACTATTGAGCATGCCAGCCGGCGCTGACAGAGCGGCAAGACATAATCGCATAAAGGCAAACAAGCCGCCTGCAACCAACGCCATATGAAGACCCGATATAGCCAAAATATGCGCCAACCCACTAAATCGATAGGCTTGCTTGGTCGGCTCGGGCAAAGCGCCCCGAAACCCAAACAACAGAGCCGAGGCTAACGCCGACGCGGGCGGTGCCATGGCAGCGCGATAGCGCAGAGCGGCATCATGCCGCCATTTGGCAAACATCACCTGAAACGATGCGCGCGCTGGACATTCTGCACGCGACACGCTCTGCACCGAAAAGCGCTCTGCCTCACCCTTGAAGAAAGCGATCGCCCGCGGATCGTAACCATATTCGGCCGCAGGAGGCCGAGGCGGAATTAAACGCCCCTTAAGGTATATCTTACAGCCGATCAAATCCGCTGATAATTCTTCGCCGCGATCATACAGCCGCAGACTAAGCCCCTGCCCGATATCGCCCGCGCCGACGAAGCCACCGCCACGATAAGGCTCAAGCTCAACAAGCCTTGCCTGCAGCTGACCTGTTTCCGCCACTCGTGCAATCGATGGCAACACGGCATCAAAGCGATCGGCAAGACGCTTCGTATCCCAAGCCCCATAAAGTAGCCCAAAAGCCGCCACAGTGACCGTAAACAAACTCGGCAAGGCTTCCCAAGAACGATGCCCCAATAAGTTTCGCGAAATGATGACCATAGCTAGAGTAGTGACAGCAAGCAGACCAGCCGTAACCGCCAGCAAGATCGGCGCTGGGTCATCGGGCAACGCATAAAAGCTTCCCAGCCCAATAATGAGCCCCAAAGAAGCCAGAGGAACGACAAGGTGAGGCAACATTATCTTATTCTTGTTTGTTTATGCCGTAATCGGCAGGGCGCATGACACAACTTGTTGTTCCAGACTATGTCAAACGCGGCAAATGTGCTAGGAGAGTTGTCTCGTATTAAATTTCGTAGGGATCGTCTGACGCATGACCAGCACTACGACCGGTTCTGCGGTCATTACGCGTTTCGCACCGTCGCCCACTGGCTTTTTGCACATTGGGGGTGCACGCACAGCGCTATTTAATTGGGCCTTTGCCCGCCATTGTGGCGGTCAATTTCTGTTACGGATCGAAGACACCGACCGCGCCCGCTCAACCCCCGAAGCTATTGCCGCTATTTTTGACGGCCTCGATTGGCTCGGCCTAACGCCCGACGCACCGCCTGTCTATCAGCACGCCAATGCCGCGCGTCACGCCGAAATTGCGCATCATCTCGTTGCTGCTGGCCATGCCTATTGCTGTGATTGTTCGCCGGAAGACGTCGAAGCGATGCGCCAACGCGCCCGCGACGCTGGAAAGCCACCGCGCTATGACGGAACCTGTCGTGAGCGCGCACTGCCCTATCAAGCGGGTAAAACAGTTGTGCGATTCAAATCACCGCTGGCGGGTCAGACACAGATTAATGATATTGTGCAGGGCGATGTTGCGGTCGACAATGAGCAACTCGACGATCTTGTTCTGCTTCGCGCCGATGGCACGCCAACCTATATGCTGAGCGTGGTGGTCGATGATCACGATATGAACATCACTCATGTCATTCGCGGCGACGATCATCTGACCAATGCCTTGCGTCAGACACAAATATATCAAGCTCTTGCTTGGGATGTACCGCAATTTGCTCATATTCCGCTGATTCACGGTGCCGATGGCGCTAAGCTCTCGAAACGTCACGGTGCGCTCGGTGCCGAAGCCTATCGCGATATGGGCTTTTTGCCCGAAGCCATGCGGAATTACTTGGCGCGCCTCGGCTGGAGCCATGGAGATGATGAATTATTCTCGACTGAACAATTGGTCGCCTGGTTTGATTTAAATGCCATCGGCAAAGCGCCGGCGCGTTTCGATATCGAAAAACTAAGCCATGTAAACGCGTATCATTTGCGCGCCAGCGATGACGAGATGCTGGTGGACGACATTTTGGCACGGGCCCCTGATGCGCAATCTGCGCGCGAAAAGATTAAACTGGCCATACCGCAACTCAAAGAACGGGCGCAAACGCTGCCCGAGCTGACGCAAGCCGCCAATTTTATCTTTACCAAGCGGCCAATTGCCATTGACGAAGCAGCGCGGAAAATGATGACAGCCCCACGTATGGCTAATTTGCAAGCGTTTTTACCTTCGCTCGAAGGAGCGAATGACTGGTCGGAAGGCGGAATAAAAGCCCTCACCGAAGCCTTTTTGGCTGAAAACGGTCTGAAACTGGGTGATTTGGGGCCTGCACTGCGCGCGGTCCTCACAGGAACGCCAAATTCACCCAATCTTTACGATATTCTGGTTATTTTGGGACAAAGCGAAACTGTGGGCAGAGTAAAAGATGGGCTTAAATTAGGAGCTGCCAGCTAGCAGTCCCTGAATCCCTATGGTATAAGCACGCTAAATTGCGTATTCCTTTTATCTGGAGGTTTTTCTATGACAAAATCAAATAACAGCGCCAAGTTGCAGACCGCGGGTAAGGATTTTGAATTTACCGTCGAGTCAGGAACCATTGGACCAGACGTTATTGACGTCTCCAGCCTGTACGGCCAAACCGGCCAGTTCACCTATGACCCCGGCTTTACGTCAACTGCGAGTTGTAAATCAAGCATCACCTATATTGATGGTGAGCAGGGTATTTTGTTACACCGTGGTTATCCAATCGATCAGCTGGCTGAACAAGGCTCTTTTATTGAGACCTGCTATTTGCTTCTGAATGGCGAATTACCAAACAAAGATCAGCTTATTGAATTTGATACGGCCATCACACGCCACACAATGTTGCATGAACAACTCTACAAGTTTTCGACGGGCTTCCGTCGCGATGCCCACCCGATGGCGGTCATGGTTGGGGTTGTCGGTGCTCTCTCGGCTTTCTATCACGACAGCACAGACATAAATGATCCCGAACAACGCAAGATTGCTAGCCGTCGTTTGATCGCGAAAATTCCAACGATTGCGGCCATGGCCTATAAATATTCGGTCGGTCAGCCCTTTATCTATCCACGTAATGATCTTGATTATGCGTCAAACTTCCTACACATGTGTTTTGCCGTGCCGTGCGAAGAATACAAAGTAAGCCCAACATTGGCCCGCGCCATGGATAAAATTTTTATTCTACATGCCGATCATGAGCAAAATGCTTCAACCTCGACAGTGCGTTTGGCTGGCTCTTCCGGCGCCAACCCGTTTGCCTGTATCGCGGCTGGTATTGCTTGCTTATGGGGCCCATCGCATGGTGGTGCTAATGAAGCAGCGCTTGATATGTTGAATGAAATCGGCTCAGTTGACCGCATCCCTGAATATATTGCCCGCGCTAAAGACAAAAATGACCCCTTCCGGCTCATGGGCTTTGGTCACCGCGTCTATAAAAACTACGATCCACGCGCCCGCGTGATGCAGAAAACCTGCCACGAAGTGCTGAACGAATTAGGTGTGAAAGACGATCCTCTATTAGCAGTTGCTATGGAGCTGGAGCGAATTGCGCTGAGTGATGAGTATTTCGTTGAGAAGAAACTCTATCCGAATATCGATTTCTATTCTGGTATTACATTGAAAGCCATGGGCTTCCCAACCACAATGTTTACCGTGCTGTTTGCCCTGGCCAGAACAGTGGGCTGGGTGTCACAGTGGAACGAGATGATCGAAGACCCAAGTCAGCGCATCGGACGTCCGCGTCAGCTGTATGTTGGCGCAGCCGAGCGTGACTACGTGGCGCTCAATAAGCGCTAGGTCGACGAAAAGCCAGCAATGCGGAGGACGGCATCAGCCGCTTCCGCATCTGGTGCGTTGCCATCTTTTTGCATAATCGTACTAAAAGCTTGCAGAGCGCCTTGCGTGCGCTCACAAAGTTCAGGATCGCTCAAATAGTTCCGTGCTAAAGACAGCATATTATCTGCCGTGAGGTTATCGCTCAAAAGCTCGGGCACGACCGGCCGATCGAGCACCAAATTGACCAAATTAACCGATGGTGCACGCGCAACGAACTTCATGACATAACTCTCAAACAGCCCACTTGACGGATATCCGATAATCATCGGCGTTTGCGCGAGACCAATCTCAAGCGCCACGGTCCCAGAGGCTGCCAGCGCCAAATCAGCCAACCTCAAGCTGGCATATTTCTCCCGCTCGTCGTCAATACAAATCACCTCATATGGCCAGTCCCGCAATTGCGTTCTGAGCTCTGTCGCCAAATGCGGCACCAAAGGCATAAACAGACGAAGGCGACCAAACTCGCGCCTCAACTGTTCTGTAACTTGACGAAAGATTGGCATCAGGGTCTCAACCTCGGCGTGACGACTACCGGGGAGCAAAACCAGACACTGCGCGTCGGGCTTGATATCATGTTCCGCGCGCAAAGCCGCCACTTCCGCATCCGATGCTACGGCCTCGATCGCTCGGTGGCCAACAAAAGTACTCTGGGGACCGCCAAGGTTTTTTAAAACCTCTGGCTCAAACGGCAGCAGTGCCAAGCAGTGGTCGAAATACTGCGCCATCGTGCCGGCGCGGCCGGCGCGCCAGAACCAAACGCTGGGGACGACATAATCAATGATTTTTATGTCGGGACAGCGTCTTTTCATGCGGCGCGCCAAGCGATGGTTAAAATCAGGCGCATCGACGCAGATAATCACATCCGGTTTGGTTTCCTCGAGAAAATCACAAACCACCCGTAGCCGATTAAAAAGAAATGGCAATTTCTTGATGACCGCACCAAAGCCCATGACGGCTATATCAGACATTGGGAAAACCGAAGATAAGCCTTCGGCAACCATCAAGGGCCCACCAACACCAACAAAGGATGCCTCAGGAACGCGTCGCGCAAGATGCTTAATCAAACCAGCGCCCAAAATATCCCCCGAGGCTTCTCCCGCGATGACAGCAAATATCGGTGCGCGCTTGTGTTGCCTCACGTGGATCGACCTTCAATAAAGAAACCGGCCTTATCGGCGGCGGCGATACACGCCTGTCGATCGATCAAGAGCGCGCCCTCGGCTTGAAAAACCAGCCCCTTAAGCCCCGCGGCGATCGCATTGGCAATGGTCTGGGGACCAATTGTCGGTAAATCAATCCGCCTATCTTGGCTGGTTTTCGGAAGCTTGACCAAAACCCCAGACTGACCACCGCGGGCGTTCAATATACTACCTGCCCGCGACAACATCGCATCGGTACCCTCTGGTCCTTCTACTGCGACCACCTGCCCTTGCGATATGACGCAGGCCTGCCCCACGTCAAAGGGGGACAGTGCTTGCAACAGAGCAATACCGCGCTCGATGTCTCGCGCATCATGGTCAGCCGTCGCCACCGTCAGGCACCCTGCTGGCGCTTTAAAGTCAAGCATCAAAGTGTCGGCACCAATGATCTCAAAGCCCTGATCTTCAAAATGGCCCAGCACGGCGCTTAGCAGCGCATCATCACCACCTGGGTTGGCAGCAAATCGTTGGAAGACATCGTGAAGCCCTGCATCATCGGGCGGGTTGCTCAAATCCGGGCGGTCTAATCGTCCAATAAAAACGCATTGGGTACACTGCGCGGCCTTTAAAAAATCAACGATTTTGCTGACCGCCAGAATATCTGCCACCTCGTCAGCCGATGCTTGCGTTGCCTCGGACGCGATTCCCTCGAGAGCCAACAGAACGACATCGTTCTCTTGCAATTTCTGTGCTTGAAAGATTTGCAGGGGTAAATCCCCGCCTGCGGCAATAATGGCGAGGCGCTCAGGCATCACGCCCCCTGACAAAAGCCACGGTCATTGGCGTTACTCACGAAATCAAGTATCAGCGAGGCTACGCGATCATCTTTATATTTTTCCCGCGCCGCAGCCAACCGGGCATTAAACTCGACACCAGCATGGTCACTAAATAAATCGGCAAACAGATTACGCGCGGCGTGGATATCATCCCGCGCAAAACCACGGCGCTTCATACCAACGATATTCAGGCCCTCTAAATTCGCGCGATCGCCGTAAACCATACCGAAGGGAATAACATTGCCAGCAACCATACTATGACCACCAATAAAGGCATAATCGCCAATATGACAAAACTGGTGCACTGCCGACAGGCCGCCAATATTAGCAAAATTGCCGATGGTCACGTGCCCCGCTAGGGTTGCATGATTAGCAAAGACGTTATTATTTCCAATCCGACAGTCATGCGCGATATGGGTGCCAACCATAAATAAATTATTGTCGCCAATGCGCGTCTCGGCCGGATCATCAAGCTGCCCAGGCTGCATCGTTACATATTCGCGAATGGTATTATTAGCGCCAATGATGAGCTGACCAACGGGCTTGGATTGATCGAGAATTTGCGTTGCCCCGCCCAGCGACGCGAAAGGAAAAACCTTGCTGCCCGCACCGATGTGCGTATTCCCCATGATCGAGACATGACCAACGAGCTCAACACCCTCGCCGAGTGTCACCCCCGCGCCGATATGGCAGAACGGGCCAATTTTAAGGCCGTCCCCCAGAACGGCATTGGCATCGATAACTGAACTCGGATGTATATCACTCATTATCTCGCCCCTTACCCTTGGCGTTTTGCCGCTGTAACCGGCTAATAAAAGCCTGTTGTTTCTGCCATTCCTTCAAAGGACGTGCCGGATAGCCAGCATAAAACTCACCATCGGGCACTGTCCGAAATACGGTAGAACGCCCCGCTATCACGGCATGCGCACCAATTTCGACACCGTTACCGACGCCAGCACCACCGCCAAGCACGGCATAGTCTTTAATCACGCAACTTCCAGCAAGGCCGACGGTGCCCGCTAGCCTTACATGGCGGCCGATCTGCACATTATGCGCGATTTGAACGAGATTATCTACCTTAGTGCCTTCGCCGAGGACCGTATCGCTATAGGTGCCGCGATCGACAGTGGTATTACTGCCTATATCAACATGGCTTTGAATAATTACCCGGCCAATGTGATGCACGCGCTCATGCGTTTCGCCTTCGACTAACCCAAAGCCCGTCGTGCCTACGCGCACGCCGCTGGCAAGACGCACATCATCGCCCAGCAAGGCGTAACTAACGCTCACATGTGACTCGATACGACAGTCGCGCCCGATTTGCACCCCGCGCCCAATAACGCAGTAATGACCAATCTGCGTGCCGGCACCAACCTCAACGCCTTCGCCGATAATTGCTGTCGGCGCTATTATCGCGCTTTGATCAATCCGCGCTGATGGATGGATATGGCTGCCGTCCGCGCCTGGCTCGATTAAAGCCGCAGCGCTATCTGGATATATTTGCCCAACAACGTAATTAAACAGACGCTGCGGCGCATTACTTACAATAAGCTGGGCTTGAGTGACCCAACCCGCCGCTTGCGGCGCGGCTATGATGACTGCCGCCTGCGATGCTTGCGCCATGGCTTCATAGCGCTTGTCATGGGTCAGAAAGCTGATATGCCGCTCTCCGGCGCGGTCCAGCGGGCCGACATCTTCGATAAGGATGTCGTCGCCGCCTTGCCGCTCATGAGGTGGCGCATTTTGGAGAAGATCTCCTAGCGCAAAAGGACCTGCTCGCCGATAAAAACGTGTATCCGCCACTGAGAACCTATTTCTTAGCTTCTTCCTTGACTGGCGTAACCTTTACGGATGTGATCTTCTTGTCAATACGAGCCGTTAATGCATCGGTGATATCAGACCCAGGCTCGACAATCAGCGCTGACTCGCGGCGCAGAACAACATCAGCTTTCATTTCTTGAGAGAGGCTTTTCAGCTCAGCCACAGCAACTTCGGCAATTTCCTTCAGAGCATTCTGGCCACCTGCTTGAATGGCACGTGCTTCGGCTGAAATCTCTTGTTGGCGACCGATCGACTTAACACGCAACTCTTCGCGTTTAACGTTCAGTGCATCTGGGGCAATCAGCGATTTTTGCTCTTCTAGCTTATCGGCTTCGCCCTGCAGGTCTTTCTTAATTTTATCAACCTTGCTCTGAACATCCTTAGACATTTTCTCGAGTTGCGAATTCATATTCTGACCGGCTTTGGACATGGCGATTGCGCGATCAATATCAACGACAACGATCTTTTGTGCCATGGCGGGGACCGCCATTACAAAGGCTGAAAAAACAACTACTGCTATAAGACTAATTCGAGACATTATGCTCCCTCTCTCTTTTCTAAAAACGTGTCCCCGCCGTAAAGCGGAAGAACCTCTCTTTGTCATAGTCCTCTTTTTCGATCGGTCGGGCAAAATCAAATTGAATAGGCCCGATCGGAGATTTCCATGAAATACTTAAACCGTACGTCGCGCGAAATGCGAAGTCGTCCTCGATAGTCGAAAAATAGACATTGTCGTCTGGATCGGTATCACCGATCGCACCAAAATCAATAAACGCCTTGGTCTTCATGCCCAATTCTTTCGGTATTCCCAAGGGCAACTGAACTTCCGTGGTGGCGATCGCATATTGGTTAGCACCCGCTGCTGTATCGCTCAAAATATCGCGCGGACCAACCCCAGACCGGTCAAAGCCTCTGAAACTGGAGGCACCACGGAAGAAACGATCTTGATACCGGACACCATCATTCTCATAGTCATAAATATGCCCAAGATCGAGGCCAGCGTGGAAAATAAACCCTTCTGCGATCGGGTAGTAATAGTCGGCATTGGCGGTGGTACGCAAATAGGTCACGTCACCAGCAGGCCCAGCAATATCTTGCCCAAAGCCAACATTCCAACCCGAGGTGGTATCGATAAAGTCATCTCGTTTATCGATTCCATAAAAATAACCGATCGAGAACTTTGT
>CBFHZM010000071.1:0-6746 GCA_965660195.1 Alphaproteobacteria bacterium
GCAAAGCATCGGTAAGTCTCAATTTCCAGAACCTGTAAGGCGATACGGCCAATATCGCGAGGCGTACTCTGTGGTGCAACCTCGAGGCGGATTTTAGTGTGACCATCGCTGGCGACTTGAAAATCGAAATAACCTATCGCGCGACCACCGTCAAATTTACTCGCACAGACCGAAGCATTGACCTGATCTGCCGCAGCGTGCCTAACCAAACAATCAACGGCAACAACAATCTCGCCCGCCAAAGCCTGTATCCAGCCCGTAGGCAAGACCGCGGCCAGCGTATCAGTCTCGTCGCCCTCTTCGATCAAAGTGAGCGAGGTAAATTCGGTGTGACGCTCAATATTGACCTGAATATCGCGATAGATGCCGCGGATGATCTTCCCCTGCTCCGCGACCTGCCAATCAACGCCGTCCAAAACATCCGACAATTGCTGCCGGATCGAGGGAAAGGCCTCGCGCCCTTTGACGCATAAGCGGAACAAGCGTGTCGGTGCTACAAATTCTGGAAATGGACGCGCATTGAGCTCTTCAGTTAATTGCGCCAGCCGCCAGCGCGCAGTTTGTCGCTCTGGCCAAGATTTTGTAATCGCGGGGTTCTCATCCATCATATAAGGATATAGAGCACCTAGCCACGCTCGACAAGCAACTCACCCTTAGGAAAAAATTAAGGCGAATATGGCATATCCCTAAAGAGCCACCCGATCTGGTCGTAACCGGAGTATCGGACGAATAATCGACAGAATTATGTAAAGGAGCGCAGGCCATGACCGATAATGTTGTTTTCCTGAAGAACTATAGATGTGACGCTGCGCATGATTTTAGCGATGTGCCTGAGACCGATGTCGAGTTGAGCCCCTCAGAGATAACGCGATTGTCGCATATTCGTGACGAAGCCGAACATCTACTCGATGCGCTGACAGCGCGGCATCGCGACCCTGTTGCCGTCGCTTATGCGGCAGCTCGTTATGCTTCGATGCGCCTGTATCAAATCCAAGGACGCGCTGAAACCATGGATTTCGTGAACCAGTGCATCGAAACTCTCGAAATCGCGGGCGATGTTTTTCAGGCCGAATAACTCATCTAAAAACTTGCAAGCCCCCTCGTTCCTCGCGTAACTTTTGAAGGCACTGCGTTGGAGGGAAATTCATTGTCCACTTCGGAAAGCACCTATAACCGCGTTCAGCGGCGGTGCATGGAAATTCTAGATCTCGGCAAAGACGGCGATAAAGCCAGTCACTTTGCTGATAATTTTTTGGGCCTCCTTATTCTGGCCAATGTAATCGCCGTTAGCCTAGAGTCCGTGGAGTCGCTGGCAATGCTCTACGAATTTTTATTTCTAGATTTTGAGATTTTTTCGACCGTTATTTTTTATATGGTGTACCTCATGCGCCTTTGGTCCAACGCAGCACGGACAGAGAGTAAATTTAAGTCATCGCTGGGCCGGCGACTGGAGTATGTTTTCAGCTTTAACGGGCTTGTCGATCTAGTCGCCGTCTTACCCAGCGTCACCTCTTTCTTCATTGGCGACCTGGACTTGCGGTGGCTACGTGTCGTCCGACTGCTTCGCCTGTTCAAGATCTCGAATTACTCATCCGCGCTCGAGGACCTCGTTTCAGCGGTTTATCAAGAGCGACAATCTTTCATGGCGGCCGTTTACATCTTCACCATCGCACTTTTTATGGCCAGCGCCCTGATGTATGTTGTCGAACAGGACGCCCAACCAGAAAAATTCTCTTCTATTCCCGAAAGCATGTGGTGGGCGCTCATCACCCTAACAACCGTCGGTTATGGCGATGTCTCACCGATTACGCCCTTGGGAAAAGTAATTGGTGCCGTAACAGCGATTATGGGCGTCAGCACCGTCGCCCTACTCACAGGTATTCTCGCCAATGCATTCGCTAATCAAGTCTCAAGCAAAAAAGCTATTTTCGAAGCTGAAATCACCAGCGCCTTGAGCGATGGCTTTATCGACGAAGAAGAAACGCAGAAAATCGAAGCTTTACGAGAGCGCTTTAATTTTAGCGAAGAGCATGCACGCGCCGTCATTGAAACCATTGAAAAATCCAAAAACGCCCGCCTCAGCTAAAAACTCCCATCCTGCGTCGTAGCAGATGGTAAGGGTGGTGTTATGAACGCGATGGATCTGATAGGCGCGGTGCAAGCCGATTGGCCGCGACAAATATTTAAGGCTGGGGCAAAAATTATTACTCCTGGTGACACGACAGATATTGCCTTCATTCTCCAGGATGGGCGTGCCTCTGGCTTGGACGGCGCCCTGAAGCGGCACTACGTCGCTGGCGATCTGCTCGTTCCTCTCGATTTTCTCGCGCTCAATGAATACCAACATGCTGTCACTGCGACAGACCGCGTAGCCGCTTTTGTTTTGTCTCGGGACCAAATTCGCCAGCTAATAGACCGTCAGCACCACCTCACTTGGCCACTCTCCTGTTTGTTAGCGATCGACATGCAAAAACGCTCCAACGCCGCAGGTGTGCAATGATCCATTTGTCACCCAAAGGGCTGATTGCTTCCACAGCTCAAAAAGGTCATTCGCTCCAAATGATCGACGGCGAAGCCTTGTTTCTGGCGGGGCAAATGGCGACGCATATTTATCTCGTTGAGATTGGCTCCTTACAGGTTTTTGCGCCCCGCAGCGCAATACCTTTACGGCGCTATGACCAGTATGAATTGATTGGTATCCCAGAGGTTATGGCTGGAAAGGCGTGGCCCGTCACGGCACTTGCCCGCGGTAAAACGCAGATCCGCATTTTCCCAGCCGAATGCCTAACCGACCGCATGGCAGAAATTCCTGAAAATTCGGTCAGTTTTTTGCGTCACTTATCGCAACTCTGCGACTAGCGCATGGCACAAAAAATGCATCCCTTCTGCGAAACAACAGGAGAGCGAGATGCAGACTGCAACCCCATTGACCCAAAAGCCTAGCCTTGAGGATGTTCTGGTTGAATGCGTGTTTTTTGATGAAGGCGGACGTAAAAACGCTGTCTTTGTGAAACCGCTGGCGGATTATATTGACCCGGCTCGTGGCGGCCTACCCCATGACTTCATTGGACCTCCGGCAAAGCCCTTGTTAGAAGCGGCCGAATAAGCGGGGTCTTCGAACCAGAAAAAAAATAGCGCGTCCTCGGACGCGCTATTTTCTTTTGTGCTGTGAATACGGTTATGACATTTTTGCCAATTTGGCCCGTCGCCGGCGTTCGGCCGAAGATGGAATTTTTAGAATTTGACGGTACTTAGCAACCGTGCGGCGCGCCAGACGTATACCCTCTTTGGTTACTTGTGCTGCGATCGCATCATCCGACAGCGGTTTCTGGGGATGTTCTTCCGAGATCATTTTGCTAATCATATGGCGAACGGCGGCGGCGGAAGCGCTATCCTCGTCGCCATCCTCGCCCGCCAAAGCAACACTGAAAAACGCTTTCAGCGGGAAACTACCGCATGGCGTCGAAATCATGAGCCCCGTTGTCACCCGACTGACGGTGCTCTCATGCATACCTACCGCCTTGGCAATATTGCGCAACAAAAGTGGTTTTAACGCATCGAGACCATTTTCCAAAAAGTCAGTCTGTTGACGAATAATCTCAGCGCTGATGATTAGGGTTGTTGAATTACGTTGTTCGAGAGCGCGCTTCAACCAACGGGCTGACGACAGCGCATTAGTGGTAAATTCTTGGGCGTCTCGATCAGCGATTTTTCTAGCCAGCTCTTCTGCGTAGTGCTCATCGATTTTTATCGCAGGTAAAGTTGAATTATTCAGTTCAACGACCCAGCCATCTTTCGACTTAAACGCGATCAGGTCTGGGGAATTAATGATTTCATCAGCAAACAGAAAAGCCTCACCCGGTTTAGGAGTGAAGCTTCGAATAACGCCAAGCATGTCACGAATTTCGTCTTCTGAGCAGCCACATTTCCGGCTCAAGGCTCTAAAATCGCCAGCCGCCAAAATTTCGAGATGGTCGAGCAGTTTATCAAGCGCGACGGTTAAACATTTTTGATCTTTGGCTTGCAGACGCAAACATTCCCCTAGACCACGAGCAAAAATACCCGCGGGCTCCATTTCTTGCAATTTCAGCAGAACAGATTCGAGTTTTTCTACCGCAATGCCGCTGTGATCGGCAATCTCGTCTAGACTAGCGCCCAACCAGCCGGAAGGCGCCAGACGCTCGAGAAGAATGTAAGCATAGAGCTTATCTTGTGCGTCTTCGAATAAAAGTTCGATTTCGCGAGCGACATGCGCGTAAATTGAGACAGCGCGATCGGCCACCCCCATAGAGGCGGCCTCAAAATCGCCGCCCTGGCGGCCTTGTGATAGTTCGGCCCGCCACACGGGCTCGCTGTCACCGCTTTCATGGCGGTTATCATAGTCAGTCGGCGCGGTCGGGTCGTCCGACAGGCTAGCCCCAGAGGTCATCGCTTGATCGACACTCTCGGCGCTCTTATCGGCAGCAGCCGTCGCCTCACCCTCGCGTTTATCAAGCTCCAGAAATGGGTTCTCCAAAGCCTGGTCTTCGAGATACTGCGCTAGATCAATATTCGACATTTGTAACATGCGGATCGCCTGCTGCAAGCGCGGCGTCATCACCATGGATTGCTTCTGCTTTAAGCGTACTGACTGCGATAACTGCATCATGTCCTCCCGTGTTTGCATGACGTGGGAGAAAACTGGCAGAATTTTTTACAGCTGCAAAAAAAACAATTTGACGATCGCGTTCGTCAAAAAAAGTATTAAAATATCGTTATTAAACATAATATTAGGACAATTCTGCGTTGCCTTTTTCTGACCTTGTCAAAAATCGGACAGCTAAAACTTGCATTTTCTAGAAATTTGGCACCAAATTTGAAGCGCCAGTGAACGGGAAAGAGCCATGACACAAAAAACCGAAACACCGATTTGCATTCGCTGCCTGACCATTCGCTATTTTATTATCGCGGTTGCTGGTTTGGGATTACTTGCTGTCATTGGTGGGCGGCAATTCGATGTCATCCAAGGGCTCACCCCAATGAAGATTGCCGTAGGCATGATGGTGCTGGGCAGTATTCTGGCGGCGTTGCGCCTGTTCTTTGAACTGCGCAGTAACCGTGCGGAAGATTAACGATCTCGCACCGGGCGCAACGCCAATTCTTTTTCGGCTGAGAATCTGTTGAAACTGTGGCCCGTATAAAAGCTCACTGACCAATTTTTACGCTTATCAAAAAAGTTTTTATCCGCGCTCCAATACGGTTCGGGGGATGTCTCTGGAAAAGCACGGGCATCGATTTTGGGAATATCGCAGTCGCTACAAACCAAAGAGGCAAGCTCGGTATGCGAGGGCATACGCCAACCTTGCTGACTTTCAGCATTGAGCGCGGCAAGCGCCGCTGCGGCCTGATCTAGGGAAAAACGCCCAACGATACCACTGCAAGTCTCGCCGTCCCATATCTGCCCCAGACTACAGCGCCGCCACTCCAGATTATGCTCAAGGTCAATCACAATATCTCCATCAGCGATATAACCATCGGCATTGGCTTTGATTGGCGCATATAGGGCTAAACACAGAAGCGCAATCCCATTTACGCGCAACACTCTTGAAACCAGCGATCGCCGCAACATCATCGTCTCCTCGAATATCATTTACAAAAATAGAGAGATTTCTTATCCTCGACCAGTCTTTAGCGAGCTAAATTTTGCAATTTTAATGCCTTGTGACAGCAAGTTGGTATTCTTATTGCAAGTGTTACGCAGATAAATTTGTAAAGGCGAGTCAAGTTATGGATATTGCGTCTCTTATTGGGTTCCTCGGAGCGGTCGGTATGATCGTCGGGGCAATGGTCTCGGGTGGTGGCATCGGACCGTTTATCGATGTTCCATCGATCCTGATCGTGTTTGGGGGTACTTTCTTCGCGGTGATGTATACCGCGCCGCTAGCAACCTTTCTGGGAAGCTTTGGTGCGATTGGGAAAGTGTTCCTGCCGCCTGTAAAGAAACAAGACGAGTTGATTGTCCGCATGGTCGAGCTTGCTGGTATCGCCCGAAAAGACGGGATGATGGCACTCGAGGGGCAAGAAGTGCCCGATAAATTCTTCGCCAAAGGTATGCAAATGCTGGTTGATGGGGCCGACGAGAACAAGTTAACGGCACAACTCAACCAAGAAATCAAAGCCATGAAAAGCCGCCATGCTTCGGCACAGGGTGTTTTAAAAGCTTGGGTGGACCTCGCACCTGCTATGGGTATGATCGGGACACTGATCGGTCTGGTGTTGATGTTGGGTAATATGGCCGACCCGAAAGCGATTGGTCCGGCCATGGCCGTGGCCTTGTTGACCACCCTCTATGGCGCTTTTATCGCCAATATTATGTTTGCACCAATGGTCACAAAATTGGAAGGCTATACCGATTATGAGGTGGTCTATCGCGAAATGGTCGTCTTGGGGCTGCGCAATATTGCGCGCGGTGAATCGCCACGCAACATACAAGACCAGATGATTGCCAATCTGCCGCCGAAACTTCAAGAAACTATCGCTGCAGCCTAGGACGTAAGCCATGTCGAGTGAAGCCGAAGCCGCTGAAGAAGCACCCGAAGAAGAATGCCCAAAGTGCCCCCCTGTCGGGGCGCCGGCCTGGATGGCAACATTTGCCGACATGGCAACCCTGCTGATGGCCTTCTTCGTGCTTATTCTATCATTTGCGGAATTTAACGTTCCGAAATTCAAGCAAATCACAGGTTCTTTGCAAAACGCCTTTGGTGTGC
>CBFHZM010000071.1:6768-8972 GCA_965660195.1 Alphaproteobacteria bacterium
TGGTTGAGCAACCAATGGGTACGACCGTTATATCCATGAGCTTCAGCCCCTCCCCGAGCCCTTCGGTGACGGAGGAAATGACCCAGCAGACAACACAGATCAATCAGCCGAAACTCGAAACCCAGAATAAAACCAAGGATGATGACGCCAAGGAAGAGCAAGCCAATGAAATGGTCAAAGCGCTCGAAGAAGCGATTGCCCGCGGCGATGTTGAAATTCAAACCCTCGGCGAAAAAGTTGTTGTGAACTTCACAGATACAAAGGCGCCCGAGAAAGATTTACCAGAGTTGCTACAACAAACACTCGACGCCATCGAACAAGTTAAACAAGCCGCAGGCAAATCAGACCAAGAGGTTTTATTCGGCGGTATGGAGCAAAAGCTCGCCAAACTGGCCGAAGCTATGACCGAGCTAAACGATGCACAATCGGGTGGTAGCAACGGCACCTCGGGTAATCAAAAGTCGATGGGTGAGCAAATTAAGGACGCACAAATTGCCGAAGATGAGCTGAAGGTTGCGCTCAAACAAGAGATTGGCCAAGGCTTGGTCGATGTGCAGCGTGAGAAAGATCGCGTTATCGTGACCGTTGGTGCTGGTGGGGCCTTTGGTTCTGGTTCGGCTGAGCTGACACCGAAAGCACGCGCCATCATGAATCAAATTGCTGCGGTCAATAAAGACGGCTCTTCACGCATTAATGTCTCGGGGCACACAGATGACGTGCCCATGACCTTTGTTGCACGCTACCGCGATAACTGGGACCTTGCCGCGGCGCGGGCCTCAAGCGTCGTGCAAGCCCTCGAGAAAACTGGGAATATTCCTGCCGATCGGATGCAAGCCGTAAGCTTTGGCGAATCCAAGCCCGTTGCGCCCAATGATACGTCCGAGGGGCGCGACAAGAACCGCCGCATCGAAATCGAAATCAACTATTAAGCACGTGGGGGGGCTCCCAGCCCTCCCCCGCTTTTTACTGTAGTCGGTCACTGAAGCCTGTCTTTGACCGCGGGGTAACACTTTCCGCTAGTGCTTACAGCCCGGCCTCACTTCTCTATACACCGAGAGGCCGATAGCCATCCAAGCAATCACAATACCTAGAGCAACAGACAATTATGCAGCGCACGTAATGCAGCATGCCTGGACCAAAACTTTTGTATAGCGGTACCCTTGCCCCGTGCGAGGCACTAAACCGCGCAGATATCCCTCAGCGACTAATAGCAGCGCCTTAGACTCATGAAGATAAACGTGCGCGCTAACGTACCCTTTAACGTGCTCGCTAAGGTGCTCGCTAAGGTGCTCAAGGCACCTATACAGCGGCGCAACATCGGCCACTCGGGTTAGCTACTTTTAAACAGTATGGGGTATTAGGCGGGTTTACGAGCCGGACGCGGCGGCGGTATTAAACTAAATTCGAAATCTGCCTTTGGGTCCAACTTACGACAGGTAATCTGAGCATCACGCGGGTTGGTCGCAACCAGATAAATCCACATATGACGTTGCTCAAACATTTGATAGCTGCGCTTAAAAATGAGCTGGCCGCGTTGAAAGTATAATGACGTCAAAATATAGGTCGCGATAAACAGATAAATGTTTATGCCAAAGGTCAAAGCATAGATCGAGATAACCGCCAGCAGAGGCTCGAGCATACGATTTTCCATTAGCCACAAAGGCGGCGCAACAGCCGCCAACAGCGACGGCGTTTGATCAACGAGACTACATTTACGCGTAATATCGCGGTAGACCTCATAACCAATGTAGTCGCTCAAGGGATATATTTTCCGCTGCCCAAACGCTTCTGAAATAATCAGAGCCTCATCGGGTAAGACATAGTCGAGTTCACACCCTAATGGCCCTTCAGCGAAAACCTCGAAAAATATCCCACCACGAATAACAGTCAGCAAAAACCTCGGTTTCTCAACATTCTGCGGCTCTTCCTCGAGAAACAGATCTTCGCTATCGTCTACAGGGGGTTCTTCCTCTTCGGGCGGGCTCATCTGGGCCGTTAATTCCGCTGGCGTGCCGTGGAAGGGCTTACCATCAAGCGCCACGATAATATCGCCAGCCCTCAAACGTAGACCGATGGCGCGCGACTTGCGACCAAGGTCCTTAATACGCAAAAACGTCTTAGATGCCAGAGCACCGTCCAAGCCCGCTGCGTCAGCAGCGCCCGGGAGCTCTGTGTTGAGACGATCGTCTTGAGTCTCGAGGGTT
>CBFHZM010000072.1:0-8966 GCA_965660195.1 Alphaproteobacteria bacterium
GCTGTCGGCCGCCCCTTAAAAGCGGGTGATTTGATTTTATCCGGCGCCCTGGGGCCAATCGTCCCCGTTGAGGCCAATGAAACCTATGAATTGCGGATTGAAGGCCTCGGCTCAGTCCGCGCCGAATTCACCGCCGATTAAGTAACTGCGAGGGCATTATGGCGAAAGTAAAATGTGCGCTGATTGGGTCGGGCAATATTGGCACCGACTTATTGATCAAAATCCAAGAGACCTCGGATCTGCTCGAGGCTGCGATCGTGATTGGCATTGATCCAGACTCCGATGGTCTGCAAAAAGCTCGCGATCGCGGAGTTGCAGTCAGCCACGAAGGGATCGATGGCGCCGTCAAAATGCCCGAATGGCAGGATGTCAAAATTTGTTTCGATGCCACCTCGGCAGGCGCGCATCAGCATCACAATGCGGTCTGCGAAGAATTTGGTAAAATCATGATCGATTTAACGCCAGCGGCGATCGGCCCGTTCTGCATTCCGCCCGTTAATGCTGAGGCTTATCTCGACCGCCAAAATGTTAATATGGTGACCTGCGGCGGGCAAGCTACCATACCCATGGTTTACGCTGTACGGCGGGTCAGCACCTCGGTGCCCTATGCCGAGATCGTCGCCTCGGTGTCGTCGCGCTCGGCTGGCCCCGGCACTCGCGCCAATATTGATGAATTTACAGAAACCACCGCCAAGGGTGTGGAGGTCGTCGGGGGCGCCGAGAAAGGCAAGGCCATTATCATCCTCAACCCCGCCGAGCCACCTATGATTATGCGCGATACAGTTTACGCCTTCTCGGTCGGCGGCGAGGAAGAGAAAATCCGCGCCAGTGTCGAAGCGATGGTCGCAGAGGTGCAAAAATATGTGCCGGGATATCGCCTAAAACAAGATGTTCAATTCGAGCGCTTTACCGGTAACAACAAATTACACATTCCGGGGCAAGGCACCTATGAAGGCATTAAGACGACAATTTTCTTAGAGGTCGAAGGCGCGGGGCATTACCTACCGAATTATGCTGGTAATCTCGACATTATGACATCGGCAGGCCTGGCGACAGCAGAACGCATCGTCCAAGCCCGCTTTGGGGGTGCAGCATGAGCGGCGTCTTGAAAGATCCAACACAAGAGAAAATCTACGTCCAGGATGTGACCTTACGCGATGGCATGCATGCTATTCGTCACCAATATTCTATCGAGCATGTCCGTACCATTGCCAAGGCGCTCGATGAGGCAGGCGTTGATGCCATTGAAATCGCTCATGGCGACGGCCTCAATGGCGGTGCTTTTAATTATGGCTTTGGTGCCCATACCGATTGGGAGTGGATCGAGGCGGTTTGCGATGTTGTTGAAAAAGCGCGCGTCGCGACGCTCATCCTACCGGGCATTGCAACGATTAAAGAATTAAAACAAGCTTATGATCTTGGCGTTCGCTCTGTGCGCGTCGCCACCCACTGCACCGAGGCTGATGTATCGCGCCAACATATTGCCATGGCCCGTGATCTCGGCATGGATACAGTCGGCTTCTTAATGATGAGCCACATGACCGATCCCGAGACCCTCGCCCAACAAGCACAATTAATGGAAAGCTATGGCGCGCAATGTATTTACGTCACGGATTCTGGCGGCGCGCTCGATATGGACGGCTATGCTGCCCGCCTACAAGCCTATGACCGCGTCCTAAAACCGGAAACCGAACGCGGCGTGCACGCCCACCATAATCTCGCGCTCGGCGTCGCCAATTCGATCGTCGCGGTGCAAAACGGTGCGCGGCGGGTCGATGCCTCTCTGGCCGCCATGGGTGCGGGCGCTGGTAATGCGCCGCTCGAAGTGTTTATCGCCGCGATAGACCGCAAAGGTTGGCGGCATGATTGCGATGTCTTCAAACTGATGGATGCGGCCGAAGATCTCGTGCGCCCGTTGCAAGACCGTCCCGTACGGGTTGACCGTGAGACCTTGAGCCTCGGCTATGCCGGCGTTTATTCGTCGTTCCTGCGGCATGCTGAAAAGGCGGCCGAGATGTATGGGGTCGACACACGCGCGATACTCGTCGAAGTCGGCAAACGTAAAATGGTCGGCGGGCAAGAAGACATGATCACCGACATCGCGCTCGATTTGGTGAAGCAAAAAGGCGGCACGACGTCCTAACCTATCCCCCGCACCGCGTGAGGTGGCGGGGCGCGTCGCCAATGGATCTGCACCAGATTTTCTTTTATCAATTTCAGGGCGACAGCGTTTCTGGCGGCTGCATACGCCCTGTTGGCGGTCATCGATATCGCCTACCAAGCAAAAAACCGTGTTTCAGATCACTCGGTCTGCGAAACATGGGAGTCTGAAAGTCACAAAAGTATCACGAAAGTGTAAAGAAATGGAAAAACGACGCATTCATTTCGATGCATGTGTAAACACGCAAAAGTGAGATGATACATGCTGGACAGCTCTTTGGCCGAGACAAAATCAGACCTTAAAAATTATAAAACCATCTTCATTTCCGATATACATCTAGGATCGAAAGCCTGCCAAGCCGAGTTGCTACTTGATTTCCTACGCCATAATGATAGCGACAGACTTTATCTGGTTGGAGATATTGTCGACGGATGGCGGTTAAAACGTAAGTGGTACTGGCCGCAAAGCCATAATGATGTGGTACAAAAAATTCTTCGCAAAGCGCGCAAGGGAACCGAAGTCGTCTATGTTCCCGGCAATCATGATGAAGGGTTGCGTCGCTATGTTGGGACACATTTTGGTGGCATCGAAGTAAAGCCGACGGATATATACGAAGCGGTTAATGGCAATAAATATTTAGTGCTACACGGCGATCACTTCGACAATGTCATGCTGTATGCGCCGTGGTTGGCTTATATCGGCGATCATGCTTATGATTTCGTCTTGCGACTAAATACGATTTTTAACGGGCTGCGTCGCTTGATGGGACTACGCTATTGGTCTCTTTCCTCTTATCTCAAAATCAAAGTCAAAAACGCCGTACAATTCATCAGCGAGTTTGAGCAAGTGATTGTAAAAGAGGCGCGAAAAGTCGAGGCGCAAGGCGTAATTTGCGGCCATATTCATCATGCAGAAATAAAGCAGTATAACGACATTTCTTACATGAATGACGGCGATTGGGTGGAAAGCTGCACGGCTCTAGTCGAGCACTTTGACGGCACATGGGAGATACTTTACTGGGCCGACGAGGTAGCGCACAGGGAAGTAGAAAAGCTCACTAAGCTGGATAGCCTGCCCCCGGTTGCTGACAAAATCCTAGACGCCGCCGAATGACTAGAATATTAATAGTAACCGATGCTTGGGCGCCGCAGGTCAATGGTGTCGTCACCACGTTGCAGACCGTTATCGGCCAATTGCGCGGTAAGGGGCATGATATCAAAGTCATCTCGCCCGATTTGTTCAGCACCGTACCCTTGCCGTTCTACCCTGAAATCAAATTGGCCGTGCTACCGAAACGCAAAATGGCACGGCTGATAGAAGCTTTTGCGCCCGAGTGCATCCATATTGCGACAGAGGGCCCACTCGGCTGGGCAGCACGCGCCATTTGTCTAAAAAAGGGTTGGAGTTTTTCGACCAGCTATCATACAAAATTTCCCGAATATGCCTATCAGCTGGCACGTATCCCTTTGCGTCTTAGCTATAGCTTCGTCAAACACTTTCATGGCAAATCCGCCGCAATGATGGTTGCGACCAAGTCACTCGAAGATGATTTGGCAAATCATGGTTTCACAAATGCTGTCACTTGGACACGCGGGGTTGACACAGAATTGTTTAATCGCCGACGCAAGCCGGCACTGAAATTAGAAAAACCGGTCATGGTCTATGTTGGCCGCGTCTCGCTCGAAAAGAACATAGAAGCATTTTTAGGTCTTGATATACCAGGCAGCAAGCTGGTGGTCGGTGGTGGACCGCAGCTCGAAAAACTGCAAAACAAATATCCCAATGTGACATTCACCGGTCCAAAATTCGGTGAAGACCTAGCTGCACATTATCGTAGCGGCGATATATTCGTTTTTCCAAGCAAGACAGACACATTCGGCTTAGTCATGCTCGAAGCCTTAGCCTGCGGCCTACCAGTCGCAGCCTATCCCGTTACAGGCCCGATAGACGTCTTGGACGGGTGTGTGTCCGGGAAAGTCAATGCCGATTTAGCAGTAGCCGTTGAGGAAGCGTTGAAGGCCGACAGTAAAGCAGCTCGGGCCCATGCCATGAAATTTTCGTGGCAAGCTTGTTCAGATATATTTCTTTCCCATTTGACAACGTTGCAAGGTCGCCAGGTAATAGTGTGACGGATGTCACTATGGAACAGCGCGCAGTATCTCGCTGGGCGCGTTCAACGATGCGCTGATAAAAAAGCCAGCCCGCACAAATCGATCCCAACCCCATGCATGCCCTCGAAAAGACAGCAATGAAACTCATATTAATTGTTGGGTTGCGATTACCGATCAATGAACGATAATACAAACAATAGTAATTGATTAGGTTGTTACGTCATGTTGGCCATAAAGGCGGGGACTATTCCCCTTAAGATCAAACACAATGAAGTGCAACTGGGTTTCATTACGTCTCGTGAGTTCCCCGAACGCTTCATTCTACCAAAGGGCCACATTAATAAGTCTGAAGCGCAAGAAAAAGCGGCGCTACGGGAGACGCTCGAGGAAGCAGGATGGTCGGGTAGGATCATCGCCGAGCCGATCTGCATAGGAAAATCTCTCAAAATTTCAAGGTCGCAGCGTGTTCTGGTCGCCTACTACCCGCTATTGGTCAGCAAAAGTTCTAAAACTTGGCCGGAAAAAAAGCATCGGAGCCGCGTTTGGATAGGCTTAAGCATGCTGGAAGATATAAGGCTAGATAAAGCAGCTAAGAATGTGATCGAGGAGCTACAATCGTTGAACGGCAAGCGGTTAACCAGGATCCTGAGATCTTACGACAAGCTCCGTTCATGATTGCTGGAGCCTGAATTAGGGTCCGAAAGATTGTGAGCCATCACTTCATCTAAATACGGCGCCGCTTTCGTTACATACTCTAGGGTCTTTTTATTCGCCCAATTTTGTATCCGATTCCGTGTGCGAGCTGGCAACTTCATTTCGTCATTCGTAAAAAGAAGCGCGATGGCTCGATCAATGTCATTCACCGATCCAAGATATTCTTGCATTTGGGCTAAGTCATTTGCCAGTTTTTGATCAGAAGGATCTGGAAAAATCTCCAAAGCATAGCGGAATTTTTTTCCGATAATCCGAACGGCGTGAACATCCTTAATGTCTTCATGATAAAGCTCAAGGAGATCGCCATACGATTGTAGCCGACCTCTATTGCGCTTGAACGCCTTTTCACGCAAACGCTCGACCGAGGTGGGCCGCACGAGAGGCCGGCTGGCTAACCAGCCTTGCAAGTTCACGATCAAACGCTGAACACGAGCGCTACGATACAGTGTTAGTGATCTTTTTAATTCGCGATCATGCTGCGCCTGCGCAGTCTTACGAATAGTTTCTCGTTCTGCGTCGCTCAAAAACTTCATCTGAGGTAGGGTTTGACTATACAAAACATACCAGTCGCGACATGTCCCTAACTTGGCTTGCAGCCACCGCAGCTCCCCGTTTAGGGCTTTGCGATCCAAGTAAGATAATTGGTCCTTGAATAGACGAAGGATCGCGCGAAGTCGTCGAATAGCCACCCGCGTTTGATGAATGGCATTAGGTCGGTCTTTCAAATAAACGGGGTTATTATCCAAAAGATGGTGTAACGCGGCATTCATGTTTACGAAAAACAATCGATCCGCCTCAAGACCTTCAGCATTAACATAATTGTGCTTTCGGGGACGTAAGCGTTCCGGCTTGCTGACCAGAGCATAACCGCGTTGGGCTTTGCTGAAAGAAATCTGAAGCAAATCATTGCCTGCTAATTGTTCCGCAACGAAAGCAAAAAGGTCGGATGGCATGCCACTGATGAGCTCAAATTCGATTTCAGATACAGGCTGTCGGCAATGCCTATTGTGGGCGGCGCTTATATCTCCTCGATCATACACAATTTCAATATTAGCCGTTCGATAACACACATTTAACTTGTGTCGAACGATATTCATTGTGAATACGGGTAGGCATTGGGGGGGCAATTGCGTATCTAAATGTGCTTGGGCAAACTGAGCAAGCTGCGCCGTTAGGTCAGTGCCTTCCACGAGCCCTTGCGTCACTTCGGTGCGCGCTAAGATTGCATCCAACGGAAGAAATTCTGATTTTAAAGTCAGATCTTGCTGACCAGAAACCATGCGGTGACGTAAGGAAGATTTCATATTCCGGTGAATGTATAGATCTTCAGTGTCATAATAAGTAGAACGAACAAAACTCAGTTCGATGTCGGATTGAGATTGAGCATTTGCTTGCATTTTCCCAATCCAAGACATCGCATCTCGATGCTCAACTTCAAACTTCAATTCTAACTCTTCACACGTCTTCATCGCACTCAACTCCATAACCGGAGGCACGGTGTCACGGAACTGTCACAATTATTTAAACTTTCGTGAGTAGAAATAGAAGCATATATTAGGTGTTAAATCTAGAGAAGAGCAGATGCAGCCTCGTACCTTATTAGTGGCAAATGCCAAAGGCGGTGTTGGCAAGACGACACTTGCCTGTGCGTTAACCAGCGTCGCCCTCGAACGCGATTTTGCTGTTAGCTGTTATGACATGGATCGACAAAAAAGCCTGCTAAACTGGGCTAAGCGAAAAAATATACCCTGCACCGCAGACCGCAAGTTCGATATTGAGAAGCTGTTACGCAAAGAAAAGCCAGACCTTTTGATTATTGACTCACAAGCAACCCTTAGAGGCGATAACTTAGAACGTGCAGTTAAACTCGCGGACGCTATTATTGTGCCGGTCACCAATTCGCGCGTCGATATAGAAGCCAGCGCTCGCTTTCTGAGGCGGATGAGCAAAATCAAAGCGCTTCGTAAGGGCAAGGCGTTACTATTTCCCGTGTTGAATAAGGTAACTGTGTATAGCGCCGCGGAGCACGAAATTCAAAAAGCCGAGCAGGCACTCAACTTTCCCATTGCTGCTGCCTTTCCCGCAACAAAATCATTTGATGACCTCGTCTCCTTGGGGCGCAGCGTTAGATCTTGGCGATACGCTCAGCGAGCCTTGGTGGAGCATAATTTATGGCGCCTGCTCGTCCTCGCCGGCCTCGAAGACAAGACCCAAGACATAATTGATAACGAGGCTTATCACAAATAGTGCAGAACACTTACCCAACACGGCGATAGAGCCGACTAGCTGCTCCGCCATTTGAGGCGTATCAAACAGAGAATAATCCAGAAAATTCGGTATTTGGTTGCGGGGGTAGGATTTGAACCTACGACCTTCAGGTTATGAGCCTGACGAGCTACCGGGCTGCTCCACCCCGCGTCAATAAGCGATCACCTCATAGGGCCATATGACCAGCTGTAAGAGATCAAGAGCGTCAGCGGGAGGACCCCGCCTTGCGTGAAGCGGTTATATCATAGTCGGCGCCGATTACTAGCCCCAGAGAGACATAAAGTACTTTTTTACGCAAAGACGACTTATTTCGTCTCTGCTTTTTGCGGGGTATCGATATCGGCCGCGCTGTGACGCTCAGGGACAAATTCATCGCCCCATGCTCGGTTGACCAAGCGGCCACGACGAACGGCGGGGCGCGCCGAGATCTCCTTTGCCCAACGCAAAACATGGGTATATTCCTGCACCTGCAAGAACTCTGCCGCCTCATAGAGAATGCCCATTACCATGCCACCATACCACGGCCAAATCGCCATATCGGCGATTGTGTAGCTATCGCCCACCATATAGCGGTGACCGGCCAAATGGCGATCGAGGACATCGAGCTGGCGTTTAACCTCCATGGCAAAACGGTCAATTGCATATTCGATTTTAATAGGCGCATAGGCATAAAAATGCCCGAATCCGCCCCCGAGATAAGGCGCAGCGCCCATTTGCCAGAACAGCCAATTGAAGCATTGTGCCCGCTCTGGTTGGGTTTTTGGCAGAAAGACATCAAATTTTTCGGCCAAATAGACCAGCAGCGAAGCGCTCTCAAATAAATGGATCGGCTCGGCCGTCGAGTGGTCGGCCATGGCGGGAATTTTAGAATTCGGGTTGATGGCGACAAAGCCCGAACCAAATTGGTCACCCTCGCCAATATTAACCAACCAAGCGTCATATTCGGCGCCCTGATGCCCGAGCGCCAAAAGCTCCTCAAGCATCACCGTCACTTTAACACCATTGGGCGTGCCGAGGGAGTAGAGTTGAATCGGATGCTTGCCCACGGGTAACTCTTTGTCATGGGTAGCGCCGGCAATGGGGCGATTTATATTCGCGAAGCGGCCGCCACTCGCCTTGTCCCAGGTCCAGATTTTCGGGGGTACATATTCTTCCGTCATATCGCACATCCTCACTTACAGATCAGCCACAAGGGTACGCATAGCTGCATCTGCGAGGCAAGCGACAAGTTTGTCGCGCAAGCAAAAAACAGCGCGCGGCACTTGTAAGAATAGATTTTTAAGGATAGGGGGGCGACAAATGAAGAAGGGGATCTGATAAACTTCTGTATTCCGCAGACCTGGCAACGTCCTACTCTCCCACATCTTAAGATGCAGTACCATCGGCGCAAAAGCGTTTAACGGCCGAGTTCGGGATGGGATCGGGTTTAGGCGCTTTGCCATAGTCACCAAGTCGGCGCAATACAGAAGATAAGTAATTGGTTGATCGCATAGGTGTTAATGAGCTTGTAGCTATTTCACAGCGCATGCTGGAAATGAGAACAATCAAGCCAATCGAACAATTAGTACCGGTAAGCTACATGCATTGCTGCACTTCCACACCCGGCCTATCAACGTGGTGGTCTTCCACGGTTCTCAAGGGAAATCTAGTTTAGAGGGAGGCTTCCCGCTTAGATGCTTTCAGCGGTTATCCCGTCCATACGTAGCTACGCT
>CBFHZM010000073.1:0-8455 GCA_965660195.1 Alphaproteobacteria bacterium
GACCCCATTTTGATCATGCCAGCATGCTCATATTTCGTACCAACCATGTAGCCCGTGATGTTGTTCAAAAACACCAGCGGCATTTGTGCTTGATCACAAAGTTGGATGAAATGCGTCGCCTTGGCAGCCCCATCTGGATCGATCGGGCCGTTATTACACACGATCCCGACCTTATGACCATATACCTGCCCCTGTAAGCAAACCAATGTAGTGCCATAGCGCGCTTTGAAATCCATGAAATCGGAACCATCCACCAACCGTGCCACCAGCTCGCGTGCCTCATACGGTACCTTATAGTCGACCGGCACGAGGCCCAAAATCTCCTCAGCGTCATAAAGTGGCTCGCTAAAATCGCGTCGCGGCGGCGTCTGGCACAAATCATTCCAGCGCAAGCGTCCGACGAGATCACGGCATTGTGCAATGCCTTCAGCATCATCCTCGGCGAGATATTCCATCAGCCCCGAGACACTCGCATGCATCTCGGTTCCACCGAGCGTTCGCTCATCGGCCACTTCACCAGTTGCGGCCCGCACTAACGCCGCACCGCCCAGCGCTGCCATACCATTATGCTTAACGCCGACATTATAATCTGACATGCCGGGCATATAGGCACCCCCCGCCGTGCTTGGTCCATGCAACACCGTAAAGGTCGGGACGCCAGCTGCGCTGAGCCGCGCAAGTGAGTAAAAAATCTCGCCACCGCGCGCCCAACCATCGACCATATATTTCATCAAATTGGCGCCCGCGCTCTCAACGAGATGGATGAAGGGGAGTTTTTTATCAAGCGCCATGCGCATGCACTCCACCCCTTTTTGGAAAGTCAGAACGCCAGCGGCACCCGCATTAATACCGCTATCATCGACATACACCATGCAGCGAACGCCACTGACAAACCCGATACCAGCCAAAACATTTGATCCGATCAGTGCAGTCTCGCGATTAGGATCGTCAACACAATAGCCGGCGATATTGAATAATTCGAGAAATGGCATGCCAGGGTCGAGCAGATGCGCCAGTCGATCACGGGGTGTTAATTGGTTACGTTCCTCAAAGCGAGGCCGGCGCTTCTCGGATGCCGCCGCTGTACGCGCCTGCAACGTGCGCATCAGGTCGATATTAACCAATTGGTCAGCGCGGTTTTTTTGATAGGCCTCGCTACTAAGATTAAGTTTGGTTTGATAAACGGGCATTACAGTGTCTCCGCAATAGATCGAGGCAAAGCGATTTTCTGACCCAGAAGAATTTGAGCATAGGCCTTGCCTTGCGGGTCATTCCGTAAGCTAGCCACGCCACCGCCTCCCAGAGCTTCATGCATGACAATATTCATGGCATGCGTTCCGGGCAAGTAATAGATGTCGATATCGCTGTCCGGTGCTATGAAATGCGCGAAACGCTGGCGGATCACAACCTCGTTGAGACTGTGCCAAATATAGGGCAGATAAACTGCGTCACGGGCAATGATCCCAATATTACTCTTATTGCCCTTGTCGCCCGAGCGCCCCCAAGCGAGATCTTCAAGCTCGACCTCAACCAAATCGGCATTGGCGTCATCATAGGCGGCAGGCCGCGGGGGACGTTGTATCGCTGGCGGCGCATCACCTGTTTGCGGGCTTGGCTTGACTGCGCCAAAAGCGATCGGAGCGCCATCGAGCGCCACAGCGATATCGACCTCACCTTTATCGAGCAGAAACGAGTAAAGCCGTGCTACGGGCGATGGCTTCGGTCGAGAGCCAGCAAAAATCGACAGCCCGGGAGGTGTCGCCAGCGCCAAACCTGTCGCCTCTTTCAACATCAACCCAACACCGCGGGCATCATCGTGCTTGACCGCTAACTTCAAGACGACTTCGCGACGACCGCCTTCAACCGCGGCACCAAATTGGCTATCGGCGCCCAGTATCTCAGTGCTGACTTCCGTAAAATCCGCCTGATTAGCGTTGCGGAAGCTGGAGCGACATCGGGCTATGATCTGATCGGCATAGTGCTGGGCTTTGCGATCGGCGTCGCGCCCGACAAAACTTAATAACACGCCGCCTCGAAACCCCTCAAAATAGGTGGCACATACTTTATAGGTCGATGGCGCCGGCCGACCGCGGGCACCCGCGACCTGCACGCGATCTTCCCCTATCTGCTTAATGGTCACACCCGAAAAATCACACACGACATCTGGCAGCATATAGGCTTGTGGGTCACCAATTTCATAGAGCATTTGTTCTGCTATGGTTCCAACCGAAACCAGCCCCGCAGTATTTTCGGGTTTGCTACAGATAAAACTGCCGCCATCCGCGATTTCAACAATTGGGTAGCCAATTTCGGCTAAATCACCTGCCCTCTCCCAATCAGTAAAATTGCCACCGGTGGCTTGCGGGCCGCACTCGATGATATGCCCTGCGAGCGAGCCGCCAGCCAGCGCATCCCAGTCTTCGGGCGACCAGCCAAATTCGTGAATACATGCCCCCAGCGTGACCGCGCTATCGACACTGCGGCCGGTAATCACGATATCGGCGCCAGCGTCAAGCGCCGCGGCAATCGGAAAAGCCCCGAGATAAGCGTTGATACTCGCGAGCTTATCGGGCGCTGGAAATTCAGCGCCACTGAACATTTCCTGAATGTCAGCGGTAAAAGTCGCTTTCCGCGCAAGCAAATTATCGCCGCTCACAACCGCGACTTTGAGATTAAGCCCAGCATCTTTAATTAAGGCCTGCACGGCAGCGCCACAAGCTTCGGGGTTGACCCCGCCGGCATTGCTGAGGATCTTGACGCCTCTAGATGCAATAGCCGCTAGGTGCGGTTTCATAACAGCGGAAACAAAGTCCGTCGCGTACCCTGCCGCTGGATCGGATTGGTAGGCCCGCGCCATAATCGACATAGTGATTTCAGCGAGATAGTCATAGACGATGTAATCGAGGTCTTTAGCTGCCAGCAGCTGCGGCGTCGCCACGGGTGAGTCACCCCAAAAGCCGCTCGCGCCACCAATATGAATTGTTTTACCCATCGCCCTCTTGTCTCCAGATGATATGTACGGACACTATACAGAACGATCGTTCTGCTTGTAAAGCCTGACAGCATTTGATAACTTTTCGACATGTCTAATAACACTTCGTTCATCCCAGACACCAAACCTGAAATGACCCTCAAGGAGCGGCAATCCTTCGCTGCGCGGGCGACATTGGTCGAGGCAACCATGAGTTGCTTGGATCGCCACGGCTATTCGGACACCTCGATTAACCGTATTCAGGAGACCGCCAACGTCTCTCGCGGCGCCCTGACACATCATTTTCCGACCAAAGAAGACTTAATCGTCGCAACGCTCGATCGCTTACTGATCGCCACTTTGCGTCCCTCGCTTCCAAGCAAGCAAGCTGGCAGCAACAAAGGATTGGCGGCCGATTTGCATTATATTGCGCGCGGCCTGTCGCGTAGCCGCGAAGGGCGCGCCTTGGTCGAAATCCTCGTCGCCATGCGGACCGATAAAAACTTGCGCGACCGTGTCTCACCGCGTTTGCAGGAATGGGACCAAATGATCGGCGACGCTATTACCGGATATTACGAAGCAGTCTCCGGCGATGATGAGGATTTGGTTTTAATTTGGACCATTATGCGGAGCTTCCTCCGCGGGCTTATTCTGCAAGAACCGTTCTCGCCTGACGAAGCCAAAATTGAAGCCATGATCACGCGCATGGGAGAAATTTTTAACCCCTTGCTACGGCCACGATCAAAACGCGAACACCTTACTAAGTATCGACAGGACAAAAATGCGAAACCCCTATGACACCGAAGAACGGCGGGCTTTTCGCGAGACCATTCAACGTTTTATGAAAAACGAGATCGAGCCGCATGTCGATGACTGGGATGAGGCTGGTTGCTACCCGCATGAAATCAACGAGAAAATCTGTAGCCTCGGTATTTTTGGGTTTGCGATTCCCGAAATCTATGGCGGGCACGGCATGGACGACCAGTTCATGCGCAAAGATGCTGCTGTTGAAATGGGCTATGTCGGCGCGGGCGGCGTGATGGCCAGCGTCGGTTCGCGGTCGATCATGCTGAAGCCACTCACCGAGCTCGCCAACGACGATATTAAGCAAAGAGCTCTGCCCGAGCTTTTGTCTGGCCGCAAAGGCGGAGCATTGGGCATCACCGAGCCAGGCGGCGGCTCTGACGTTGCCAATATGAAAACGACAGCAAAAAGAGATGGCGATGACTGGATTCTAAACGGCCAAAAAATGTTCATCACGGGTGGTATGCAAGCGAGCTATTTTGTCATCGGCGCCCGCACCGGCGACGCTGGCCTCGGGGGCATTTCTCTCTTCTTCGTTGAAGCCGGTGCCGACGGCTTCTCGCGCACGCCGATTGAACGCAAAATGGGCTGGTGGGCATCTGATACAGCCGTACTCTATTTTGACAATTGCCGCGTGCCGCATGCGCAGCTGATGGGCGAGGAAAATCGCGGCTTTCTTGCGATCATGGATAATTTCAATTACGAACGCTACATGATGGCGGGGCAAATGCTCGGCATGGCAAAACGCTGTTTCGATGATTGCGTGGCTTACGCACAAGACCGATCGACCTTCGGAAAGCCGCTAATTAAGCACCAAGTCATCCGTCACAAGCTGGCCGATATGTCGGCCAAAATCGACGCCATGGATGCTTGGTTGAACCAAGTCGCGCAATTAATGAATGAGGGTGAAAAGCCAGTCGCTGAGATTGCCAAGTTGAAATTCTACTGCTCCACCCATCTTGAAGAAATCGCGTCACAAGCAATGCAGATTTTCGGCGGTGCGGGGTATCTGCGCGGACAAGCGGTCGAGCGCATCTATCGCGAAGTCAAAGTTATGGCTATCGGTGGCGGCTCGGAAGAAATCATGCGTGATCTAGCAATAAAGCAGATGGGCTTATAAAGCTCAATTTTGCGACAGGTCTTCGACCAGCTTTTCCATCAAATCGAAATCAAAATCCAAAACCTCTGTCGCCTCGAGTGTGTAACCGGTCTCGGCATAATCGGTCAGCCCCGCCTCTACGCGCATCAGCCCGCGCACAATGAGCGGATCAGCATAGGTCCGGATTTTCACCCCAGTCTCACTGGTCACCAGAACCGTCTGGTTTGGCGGTGGCGGCGGGACGTGAATACATTGACCAGCGCTTGGCACCAATAAGAACTGAAAGACGAGATCGCCCCGATAATCGAGCGGCACCATATAGCCAGGCAAAACCGTCTCAGCTCGCTCTAATTCTGGTCGTGTACGACGCTCGCTGTCCTTGAGTTTTTTCTGAAACGCCTCATCGAGCCATAACTCGCTGGTAATGCCGCCTTCGGGCACAAAATCATATAAATTGGCGGGCATTAAATCTTCCCACTCATCCACCACAATCGCACCAGCCCGCGCGCCATGGCCCAAATCGAGTAGCACTAGAAGCAGAACTGCCCAGCACAAGCCTCTAATGTTTAATGGTAATGCCGTCATGCACGGTTCGCCTATAAAGTTGTACAGAAGGCCAGATCGTCGCCACGACGGCGGCCAGCAGCACGTAGAAAATAAAATTCAAATCAGCCCAAGAGAGCCACGCTACAGACAACTCAGCTAAGCCATAACGCGAACTCATGTATAGCGATGCACCATAGGCGCCAATTACGCTTAAACCAAGCCCGATTGCCGCGGCTAGGCTTGCGATCAAAAGCGCTTCGAGCAACAGCATAAAGACAAGATGCGCTGGGCTTGCCCCCACCGAGCGTAGAATTGCCAATTCGCGCCGCCGCCCCTCGAGGCTGGTCAGCGTCATCGCCATTAAAGCGACCAAAGATACGGCAATAACCAACCAGGCAATAATCCGAAATCCGCGTTCAGCAACACCGAGGACCTGCCAAATTTTTGCCAAGGCGACTCCCGGAAGCACTGCTGACACCCCCAGCGCAGTAGCGTCATTAATAGCACGTTGGATAGCGAAAAGATGCTGCCGCCCCTCGACCCGCACCAAAACCGCCGAGACAGGCTCCGCATGGTGTTCATGTCCGCTGTGCTCGAGCTCCTCGGCTGAAATATGGTTTTTGCCACCCGACCAGCCGGTGTGGATGGCAGCAACTGCGTCCAGCGAGACCATCACCATGCGATCAAATGGGGTCCCTGTCGGCTGCAAAATGCCAACAATTTGGAAAGGCATTTCGTCATGTGCGTCATGCGTTACCCCCCCCATGCCATGCTCAACGGTAATCGGATCGCCAATCGCGAGTGACATCTCGCGCGCCACCTCAGCTCCAACCACGACATCAAACAAAGCCGTGAACGGAGCACCGGCAGCAAATTCAAAACCTCTTCCGATCTCGCCATCAGAAAATATTTCCGGCACTGTTCCCAGCACGCGATACGGGCCGACACTGTCGCCTAGCGATATTGGGATAGCGCTCGCAACGCCGTCAAAATCCGTAAGTTGCTCAACGGCCTCCCAAGCCATTAGGCCTGTCGGTTCGCCAATGTTAAAAAAGCTATAGAGGATAATTTGAACATCATTGCCACGCGGCGCGACAACAAGATCCACACCTTGTAGTGCATTGGTGAAATGGTCGCGCGTTGTGCGTTGTACCCCGAGCACCGAAAAATACAAGGCGATCGACAGCGATAAGCTTAACACCACCAGAGCAACACTAAACCCGCGACTGACAATCGAACGCCACGTTAACCATAGTAAATTAACGCGCATCATTTCAGCTCCATCAAATCTGCCATGTTCACGATACGGGTGAAATAAGGCGCGAGGCGGTGATCGTGGCTGACCATGATCAGCGCTTGTCGTTGCAGATCAAGCGAACCTATTAAAAGCTGCATAAAATCAGCCGTCGCATCTGGGTCTAGCGCCGAGGTCGGCTCATCGGCCAAAATAAGTTCGGGTTGTCCAATTAGCGCGCGCGCGGCGCCAACGCGCTGTTGTTGTCCGATACTTAGATTCACGGCCATCTGATCGGCAAAGACCTCAGGCGCCAAACCGAGGGCGCTTAATAAATGCTTCACTTCCGCCTCGACCGACCTGCCCAGTCGCGCTTTACGCTGCGGCGAAAAGGCCAAGCCCAAAGCAATATTCTGCGCTGCACTGAGCCACGGTACCAAGTTGAAGGTCTGATGAATGAGGCCGATATGCTCGCCGCGAAAGCTATCGAGTTGCCGCGACGACATAGTACAGAGATCTTGCGCCGCAAAAATGATTTCGCCTTGTGTCGGACGAACCACGCCGCTCAGAAGATTAAGCGTGGTCGTCTTGCCGCTACCCGACGGGCCCAAAAGCAGAACACGCTCACCGGCATCCAACGAAAACGCGGATATATGTAGGGCGAAATGTTCGCTCGACGCAAAGGCAAAGGCCACGTTTCGCAAGTTTACTATTGGGTTCATCGTGTTTCTTGCTCAGTCATTCTGGCGGGTATGCCCACCATACAGCAAACATGGAAGATCAGGATAGAACCAAATTTGCCGCACCGATAGCAAAGAGCGGGATTTGCAGGCCAAAATTAGTCATGATTGCACCATCGCGTTTGACATAACCGACCCATGTCCAAACCAAAACACCGACCGCGTGGAAAGCAAGATTAAGTGGATAAATATTTAAATTGGTTAGCAAGATTCCGATCAGAACACTGGCGGTACTAAACCATTTCATGCGGTCAGCGAGTTTTTCATAATCCATAAGTCACCCTATTCTACTCTATAAAAAAACGCGGGCTAGGCGCGTGCGAAGCAAACGTAGATCCTTCAGCAAGCTCGTCGCAAGCTCTACTTCTAATTCTTTATGAAAAGCGTTGGTGAAACGCCGCATCGGTTTTTCAAGTTTGCGCAATAGGCTCCGGCCCGTTGGTGAAATCGTGAAGAAATGCTGCCGGCCATCGACTTGGCCAGACCGCTGCCTGACCAAGCCTTTTTGGTGCAAGCGAGATAGCAAAACCGACATAGTAGGTTGCCGAACGCCAAATAAATCCGCCAGCAGGCCAACGCTGGCCATGCCCCGCGCCAAATGCTGTAGCACCATATATTGCTGCAGGGTCACGCCGCGCGGCAGAAAGCGCGTAATCGACTGCTCATAGAGTAAATGACACATACGCATTTCCCACATGACAGCATCTTCAATCGATGCATGCGGGGCAAAGCCTTGCTCTAAAACCTCGCTGTAGGATGACATTTTCGTTTTCCTCTCGAATAATCTAAAATATATAGCTAGCTATATATTTTAGTAAACCAAAAAACTAATATTTTCAATAACCTAGTTTTGATTTGCATAAGTCATCATGACACGGGGCGGTCAGGCTAATCGTGCTGCCATGGACACCCTCCTTAGCCCCTGCGGATGATGTTACTAAACTATTGTTTTTATTATTGTATTTACAGCTTTTTGATATTACCAAGAAGCGCTCTGATTTTGCTTGCTTCGGATAAAAAAAGGAATAATGAGGGCTTATCGGTCAAAAAGATCGGGCCCA
>CBFHZM010000074.1:0-8033 GCA_965660195.1 Alphaproteobacteria bacterium
TTTTGGGTCTGATGCTCTATGTGATGGTGCGGTTTCGCGCTGGCCGAAATCCAACGCCCTCGAAAACCAGCCATAACACGCTGGTTGAGGTGATCTGGACAGTTTTACCGATCCTCATTCTGGTGGTGATTGCGATTCCATCTTTCCGCTTGCTTTACATGCAACGCGTTATTCCTGAAGCTGAGTTGACGGTCAAAGCCGTTGGTTATCAGTGGTATTGGGGCTATGAATATCCCGACAATGGCGATTTTGCCTTCGACTCGCTGATGCTGGATGACGAATCGCGTGGCGATCAACCGCGGCTTTTGGCAACCGATACAGCGCTTGTAGTTCCCGTCGGAACAATTGTTCGTGTCGTTGTTACAGCAGCTGATGTGTTGCATGCTTTCGCCGTGCCTGCCTTTGGTATTAAGATTGATGCGGTTCCAGGACGCTTGAACGAAGCGTGGTTCAAGGCTGAAAAAACGGGAACCTTCTATGGGCAATGCTCGGAATTGTGCGGTATCCGCCATGCCTTTATGCCGATCCGCGTCGAAGTTGTCGAGAAAGATGCCTTTGCTGCTTGGGTTGAGCAAGCGAAGGAAGAATATGCTGCCCTTGATGCGCAGTCCAACCGTGTTGCAGCCTCAGCAATTAATGTGCTGAGCAAAAATTAGGAGAGATGGATATGGCTCACGATACAACGAGTAGCGAACATCACGAAGACCATCCAACAGGGTGGAAACGGTATCTCTATTCGACCAACCACAAAGATATTGGCACTATGTACCTGATCTTTGCGATCATCGCAGGGATCATTGGTGGTGCTATGTCGGTGGTGATGCGCATGGAATTGCAGTCACCTGGCGACGGTATCTTGGGGGGCGATTATCACCTCTATAATGTTCTGGTGACCGGCCATGGACTGATCATGATCTTCTTCATGGTCATGCCAGCAATGATCGGGGGGTTTGGTAACTGGTTCGTGCCGCTAATGATCGGCGCGCCGGACATGGCCTTCCCACGGATGAACAATATTTCGTTCTGGTTGTTGCCTGCAGCTTTTATCTTGTTGCTGATCTCGATCTTTGTTGAGGGGCCTCCCGGTAATAACGGCGTCGGCGGTGGCTGGACGATCTATCCGCCGCTCTCATCAAGCGGGCAGCCCGGTCCAGCTATGGATTACGCTATCTTTTCAATGCACGTGGCGGGGATCTCATCTATTCTGGGTGCTATCAACTTTATAACCACGATCTTCAATATGCGCGCGCCTGGCATGACCATGCATAAAATGCCGCTATTTGTTTGGTCGATTTTGGTCACGGTCTTTTTGTTGCTGCTGTCGCTGCCGGTTTTTGCTGGCGCCATCACAATGCTGCTGACGGACCGTAATTTTGGTACGACGTTCTTCGACCCTGCAGGTGGCGGTGATCCGATTTTGTACCAGCACTTGTTCTGGTTCTTTGCTCACCCTGAGGTTTATATTCTGATCCTGCCGGGTTTTGGAATTATCTCTCAAGTGGTCTCGACTTTTGCCCGTAAGCCCGTCTTTGGCTATCTCGGTATGGCTTATGCCATGGTTGCAATTGGCGGGGTTGGCTTTGTCGTGTGGGCGCACCATATGTACACCGTAGGTCTCTCGGTCGATACGCAAGCGTATTTTGTGGCTGCAACAATGGTGATTGCGGTGCCAACCGGCATCAAAATCTTCTCATGGATTGCGACCATGTGGGGCGGCTCAATTGAGTTCAAAACACCAATGTTGTGGGCGCTTGGGTTTATCTTCTTGTTCACGCTTGGTGGCGTGACCGGGGTGATGCTGGCCAATGCCGGCGTTGACCGCGCCTACCACGATACATATTTCGTTGTTGCCCATTTCCATTACGTATTGTCACTGGGTGCGGTGTTCGCGATCTTTGCGGGTTGGTACTATTGGTTCGGCAAAATGTTTGGCTACACCTACTCCGAATTTATCGGCAAGTTGCATTTCTGGATCACCTTTATTGGTGTGAACTTGATCTTCTTCCCGCAACACTTCCTCGGTCTGGCTGGCATGCCGCGCCGCTATGTCGACTATCCAGACGCCTATGCTGGCTGGAACTATTGGTCGTCAATCGGTAGCTATATCGCCGCCTTTGGGGTCTTGGTCTTCTTGATCGGCGTGGTACATGCCTTTGCCCGTCGTCAACCTGCGGGCGATAATCCTTGGGGGGAAGGCGCAACGACGCTCGAGTGGACACTCAGCTCACCGCCGCCGTTCCACCAGTTCAGCGATCTCCCACGTATTAAGTAAGGGGACGATAGAAAATCATGGCAGGGGCTTCGGACGGCAAGGCAGTTATCGCGCTTCCAGCAAGTTATGATGCTGGATCGGCGGGCGACTATCTTGCTTTGATGAAGCCCCGTGTCATGTCGCTGGTGATCTTCACGGCGGGCGTTGGGCTCGCCATGGCGCCAGGAAATTTGCACCCTGTCTTGACGATCACGGCTTTGATCATGATTGCTCTTGGGGCAGGCGGTTCGGCTGCCATAAATATGTGGTTCGATGCCGATATTGACAGCCAGATGAGTCGGACGCAGGCGCGCCCGATCCCTGCTGGTAAAATGTCCGCCGAAAGTGCCCTTAACTTTGGGTTGTGGACGAGTGGCATCGCCGTCTTGTCGCTCGCTGTTTTGATTAATTACACGAGCGCCGCTTTGTTGGCCTTTACGATCTTTTTTTACGGCGTCATCTACACAATTTGGTTGAAGCGCCGGACGCCGCAAAACATTGTAATAGGTGGTGCGGCTGGGGCCTTGCCGCCCGTCGTTGGCTGGGCTGCCGTGAGTTCGGTCTGGACGATTGAGCCGTGGCTCTATTTCCTAATTATTTTTGTATGGACACCGCCCCATTTTTGGGCGCTGGCATTGTTGAAAGAGCAAGAATATGGGGCCGTAAAAATCCCCATGTTGCCCAATACGCATGGCGTTGCGACCACCAAGTTACAGATCATTATTTATTCTGTCGTGCTGGTCGCTGCTAGCTTATCGCCCGCTTATTTTGGCTTTTCTGGTAACGTCTATTTGGTGGGCGTTGGGGCAATGAATGTTGGTTTTCTGGGGCTTGCTATTTGGCTGGGACTGTCGGGTCAAGCGATCCAACGCCCGGCAAAATGGCTGTTTGCGTTTTCGATTGCCTATTTGTTTGTTTTATTTGCGCTCTTGCCGATTGATCGGGGTTTAATGAGCTAATGCAAAATAAAGAAAAATCTGGTGTAGATATGTCGGGCTGGACGCCTGAATTGCTGCGTCAACGCCGGCGCCGTGCTGCTTTCATGGCGGTCGCGATTGCTGTGTTGGTGGGCTTGTTTTTCCTCGTGACTGTGGTGCGTATCACTGAAAATATTGCGATGAGGACTGGGGCATGACCGCACTACCCGAACTTGAAAACCGTAATCGTCGAACTGCTTTGATTGCTGGCGCGGTCGGCGCGATGATGGTGGGCTTGGCTTTTGCCTCCGCTCCGCTTTACGACCTGTATTGTCGCGTGACAGGCTTTGGCGGCACGACGCAAGTCGCGGATGCAGCGCCCGAACAACCCATAGCGGGGCGTTCGATGACGGTCCGATTTGACGCTAGCATTAATCGCGAATTGCCATGGGACTTTGATGCACCCGAGAAGCCTGTACGTTTGGCTATTGGCGAGACTGGGCTGGCTTTCTACAAGGTCACCAATAACTCCAATGAGCGTGTGATCGGAACGGCAACCTTTAATGTGTCTCCGCCGCAGGCAGGTTATTATTTCTCGAAGATCGATTGCTTTTGTTTCACGCGGCAAGTCCTCGAGCCTGGCGAAAGCGCAGAGTTGCCGGTCACTTTTTTTATCGATCCAGAAATTATTGATGATCCTGAGCTCGATGGTGTAAATACCGTTACCTTGTCTTATACATTTTTCAAAGCCCATGAGGCGGCCCAGTTAGCAGAAAGAAAACCGAGGGGATAAATATGGCTGATAGTCACGCAAAACATCATGATTACCATTTGGTTGATCCAAGCCCATGGCCGTTGATCTCATCTATCAGCGTCTTGTTGCTCACCATTGGTGCGGTTCAATATTTCCACTCAGATGCGCCTTGGCTCTTAGTGATCGGTTTAGTTGGTGTCATTTATTGCATGATCGGTTGGTGGCGCGACGTTATCCTTGAGGGCCAAAAAGGTGATCATACACCCGTAGTGCAGTTGCATTTGCGCTATGGAATGATCCTTTTTATCGCGTCTGAAGTTATGTTCTTCGTCGCTTGGTTTTGGGCCTATTTCGACGCCAGCCTATACCCGGGCGAAGCCATTCAAGCGTCGCGGACGGCTTTGACGGGCGGCCAGTGGCCTCCACAAGGGATTGAGACCTTTGATCCGTGGCATCTGCCTTTGATCAACACGCTGGTGCTTTTGACCTCCGGCACGACGGTGACTTGGGCGCACCATGCGCTGCAGCATGGCGATCGCCAAGGGTTGAAATGGGGGCTGGTCTTGACGGTAGCGCTGGGTGCGCTGTTCACCGTGTTTCAAGTTTTTGAATATATGCATGCCGGGTTTGGTTTTGCAGGCCATATCTATGGTGCGACTTTCTTCATGGCAACGGGCTTTCACGGTTTTCACGTTCTGGTGGGAACGATCTTCTTGCTGGTATGCTTACTGCGCTCGATTAATGGCCATTTTACCGAAAAGGCCCATTTTGGTTTTGAGGCCGCTGCATGGTATTGGCATTTCGTCGATGTGGTCTGGTTGTTCTTGTTTGTCGTTATTTACATCATCGGTGCTGGCGCTGCGGGTGCCCATTAATTTATGGCGGCGCAGGATTTTTATCCGGCTCAATCGCCACTGACGACAGCTCTAAAGGCGCGCTGCCCCAGATGTGGGCAGGGCGCCTTATTTTCTGGCTATCTCAATTTCCAGTCCAGTTGCGATACGTGTGGGCAGGATTTTAGCCAGATTGATGCCGGTGATGGTCCTGCCGTATTCGTCATTTTGTTGGCGGGCTTGGCGATCGTCGGCGGGGCGCTCTATGTAGAAGTGCATTACCAGCCACCTTACTGGGTACATGCCGTTTTATGGTTACCGCTCGGCTTGATTTTGCCGCTGATCATGTTGCGGCCGATGAAAGCCTGGCTGGCCGCCAAGCAATTTCAAAAAAATGCGGCGCTTGGTCAGCTCGATCATACGTTCTAGGCCCTTATGCGCTTTATTCCTTTTGTTTTAACGCTCATTATGTTGCCGGTTTTGCTTGGTCTCGGCCAATGGCAATTACAGCGCATGGACTGGAAGCAAGCTCTGTTAGCGCGCATTGAGCAAGGTCAGTCATCCTCGGTGACCGAAATCAGAACGGCAGCTGATCTCGAGGGGCTAACAAAGGCGCAAAATGACTATATGCGGCTCCGCCTTACGGGGACATGGCGGGTCGATCTTGAGCAATACTGGTTTGCCCAAGTTAACCAAGCCCCTGAGGGTCTCGCCGCGAGTGATAAAGTCGGGTTTCATGTGTTGACGCCTCTGCAGCTCGAAGATGGCAGTTTACTCTTTGTTGATCGCGGCTTCGTGCCTGAGCGGTTGCGATTGCCGAACGCGCGTCCTGAGAATTTACCCACGGCTATTACCGGGGTTTTGCGTTGGCCAGATGAGCGCGGACGCTTTGACCCCGCCGACCGCCCGCAAGATGGTATTTGGTATGTCCGTGATCCGCGCGCTATGGCGCAAGCACTTGATATTGCAGGCCGCGATTTCTTGGTAGAACAAACGACGCCGCAATCCGGTTGGCCCTATGCTGGGCAGTCACGGTTGGAACTCTCGAACCGCCATCTCGAATATGCGCTAACATGGTTTGGGTTTGCTATAATACTTGTTATTATCTCGGCAACATGGCACATCCGCCAATTCAGGAAGTTACGCTCTGACGAGCGTACCGCGCCGAACTAAGAGAGGCAGGACAGGTGAAATATATCAGCACGCGGGGCAAGGCGCCTGAGCTCGAGTTTGAAGATACGCTTTTGGCTGGCTTGGCCGAAGATGGCGGGCTGTATTTGCCGCGCCAATGGCCGCAAATGTCGTCAGCGGATATCGCCGCGCTTGCGGGGCAGTCCTATCAAGACGTTGCGCTACGCGTGCTCGCTCCTTTTACCGGACAAGATGTGTCACAAAAAGACCTAAAGCGTTTGATTGATAAAGCCTATGCGTGCTTCACGCTGCCCGAAGTTGCCCCCTTACGACACCTCTACGATCAACAATATTTGCTCGAGTTATTTCACGGGCCGACGCTGGCCTTTAAAGATGTCGCTATGCAATTACTTGCACTCTTGATGGACCATGCGCTAACGCGGCGCAACGCGCGGGCGACGATTGTAGGGGCGACATCGGGTGATACGGGTGGAGCTGCCATAGAAGCTTTCCGCGGCAAGTCTGCCTGCGAAATATTTATTCTCTACCCGCAAGGGCGAGTATCGGATGTGCAACGCAAGCAAATGACGACGCCGCGCGAAGATAATGTTCATGCTGTTGCCGTCGAGGGTACTTTTGATGATTGTCAGGCGCTTGTTAAAGCGATGTTCAACGATCAAGCCTTCCGCAAAAAAGTATCGCTCGCTGGCGTTAATAGCATTAATTGGGTGCGGGTTATGGCTCAAACGGTTTATTACTTTACCGCCGCCCTGCAGTTAGGCGCGCCGAAGGCAAAGCTTGCTTTTTCCGTACCAACAGGAAATTTTGGCGACATTTTTGCCGGCTATGTCGCAGCGCGCATGGGGCTGCCGATCGAACAATTAATGATCGCCACAAATGTGAATGATATTTTAGCACGCACCTTGGCATCGGGACGCTATCAAACGGGTGAGGTTGTTGCTACCAGTTCGCCGAGCATGGATATCCAAGTGTCGAGCAATTTTGAACGTTTGCTGTTCGAAGTAGCAGGTCGCGAGGGGGCTCTTGTCGAAGACTATATGCGGGCACTGCGCGACGACGGCGGTTTTGATCTGGCGCCCGCGCATTTAGCTGAAATTCGTCAGATGTTCGCGGCGGCGCGCATTGATCAGGACGAGACAGCAGCGACGATCGCACGGGTATATGAGCGTTTGGGGATGATCCTCGATCCGCACACCGCCGTCGGCCTGGCGGCAGCGGAGAAAATTGACTTGCCTGATGATGTCGCGCGGATCACTTTGGCGACGGCGCACCCCGCTAAATTCCCCGATGCCGTGCAGGCGGCATGTGGCCTTTATGCTGAACCGCCAGCCCATATTGCGGCCATCTTGGATCAGGAAGAGCGATCAGACGTCCTGGCTAATGATCTGACCAGCGTTCAGGACTACATTCTGAGCCGGACGCGTCACGCGGATTAAGCGATGTTCGGGTGGCAAGTTTTTGCACCAAAATCGATCGTCTTATCAGGCATGTCGATTGTGTTGCGGCCGCCGCGGCGGTGTGATTATCAAGAATGGTCTGCGCTTCGACGGAGAAATCAAAATATACTTCGTGAACGTGAGCCGCAATGGCCGCCCGATGCTTTGACGCGGCGCTATTATCGACGCTATGTGCGGGAATATCGCCTCGCAGCGCGCTACGCGCTTGGCTATGGGTTTTTAGTATTTCGGGCCGATAATAGTCAGCTGATGGGGGCTGTGCATTTAACCCAAATCCGCCGCGGTGCAGCGCAGATGGGCACGCTTGGATATTGGTTAGGCGAAGAGTTTCAAGGTCACGGTTATATGCGTGAAGCGGTGGCTTTAGTATGCGACTTTGCCTTTACCGCGCTTGCGTTGCATCGTCTCGAGGCCGCGTGCATGTTGGATAATGCCGCCTCCCAGACGGTGCTGACGGTAAATGGCTTCGCGCATGAGGGGCGGGCAAAAAACTATTTGCAAATTAATGGGCATTGGGTCGACCATGAATTGTTCGGACTAGGTAGCGAGGATTGGGCGTCATGAATCTAATGCGACTCATCATTTTAACAGCTCTAGTCTTTACCGCGATTAAGCCTGCTGAGGCGTTAGACCCGTTACGTATCGATGGTCAAATTGGCCTCATCCATA
>CBFHZM010000075.1:0-6213 GCA_965660195.1 Alphaproteobacteria bacterium
TAACGGGAAAGGTTTGCTGTCGAAGTGTTTTCAGAGCGGGTACGAAAAGTGCCACATCGCTTGGCCGCACATTTTCCATTTGATATGTCACGCTGCTAATCTCATTAGCCAGCAAGTTGCCCTGCGCCTGAATAGAGGCAACAACTTCTCCGCTATGATAATCAAGCCGAACATCCAGCTCAGCACCGCGAGCGTCGCGCCGCCACACGAAAAATGACGGGGGCGCCTGCGCAGTCTCCATCTTATTATCCTGCAAATGGATCGACTTGATGATAAATTCACGTAACTTGGCGATGCCACCCTCGCCACCGGTTGCCATGGCGATGATATTATCGAGCCCCATCAATTTTTCTGGCGGAAGCTGAACCGTCTCGGACCCAGCAATGATTTGGACTTGCCCAACAATTAGGCTTTCTGCCGCCAACCGACCATTAAAGAGCAAAACCGCCATACTCGGTTGCACAGCAACATCTGTCACTTCAACGCGGTACCCATTGTCGCCGCGATAATCAATCTGCGTGATATGAAGTTGCAGGCGATTATTCACTTCCGAAAGATTAAGCTCGGGGCCCTCAATTGTGAGCGACCCCTCCGGCAAACTTCTTAATAATACAGATGATAAAGCCGAAGTAGCCCAATCAAGTGGTATCGGTCCGGTTGCGAGCCGTCCCGCCAAAGCGGCCAAGCCCAAAAGCAGGATAAGGAATATCCCGCTCAAGATCCTAACCAACAATCTGTTTGTTCGCGTCAAAACAGTTGGCCCCACGCAAAAGCATTCATAACAGTCACCTTGTAAACTTGCTTGCAGTCTATTAACAGTGACTTAAGTAAATAAATCATAGATTTTGGTTCGATGCGTCGTAGCCGTGTGAACGGCGGCGAACATGCAACCACCTTGGCATTACGATATGGGAGATAAACATGACGGCGATCAAAGTAGGACAGAAAGCGCCCAATTTTAAACTGGTGACAGACGGTAGCAAAACGGTCAGCCTGACGGATTATAAAGGCAAACGGCTGATTTTGTATTTCTACCCCAAGGATGACACGCCTGGCTGCACCACCCAAGCCATTAACTTTTCTGCCGCCAAAGAAAAATTTGCTACTCTCAATGCCGAAATATTGGGCGTTTCCGCCGACAGCCTTGCCAAGCATGAGAAATTTATTGCCAAACACGATCTGAGCATTCGTTTGGCGAGCGACGAGGCGCATGAAGCGCTGGAGGCCTATGGCGTTTGGGTCAAAAAATCTATGTATGGGCGCACCTATATGGGAATTGAGCGTTCGACCTTTTTGATCGATGAAAAAGGCATAATTCGGGCAATTTGGAATAAAGTAAAAGTAAAGACGCATATTGATGACGTAAGAGAGGCGCTCGCGGCGCTGGCCTAAAACCGATATGAAAGTGTCCGACACCCTATCCGACCTGGGGCTAGGCTTACGAAAAGTCTTGCTCACCGCGTCAGCCGACGAAAAAGCTGAAGCCTGTTTGGCTCTGTATGAAAGCTACAGAATGGGGGCCTGTTTCTGGCAAGGGGCGCCTGATAGCTGGCCCGACCGCCCAGCTCGGCCGCACAAGCCAGATCTCCTTGCCCCGCGCGATATGCCGCGACGGCGCCTATCGTCGTACGATGGTCGCAGGGCGCAGCTCCACGCTCTGGCGCATATTGAATTAAACGCCATTGATTTGGCCGTCGATATTATTGGCCGCTTTTACGGGCCCGACTTACCGACCCGATTTCTCGATGACTGGATGCGAGTCGCTGCAGATGAAGCGCGTCACTTCCTGATGCTCAACAAACGCCTCCATAAACTCGAGAGTTTTTATGGCGCGTTTCCTGCCCATGACGGCCTATGGCAGGCCGCACTGGATACCGCCGATGATCTTGCGGCACGCTTGAGCATTGTTCCACTTGTTTTGGAGGCCCGCGGCCTCGATGTCACCCCCGAAATGTGCCGAAAATTTTCCGACGCGGGCGACATGGAATCGGCGCGTATTTTGCAGGTTATATTGCGGGATGAGAAAACACATGTCGCGGCTGGCATGAATTGGTTCTTACACCACTGCAAAAGAAACCGTTTAAAACCGGCGGAAACTTTCCGATTTTTTGTGAAAACACGGTTTGCAGGCAAACTCAAAGCGCCATTTAATATTGAGGCGCGTCAACAAAGTGGAATGCCAGATGATTTTTACCTGCAATTTGAGTAGACTAACAATGAAAACAAATATTCTTATCTTGCCTTATCCTGCGATTTTTGACATGTTCTGGACAACATTGCGATTGATTTGGAAGAGAGATGCGTAATCTCATTTGGCAGTTCGGGCATTATTTTACCGAAAAACAAATTTACGTCCGCAGCAAGGGCAGCGTGCGCTACCTTTCTCTGTCTTCACGGTCGCAATCGCTTTTGGTCATTTTCGCTATTTTGCTGAGCGGCTGGCTCGCTTTCACATCAGTCCGAACCATTCTAGCCGATCGAATTGAAGCCCAAGCCGTTGTCGATCTCAAAAATCAAATCGTTCTCTACCAAGACAAGCTGAACAAGCTGCAAGCAGACTATGACAGCCTCAATGGTCAGCTCGCACTGGCCACCGATTGGTTTGACGAAACCACCAGCCGCCTCGAGGCACGCCATAAGGCCATCACCTCAATGCTCGAGCGCCACGCCGCCATTAATGAGCAGATCAACGAGATGCAAGACAGATTTGCCGAAATGACCAAGCGGACACGCCGCACTGCTGGCGAAACGCGCTTGGTTGCTGCGATTGGTCGTAAGAGTTCAGCGACACTTGAGAGCCGTTTGAGCCGTCAGGATCCGATGGACAGTGGCACGATGCTCACCAACATGGAAGATCCGACATCAGTTGATGAAACGGCCACCTCGTCAAGCCCGCTGGCACTCATGGATAGCGAGACCTATCATCGGATTGATAATTTAAGTGTTCGGCAAAAAGACCTGCTTGATGCGATTGAAGAAAACACCGATCGCGCCTTGCGAGAATATGCGGCAATAATTGACGGAACCAATCTTTTAAAAACCGATGTATTTGTTGCGCAGATCGTTCCTGAGGATGAGCGCGCGACCGGCGGCCCCTATATACCGCTAGCCACTAATGGCAATCTTGGCGAAAGCCTCGACCAGCAATTATTCCGTATTTCATCTAATCTCGAACGCCTCGACAATCTATCACAAGCCATCAGGCATATTCCGTTGGCCCGTCCGATCCACAATTTCCGCCAAACAAGTGGCTTTGGCCCGCGGATCGACCCCATTCAAAAGCGCCCCGCTTTTCACTCGGGTGCTGATTTCGGAACCCCAACAGGCACAGCAGTGTATTCAACATTGGCTGGCGTCGTTACCTATGCGGGTAACCGAGGTCCTTACGGCAAGGTCGTCGAGATTGATCACGGCAATGGCTTTAAAACGCGTTATGCGCATTTAAACAAAACTCGCGTGCGCCGTGGGCAGACGGTCGGTTTCCAAGACCAAATCGGCGATAGCGGAAATACCGGCCGCAGCACCGGGCCGCACCTGCATTACGAAATATGGTATGAGGGCCGCGTTCGCGATCCGCAGAGTTTTTTGACAACCGGGCAGCAGATCTTTAGCGTATCTGAAACACTGGGAAGTGACTGATAGGAACCAACATGGCTGAGATCAAACGTCTGCACCGCGTCGCCCCTTCAATTTTAAGCGCTGACCTTGCTATCAAGGGACAGATTTATTCTTCGGGCGATGTACAGCTCGACGGCGTCCTCGATGGCAATATTTGTTCGCATGCCGTAACCATTGGCGAGACAGCGCGAATTCGTGGCGAGATTGCGGGAGAAATCGTTACCATTCGGGGCCAGGTCGATGGCACGATCCGGGCGCGTCAAGTGCACCTCTGCTCCGGCTCGCGGATCAATGGCGACATTTTCCATGAAGTTCTGGCGATCGAGTCCGGCGCCGAATTAAATGGTGCTGTAAAAAGAGAAAAAGATCCTCTGGCTGAAGCCAGCATCAAGCCCGAGCAATTTGCGGCGCGGCTTGAACGCAACAGCTAATCAAGTTCTGCCTTTTCTTTTTCGCTATCGCCATAAGCGCGCTGCGCTAAGGCCGCTTCAATAAAAATATCGATAGCACCATCGAGCACAGCCTGCGGGTTACCACTTTCGACGCTCGTACGCAGGTCCTTGACCATTTGGTAGGGCTGCAAAACATAAGATCTGATTTGATGCCCCCAGCCAATTTCTGTCTTGCTTTGAGCCTGCGCAAGCGCTTCTTCCTCGCGCTTTTGCAACTCCAATTCATAAAGCCGCGCCTTCAACATGGTCCATGCCGTAGCGCGATTTTTATGTTGCGACCGTTCGTTCTGGCACTGCACGACAATACCGGTTGGAATATGCGTTATGCGCACAGCACTATCGGTCGTATTGACATGCTGTCCGCCGGCGCCGCTAGCGCGAAAGGTATCAATCCGTACATCTGATTCAGACACCTCGATCTCAATGGCATCATCAACTTCGGGATAACAACCTACGCTCGCGAAACTCGTATGCCGCCGAGACTGCGAGTCAAAAGGCGAAATACGCACCAAGCGATGCACGCCGGACTCGGTCTTGGCCCAACCATAGGCATTATGACCGCGGATTAATATTGTCGTCGATTTAATGCCGGCCTCATCGCCTTCCGTCATGTCGATAACCTCGGTCTTAAAACCGCGACGCTCGGCCCAACGCAGATACATCCGCATCAACATGCTGGCCCAATCTTGGCTCTCGGTACCTCCAGCGCCGGCATGAATTTCAAGAAAGGCCGAGTTGGAATCGGCTTCGCCCGAAAGAAGCGTTTCGACCTCCATGCGCTCAGCTTGTGCGCGCAAATCTGCTAAGGCAGCCATGGCCTCAGCAACGACTTCGCCATCACCCTCTTGCTCACCCAGCTCAATGAGCCCCACCGCATCGGCGCTGTCATTTTCAAGCGACAAGCACGCCTTGATCGATTGTTCCAAATGGTTGCGCTCTTGCATTAGCTTCTGCGCTTTCATGGGGTCATCCCACAAGTCAGCACGCTCCGCTTCACGGTTCAACGTCGCCAATCTGGCATTGGCTTTATCCCAGTCAAAGATGCCTCCTCAGCAAGGCAACTGCTTGCTGAATGCGATCAATATGTTCATGCGCTTCTGCGTTCACGATAGAACCCCTTTAAGAATGCGACGCGACACTAGCGCCAGCTTTGGCTTTAGTAAAGGCCACCAGTGGCCGGGGATTGCCTATTTTCATCAACCCGATCACCGGCACCTGTATTGCCCTCAATGACCAATTGCCGGCGTCCCGACACGGGCTCAGTTCCGACCTTAAATGCCTCCAAAATAACATCACGATCATTGGCCCGCGCTAACTTGCCAGTCTTCGCGCTAATCCGCACGAGGCTAACATTGGGTGGAATCCGGAACGAAATCACGGGAGCTTTTTTCAGCGCTTGGCGCATAAACTCGGTGAACACAGGGGCGGCTACCTTGCCACCAGACTCGCCCGCACCGAGGGTTCGATTATCATCAAAACCAACATAAGTGCCGACAACTAAATCGGGTGAGAAGCCAATAAACCAACCGTCGCGACTGTCATTGGTGGTTCCGGTTTTGCCGGCCAGCGGACGGTTCAAAACGCGCGCAGCACGGCCCGTGCCGCGCAACACAGCGCCTTCTAGCATTGAAACAATCTGGTACGCTGTTTGCGGCGGAATAATTTGCGGTCGCGTATCGGGCAAACTCGGCGGCGCCTGATAGGCCCAAGCCTCGACCGCGCAAGCATCACAAGGACGCGTATCATGCTTGTAGATTGTTAGACCATAGCGATTTTGGATGCGGTCGATCAGCACTGGCTCGATACGTTTGCCGCCGTTCACAAAGGTCGAATAAGCTGAAACCATGCGAATTAAAGTCGTCTCGCCCGCGCCCAAAGCCATTGCCAAAACTGGCGGCATATCATCGCTGACGCCAAAGGACTTAGCGTAATCAACAACGCGCTGCATACCAACCTGTTGTGCCAAGCGAATGGTCATGAGGTTACGACTTTTTTCCATGCCGAGCCGCAGGGTCGAAAGGCCATAGAAACGCCGGGCATAGTTTTCAGGTTTCCACAAACCTTGATCACTGCCTTGATCGATAACAAAGGGCGCGTCCAGCACCAAACTTGCGGGCGTATAGCCAGCATCAAGCGCAGCGGC
>CBFHZM010000075.1:6223-8021 GCA_965660195.1 Alphaproteobacteria bacterium
ACGACGAACCGGGCTGCCGTCGCGCTTGGGTGGCACGATTAAATTCGCTAACATCGAAACTATAGCCCCCCACCATCGCTAGCACACGACCGGTATGCGGATCCATCGCAACCAGCGCTCCATTGGCCTCGGGCATTTGTCGCAGGGCAAACTGGCCGGCCGCCTCAAGCGGCTCGACATAAATAACATCGCCCGCCCCCAGCACTTGATGCAACGAGACGACGGCGCCGCCCATTCGCCCATTTCCGACTGCAGCACGGCGCGCCCATCGCGCCTCCGAGATATTCAAGCGACCGATTTCGGCCTCGTGACCCTCAGTCATCGGCGCATCTGGGCGTAGACCGATTTCAGCCTCTTGATCATCGACCGAAATCACAACCGCCATGCGCCAAGGGGCTATGTCTTGCACCACCATGAGAGCCTGTAACTGGGTTGGCCAATCTTCGATGGTTTCGAGCTGTTGCATAGGGCCACGATAGCCATAGCGCTGATCGTAATCGACCAACCCATTGCGCAACACGGTCTGCGCAATCGTTTGCAACCGTGTGTCAAGCGTCGAGCGGATCGACAGCCCACCGCCATAGAGTTGTTTGTCGCCGAATAGATTTTGCACGTTACGCCGCACTTCCTCGACAAAATATTCCGCATCGACTTGTTGCACACCAACCGGACGGAATTGGACGATCAAATCTTCCTGTTTTGCGTCATTAGCGCGGACGCCAGAGATAAAGCCATTTTCGTGCATCCGATCAATCACCCAGTCGCGGCGCGCGATAGCGCGTTCTTTCTGCCGGATGGGATGATAATTATTCGGCGCTTTCGGCAACGCCGCCAAATAGGCAGCCTCGGATACGGTTAGTTCATCGAGCGACTTATCAAAATAATTCAGGGCTGCGGCCGCCACACCATAACTGCCAATACCGAGGTAAATTTCGTTCAAATAGAGTTCGAGAATTTGCCGTTTGGTAAACGCATTTTCTAGGCGCACCGATAAAATCGCTTCCTTGAGCTTGCGCCGAAAGGTTACGTCATTGGTCAGCAGGAAGTTTTTTGCAACTTGTTGCGTGATCGTCGAGGCCCCCTCGAGCCGCCGATTGTTTAGAACATTGATTACATTTTGAACAGCCGCGCGGACGATGCCAAAAAAATCGAGACCTAAGTGGTCATAAAAATTCTTATCTTCCGACGATAAAAAAGCCTGCTCAACAATTTTTGGGATCGAGTCGACAGGAACAAAAAGCCGCCGTTGCTGGGCAAATTCCGCAATCAAAGCACCATCGCCAGCATGCGCACGACTGGTAACCGGCGGCGTGTAATCAGCCAAGTGCTGATAATCAGGCAGTGTGCTACTCACTTGCCACAAATAGGCGCCGAGCAAAAAGGCAAGAACAGCGGTCAGCAAAAGCCCCAAACTTATGATCGCTTTAAAAATGCGCATGGTCGATGCCCCGCTCCTTTCCTGAAGTCCGCAGTCTACTGGCTTTTATATAAAAATCTATTTCTTAAGGCCTGATCGTTATGAATTATTTGCCAAGCTGGCAAAATATCTGTCGACAGCTTCCTTGAGCGCTACCGAGACTGATTTTCGCCATTTCGAGGACACGAGGAGCTTTTCATCATTGCGATTTGTGAGGAAGCCAAGTTCGATCAATACGGAAGGCACATCAGGGGCTTTCAAAACACGGAACCCCGCAAAGCGATGCGTTCGCTCCAGCAATTCTGTTTTGCCATTCATTTTATTGACCACGGTATTGGCAAACTTCACCGATAAATTCTTTGTCTCGCGCTGCGCCAAATC
>CBFHZM010000076.1:0-246 GCA_965660195.1 Alphaproteobacteria bacterium
ATTCACCGAAAATTGCAACTGTTGCCCGCGACCCAAAAGGTTACGTTCCCCGATCGAAAATTGCGTTGAGAAATTCTCCGTCGACGAGAAGCCCACCCCAAGCGTAAGCTCGCCCGTGGCTTTTTCTTGCACATCAACATCAATAATAGTTTGGTCTGGTTCGCTACCCGGCTGCTCGACAATATCGACATTGGAGAAGAAATCGAGCCCCTTCACACTCCGCTCGGACCGCGACAATAGCACCCT
>CBFHZM010000076.1:256-7780 GCA_965660195.1 Alphaproteobacteria bacterium
GATGACTTCATCTTGAGTACGCGTGTTACCATTAATATTAATCCGTTCGACATAAACGCGCGGACCTTCTTCAATCAAATAGGTCACCGAAACCGAACGATTTTCCGGATCGCGGCGCACCCGCGGACGAATATCCGCAAAAGCAAAGCCCTGCTCGCCAACGACTTTGGTCAGCTCATCTACTGTTTTATCGATTTTTCGCGAGTCGTATCGCTGTCCTGCCTCGTGCTTGATCAGCTCGGCCAAATCCATCGCCTGAATTTTCTCCAGACTGGTTTCAATGTTCGAGTCCGAAAAATCATAGAGCTGACCTTCTTCTAAATTGAAGGTGATGAAAAAGGCATCGCCCTCACGCGTCAGCTCAGCCGTCGAGCTGATAACGCGGAAATCTGCATAACCGCGCGCCAAATAGAATTGGCGCAAAAGTTCGCGGTCATAGGCGATGCGATCTGGATCATAATTGTCATTCGATGACAAAAACTTCCACCACCGCGTTTCCGAAGTGGCGATCTCTTCCATTAGGCGACCATCGTCAAAAGCCTCATTACCGATAAAGTTAATAGCGCGAATACCAGTCACCGGACCTTCTGAAATTTCAAAAATCAAATCAACGCGGTTCTGAGGTAGCTGAACAACTTTTGGCTCAATGCGTGCTGAAAAACGCCCCGCCCGCCGATAAAGCTCGAGAAAGCGCTCAACGTCATCTTGCACCTTAGCACGCGTGTAAACTAAGCGCGGGCGCAAAGTGCTCTCTTTTGAGAGATTATCATCGGTGATTTTGCTGTTACCCTCAAAGGTCACACGGTTGATGATCGGGTTTTCAATCACCGTAACGATCAAACCACCATCCTCGCGCCGAATACTCACATCGGCGAATAAGCCGGAGGCAAACAAAGTTTTTACCGATTGATCGATCAATTCTGGATCTGACCGCATGCCTTCACGAACGACAATATAGGCCAATACGGTTTCGGCCTCGACCCTCTGCGTCCCCTCGACTTTGATGAAAGCGATCGTCGGCAAATCATCTTGCGCTCCGGTCGAAGCTTTATCTTGCGCCTGTGATGGCACGACCACGAGAATGATCAAGCCCATCATCGCGGCTGTGATGACCCCACCAAGATTAATTAAACGCGATTTAATCATGAACCCCTCTGCAGCAACGGCGTAACCTAAACCGAACCTTTGCTCTCGTAAATTCCTAAAACCTAACTAATGTCATTCCATGTCAAAAAGACAAACAATGTCAGTACCAGACCGAGCCCAATCCGCATACCGATCTCCTGGACCCGATCCGGCACAGGGCGACGGAAAACCGCTTCATAAGCATAAAACAACAGATGCCCGCCATCGAGAACAGGCACAGGAAACAAATTCACAAGACCAATACTGACCGATAAAACGGCCGTAAGATGGATCAAAGCAATGATACCCAGCGTCGCTGTTTGTCCTGAAATCTGCGCAATTTTGATCGGCCCCCCGAGCATATCCATGCTCTCCCGTCCCGAAATAATCCGCCCTAACACAACAAAGGTCTGTTCAACAATGAAATAGGTCTCACCAACCGCACGCGCCAGCGCTTCGATCGGCCCATAACTGACCCGTTCAGTATACTCGGGACTTGCCATTGCACTGACGCCCAAGCGTCCAACACTATATTCATTGCCAAAACGATCTGTTTGTAAAACCCGCTCCGGCACAACAGTCAACATCACGGCTTGCTCTGCCCGCAAAACCTCAACATCCAAAGGCTCCTCGGCGCTGACAGCAATTATGCGCTGAACATCGGCGAAGCTCTCCATCGCATCGCCATTAATTGCTACAATCAAATCACCGCCTTGCAAACCTGCCCTCTCGGCCGCGCTGTTCGGCATAACTTGATCAATCAGCGGGCGAATGACCTGCTGCCCAAACGACATATAAAGGGCAGCAAAAATAACGATCGCAAGAATAAAATTAGCAAGTGGTCCTGCCGCGACGACAGCCGATCTTTGCCATAGCGGCTTATAGAACAGGGTCTGCTGACGAGCGGAGTCGTCCATCCCCTTTAACGCTTCGCTGTCTGGCGCGCTGGCAGCATTTTCATCGCCTAAGAACTTAACGTAGCCGCCCAGCGGCAGCCAGCCGATTTGCCAGCGCGTACCCTTTTTATCGATCCGGCTGAACAGCGCTTTCCCAAAGCCAATAGAGAAGGTTTCCACAGCAACGCCGCAACGCCGGGCCACCCAAAAATGGCCTAGCTCGTGAAAAAACACGACCACGGTTATTACGAATAGAAAGGGTATGACTGATCCCAAAAATTCATTCACAAATGTCATTCCGATTTCCAAAAAAAACTCCTAATGAATAAAGCCTGAGAGACTCGGTCAAGATTGCCCTATATTAGGTTCTGACGCGAAAAAGGCCATTAAAAAACAAGGGTATCAGGCTTTTTTCGTTAAAATGTCGCTGGTATGCAAGCGAAACGAGGCATCCAGCGCGATAATTTCCTCAAGCGTGCTGGGGGTGGCTGAGAACTCAGCTTTTCCGGCCCAATAATCGAGGCTAGCCGCAACTGTTTCAGCGATCTGCAAGAACCCGATAGATTGCGCCAGAAATGCGGCGACGGCGACCTCATTGGCGGCATTCAGGATCGTCGGCGCCATCTGTCCCGCCTGCATTGCCGCCTCAGCCAAAGCAAGGCATCTAAATTTATCTCGATCTGGTTGAAAAAACTCAAGTTTTCCAACTTCTGCAAAATCTAGCTTAGGCATGTCTGGAGCTAGACGCTCAGGCCACCCCATACAAAACGCAATCGGGCCGCGCATATCCGGCGGGGCTTGATGGCTCAGAACCGATCCATCGGTCAAACTTAACATGGCATGAACAACCGACTGCGGATGCACAATAACATCGAGCTGATGAGGCGCGATCGAAAACAAATGATGTGCCTCGATGAGCTCGAGCCCTTTATTCATCAACGTGGCGCTATCGACTGAAATTTTCTGCCCCATTGACCAAATTGGGTGTTTGATCGCCTGCGCCGTCGAGACGCTTTGCAAGTCTTGCATGCTCATCGTGCGGAACGGCCCGCCCGAGGCCGTCAGCGTCAGTGTTTTAACCGCTGCAGGCGGTATGTCAGATAGCAATTGAAAGGCTGCGTTATGCTCGGAATCAACAGGCAGAATACGGGCATCGTGGTGACGTGCCGTCGCCATGAATAAATCACCCGCGGCAACCAGACATTCTTTATTCGCAAGCCCTATCGCACGACCGCTTTTTACCGCTTCCAGTGTCGGCGCTAAACCGGCAAAGCCGACAATCGCTGCCATCGTAAAATCAGCCTCGACCCGCGCTGCCTCTATCGCAGCCTCGGGGCCAGCAACGATTTTAATGGAGCTCCCCTGCAAACGCGCCTTTAAATCCTCAGCTTTACGCGCGTCAGCGATGGCCACTAGCTCAGGGTGAAACTGCAGTGCAAGTTCTGCCAAGCCAGCACTGTCTTGCGCCGCAGACATTGCAACAATTTTGAAACGCTCAGGAAAGGCGGCAACGATATCAAGCGTATTGCGGCCAATTGAGCCGGTAGCCCCAAGAATAGAAATGCGTTTTTGCACTATAGGCCCCACAAAATCGCTAGAGGGGCCGCCTTGGCAAGGTGTAGCACATACAGCATGTAAAATCCGAGGACAATCAAAATACCAACCAGACCATCGACGCGGTCCAACACGCCGCCATGCCCGGGAATAATGTCTCCCGAATCCTTAATATCATTCCTGCGCTTCAGCCAGGATTCGAACAAATCGCCGAGTTGTGCGACGATCGCGAATAGAGCTCCTAGCACAACAAGGCGCGCCAGGGATGGCAGCTCTCCATCCGTCAACCAAACATAAAGCCCGAGGGTTAAAAAGGCCCCGATGACCGCACCGCCCATACCGCCAATTAAACCGGACCAGGTTTTATTCGGCGAAATGCGGGGTGCAAGTTTCGGCCCGCCGATAATTTTGCCCGCGAACATCGCCAGAATATCTGTTCCCCAAACGGAGAGAAATACAAAACAAATCAGGAAAAACCCATCGGCGCTATCGCGCAACCACTGCGCCGTCCATAGCGGAAAACCGACATAGAATAAACCGCCCGCCAAATGGCTGATCGGCTGGCGAGCGAGAAGCGAGCCGGCAGCGCTCATCACGACCAAAGCCAGCAGCGTCGCTAGACTTAAAACGTTGCCGTCTAAGCGTTGCACAAGCAACAAAACGCATAACATTCCAGCGAGAATAAACCCCGTCCCGGCCCGCGCCCGCAAAAGCGTCCCCCACTCCAAAGCCATGGCAAAGCCGGCGATGACGATCAAGAGCGTGAAAGGCCAGCCACCGTACCATAGCGCTGCCGCCACAGGGCCGAGCAAAGCCAGCGCCGTAATCACACGAAGCCCGAGGCCTTGAAATTTGGAACCATCACTCATGCTGTTTCACCCGCTTCGGTTTGACATCACCAAACCGCCGCTGCCTTTGCGCAAAATCGTCGAGCGCTTTTTCTAGATCGCCAATACTAAAATCCGGCCATAATACGGGCGTAAAATAAAGTTCGGCATACGCCGCTTGCCAAAGCAAGAAATTGCTTAAACGGTACTCGCCACTTGTACGAATAATAAAATCAGGATCTGGCATCGATTGCGTCACCAGAGCATTGGCCACGGCCGCCTCATCAATCGCCTGCGGATCCACTGTCCCGTCAAGGCTCGCCTGCGCTAATGCCCTTACAGCATCTACAATCTCATCGCGGCCGCTATAATTAAACGCAATCTGTAAATGCAATCGATCATTGCTAGCTGTCTCTGCCTCGGCCCGTTCAATTAATTTCACGAGCGAGGGCGACAATCCCGTCCGACGACCTATTATCTTGAGCCGCGTTCCATTGGCTTTCAACTCAGCAAGGTCGGATTCTATATAGTGCCCGATCAGACGCATCAGAAAACTGACCTCCCCTTTCGGGCGACGCCAGTTCTCAGAGGAAAACGCATAAAGCGTCAGGTACGAAATCTCACGCGCTTCTATTTCGCGGACGATACGACGCGCTACCTCAACGCCTTGCTTGTGCCCCTGCTGTCGCGACAGGCCGCGCTGTTGCGCCCAACGCCCATTGCCGTCCATGATAATGGCAAGATGTTTCGGTAACGCGCTGGTGCCTCCGGCCAAATCCTGAGCCTCCGTTAGACTTGACGAATTTCGCCCTCTTTTTGAGCGAGCATATCGTCGATGCGCTTAATTTCTTTATCCGTCAGTTTTTGAACGTTGTCTGATAACGACTTTGCATCGTCCTGCGAAATATCGCCGTCTTTTTCAGATTTTTTAATCTGATCCATGCCGTCGCGACGAACATTGCGTACCGACACACGCGCTTGCTCTGCATAACGTCCAGCGACCTTTACCAATTCCTCCCGACGCTCTTCATTGAGCTCAGGGATCGGCACGCGGATCATTTGCCCATCGGGCATAGGGTTTAGCCCGAGACCGGCCTCGCGGATCGCCTTCTCGACGAGTTGCACCTGCCCTTTATCCCAAACCTGAACCGAAATCAGCCGTGGCTCAGGCACCGAAACGGTGGCAACTTGCGTCAATGGCATTGTCTGACCATAAGCCTCAACAACGACAGGCTCCAACAAGCTAGCGCTGGCTCGCCCTGTGCGCAGCCCCCCGAACTCGCTTTTCAAGGTTGTAACAGCGCCATCCATGCGACGCTCGAGATCCGATAAATCAATGCTCATGTCCTACCCTCCAGAAAATGGTCAATTTGTGACAACCGTACAAGCGCCCGTGCCCGTGAGAACGTCACAGAGATTACCCGCATCATGGATTGAAAAAACGATAATGGGAATATTATTTTCGCGTGATAAGGAGACAGCCGAGGCGTCCATAACCTTGAGATCACGCGACAACACATCCATATAGCTCAATGTCGTATAGCGCTCAGCATCGGGCTGCTTTTTTGGATCCGCAGAGTAAACCCCGTCAACATTGGTGCCCTTCATCAAAGCATCGCAATTCATCTCAGCGGCACGCAAGGCGGCGGCGGTATCCGTCGTGAAAAAGGGGTTTCCAGTTCCAGCAGCAAAAATCACCACACGCCCCTTTTCCATGTGCCGCGTCGCTCGCCGGCGAATATAAGGCTCGCAAACGCTGGTCATCGGAATGGCAGATAAAACCCGTGTGTCGACATCGATCCGTTCAAGCGCATTTTGCATTGCCAAGGCGTTCATAACGGTTGCCAACATACCCATATAGTCGGCGCTTGAGCGATCCATGCCATCGGCCGCACCAGATAGACCGCGGAAGATATTGCCGCCGCCAATAACCAGACAAACCTCAACACCAAGTGCTATTGCCGCTTTAACGTCCTGAGCAATGCGGTCAACTGTTGCGACATCAATACCATACTGACCCGGCCCCATCAGGGCTTCGCCCGAAACTTTTAATAAGACGCGCTTGTACAGAATGGATGATGTCATGGCCAGGCCCTTCTCCGAGGGTAGTGTCGCAGATTCGGACCGCGACCCAAGCCTCGGACTAGGAATTATTTCTTACCAACAGCGGCAGCAACCTCGGCGGCAAAGTCTTCTTCAGGACCTTTGTCAACACCTTGACCAAGTTCGAGACGCAAGAAACCTGCTAGTTTAACCGGGGTCCCAAGCTCATCGGCGAGTTTTTTCACAACATCACCCACGCGACTTTCACCATCAATCACGAACACTTGCGTATCGAGCACAACATCCTCGTAGAATTTACGCAAGCGACCCTCGACCATTTTCTCTATAATATTATCGGGCTTGCCGCTTTCTTTAGCTTCCGCAATCAGCAGATTACGCTCGCGCTCAACCTCTGCTGGATCAAGCGAGTCGACTGTAGTCGAGAGCGGGCTTGTGGCCGCAACATGCATCGCAATTTGTTTCGCGAGCGCTTCGAGTTTGGTCGCATCCCCATCGGATTCGAGACCAACCAACACGCCGATTTTACCCATGCCGTCGGTAACCTGACCGTGGACATATTGTGCGACGACGCCTTTCGACACCGATAGGCTTGCCGAACGACGGAAAGTCATGTTTTCACCAATCGTGCCAACCATTTCTTGGATATGGGCTTCGATCGACTTGCCAGCGCCTGGGTATTCAGCCACCAACATCGCATCATGACCACCATCGACGCCGAGACCGGCTGTCGCAATATCGCGCACCATGCTTTGGAAAGACGCGTTGCGCGCCACGAAATCTGTTTCGGAGTTCACCTCAACGACAACACCGCGATTGCCCTCGGTTGCAACGCATACCAGCCCCTCAGCAGCCACTCGACCAGCTTTTTTTGCGGCCTTAGCAAGTCCTTTGGTGCGAAGCCAATCAGCTGCGGCTTCCATATCGCCGCCATTTTCATTTAGCGCAGCTTTGCAATCCATCATGCCAGCACCGCTCATCTCACGTAGTTCTTTAACCATTGCGGCTGTAATTTCGGCCATAATAGTCTCCATTAGTTGTAGCGGCGTCCACTCAAGCAG
>CBFHZM010000077.1:0-7591 GCA_965660195.1 Alphaproteobacteria bacterium
TTCAAGTCCTCGTTTCGCAATTTCTACTTTTGCTTTTTCAATCGCCATTTCTGTCAGTCGAGTTTCCACCTGGTGCCGCCACTTTTTAGGAACACCCAAAATGGCTAATGGATTCAGCTTCGACGAAACATTGATAATTTTTGATTTAACGCTCATGCTCGCCATCTTACATGCCTACAAAGATGAACGCCAGACCAAGGGATAGCCTCAGAAAAAACTTCGCTTAAAAGTTCCATTTGTGGGTTCACTTGTAGGCCCAGCTGGCGTACGATAAAATTTCATAAACGGTTTCAGATAGTTAGAAACTGGTTCGACGGAGGGACTGGGCACCACTTTCTCAATTATTCACGCAATTAGACGGAAGGTTATTCTTCGGTGCGGCCGCGCAGTTAGATGGCTTCGCGGCGACAAGCGATTTGGTTGTCGGCGTCGAAATAGGGACGGTCGCCTGCGATGGTGACGCGCTCCATCACCCGTACTTCGGGAAAATAGTCAGACGCTGCGAAATGCTGGCAGGAGCGATTGTCCCAAAACGCCATCGACCCAGGCGCCCAGCGGAAGCGGCATTGCAATTCTGGGTTCCACGCTGTTTTGTACAGTCTATCGAGCAAGCACGCACTTTCCGATGGGTCGAGGTCGATGATATGCGAGGTGAAGGCGGCATTGACGAAAATTAGCCGCTCTTTCGTTTCCGGGTGCGTGCGCACTACAGGGTGGACCATGGGCGGGTATTTATCGCGCAATTCTTCAGGCTTTTTGCCAAGGCGCTTGGCAAACACGCGTGCAATATCATGCACAGCTGATAAGGGCTCAATTTTCTCCTTAAGGTCGTCCGGCAAGCGATCATAAGCGAGTACCATATTAGCGAACAGCGTATCACCGCCGACCGCGGGTAATTCAATGGCGCGTAAAATCGAACCGAGCGACGGCGCCTCGCGCCAAGTGACATCGGAGTGCCACATATTCTCTGAGCCGCGTGATTTCGGGCCATGCGCAATGCGCAAAACTTCGGGGTTGGATTGGTCTTTCGGCGTAGCGGGGTGGATTTCGAGCGTCCCGAATTGGCGTGCAAATTCAATATGTGCCTCGCGCTTCAAGCTTTGATCGCGGAAAAATACAACCCGGTATTGTAGCAGTGCCGTCCTTATCTCGGCGATCATTGTCGCGTCAAATGTGTTCAAGTCACAATCGAGAAGTTCGGCCCCGATCGTCGGGGTCAAAGGGCGCGCCGTGAAGGTTGAAAAACTGGTCATGACTTTCCTCCGTGGGAAAAGTTTGATCGCAAAGCTCGGGGGATAATCATCAATGCTGATGCCGTTCGCATAGCGCGGCAATGAAATCGTCGAGCATTCTGTCAGAGATGTTTTTTATAGGTTGCGCCGCGCAAATACTGAAACGGAGGGGAAGCGGAAAATCAAATAGCGCAATTTCGGCATCATTCTCAAAGAAGTCGGCACTACGCTGCGGTATTAGGGTCAAGACATCGCTACGCCGCACCATATCGAGGCATGCTGTTTGGCTGAGTAGACGATATTTGGGAAAGCCATGCGCTTGCAGATCGGCATTCAGCTTTGCCGGTAAGGTTTGTTCAAAAAGCATGTCGAAGCCGGCGACGGCCCAGTCAAAGGTGATAATATCGGCGAATTGCCTTTCGCTTTGCAATACGTCATGACCATGACGACAAGCGACCAGATAAGGTTCATTGATGATTGGGGTGATTGCGAGCTGGGCCCGGTTGGGTAGAGCTTGAAGGGTGTTTTCATGGATCAGCATCAAATCGGCGCGTCGCCCAAGAATATCCTCCATCGCCAGCAATGGTGGTTTGGTTGCGGCGCTGAAACGTGTTTCGGGGTATTTTTCCCGCAAAGCCAATAGCGCCGGGTGCACCAAGGTTTCCAACACAACCGGGCCGCACATTAGCTTAATGTGGCGTTGCTCGCGCGCCGCGACATCTTGCAGGCTGGCTGCTTCGGCCAAGAAGCTCGGGACTTTCTCATACAGGCGATGGCCGGCAGCGGTCGGGGTAACTTGCCGCGTGGTGCGCTGAAATAATTGTACGCCCCAGCGCGCCTCTAGCGATTTTATGCTTTTGGTCAGTGCCGCATGCGTTAAATGCATCTCTTCGGCAGCTCGTGAGAAGCTTCTCAAGCGATATACCGCTTCAAAATATTGAATTTGCCGCATCTCGAACATTATTAACTATAAATAAACAATAAGGGACATTTATTCAATTTTTTTTTATTTTAACGTTTCTATAATTGCTGTCTTGAGGAGATGCTTATGACTGTAGAAGACCTGATTTCTGTCAAAATAACGCTGATTTTTATCCCTGTGTTTTTTCTGTCAATTGCGCTTGAGTTGATCGCGGTCCGCTATTTTGCTAGGCGCGGTAGCATCAACGCCAAGGACGACAGTGTCAGTATTTTTATGGGGCTGTTTTCGGTCGTCGCCAATGGAGCAGCGGCATTTATAACGGTGGCGATGTTATATTGGGCGCAGCGATATCAAATTACCGCCTTGCCACTAACGGTTTCGAGTTTGGTTGCTTGTTTCATACTCGACGATTTGCGGTATTATTTGCACCATCGTGTCGCACATCGCTGTCGCTGGCCTTGGGCGATGCATATTATTCACCATTCGAGCCAAAGGTTTTCGATGGCGGTCGCTCTGCGGCAGGGCTGGACCAAGCATTTTACCGGCACGACGGTGTTGAAGGTCCCTTTGGTGTTGATCGGTTTTGACCCACTTATGGTGATTTTTTGCGGTGCCGTTAATGCTATTTATCAATTCTTTCTCCATACCGAGACGGTTGATAAGATGCCGCGCTGGTTTGAGGCTGTGTTCAACACACCGTCGCATCACCGCGTGCATCATGGCAAGAATCCAAGATATCTCGACGCCAATTATGCCGGTACGCTGATTGTTTGGGATCGCCTGTTTGGAACATTTGTGGCCGAGGATACCGCAGATCGCCCCAATTACGGTCTGGTGAAGGACTTTGATCACTACAATCCATTTCTGATTTTCATCCACGAATATTGGGGTATTTTCAAGGATATTATTCGCCCTGGCCTAACGCCGCTGCAACGTCTCCTCTACATCGTGGCACCGCCCGGATGGAGCCATGACGGATCGCGGCTTACTTCGATCGATATTAAGCGCCAAGCGGGCTTGGTGTCTGAGACATCTACAGCACCTGCCGAGTAATCTTCGTGACCCATTATGCCGTCTCTGAATTTTTCATTGTTCTAGCTGGGCTTTGGGCTGCGTTACGTTTAGCGCGCCGACAGCGCTTGGCCGCCATGTTTGGTGTTTTATTTTTTACGCTTGCCGCCGGTATTGGCGTTATTCGCTATGGTTTCGACCGCGATGGCAGTTTGATTGCGGGCCTCGCCCCCATTCATCAATTTTTCAGCCTGCTCGGCGGTAGTGCGGCAATGATAGCGCTTGTCTATGACCTCATTGATCGGCGCGCCGATAGGGGTGTTTGGCGCTCGCGCTATGAAGTTGTGGCGCTGGTGGCGTTGACACTGGTGGTGCTGTTTCGGCCATTAGCTGTGCCTATGTTTTTACTCTGGTCTATCGGCTTTATCACTTTGGCTGTGCTGTCGGAAGACACGGTGCACCGCTCACGCCTCGGCGTCGGTATGCTGGCGGGCCTGATGCTGATTGCCTTGCTGATATTCCGGCAAGCGAGTTGGCTCAGCCCGTCTGTGAGTTGGCATGTTTTTCACAGTCTCGTTGCCATCTGGATTTTTGGGCTAGGCTATATTCTGGTATCGCCGCCTCGAGCCACAGCTTAGTTCACGCCTACTTTTTCTCCGATGAGACCACGCGGGAGGCTTTCGCCATAAGCGGAAACATGCTTAGCTAAAGCTTCAAAAAACAGCTGACACAGAGAGGTTGATCATGCCTAAACCCGTTTGCCTTATTCTCGGTGCTGGTGCTGGGATTGGTGGTAATGTTGGCAAAAAATTTGCGCAAGAGGGCTACCACACCGTTCTCGCCCGACGTAGTGATGCGGCAGGGCTCGACAAGCTGGTTACCGATATTCAAGATGCAGGCGGCAGTGCGTCGGGGCGTATGCTCAATGCCACTGAAGAGGGTGCGATCGAAAATTTGATCGCCGATATTGAAGCGATCGAGGGCGCGATTGAAGTCGTGGTGTTTAACCTCGGTGCGCAGTTTGGAAATGTCTCGCTCGCGGATACGTCCTACAACATGTTTGAATTGGGCTGGCGCTTAACCAGTTTTGCTCTATTTCGGCTAGCCAAAACAGTTGCACCGCTGATGCAAGCGCGCGGGCATGGCACTATTTTGGTGACCTCAGCGACATCGGCGATGCGCGGTAATGCGGGTCAGCACGCACATGCCGCCGCGATTGGCGGGCGGCGGATGCTGTGCCAAACGCTGAATGCCGAATTGGCACCGCAAGGCATTCATATTTGCCATATTTATATTGATGCCGCGATTGAGGCGCCCGACACGCTGGGTAAGCTTTTGGGCGATGAGCTTTACAGCAAGCTGCTGCAAGAAAGAGCCAATGGCAAGGACGGCATGGTGATACCGGCGCGTGTTGCCGAGACCTATTTTCATTTGGCGCAGCAACATCGTTCCTGTTGGACGCACGAGGTTGACATCCGGCCTTTCTCCGAACAGCCCTGGTGGAATTCATAGAAACAAAGCAGGCAAGTCATAAAGACAAGATTGGCTGGACCTGAAAAGATTGACGGATACCGCTTGCATGTGGCGGTTGCTTTCGCGCTTGCTTCATATCTATACTAAGTCCCATGTAACAAACGACCCTGCGCAGTGAGGTTGATTCATTGAGGGGAGGGCTAGATTATGGATATGCCGCAGCATTTAGCCGACGCGCTCGTCTCGGCTGAGACCTATTCTGATTTTGATAAGATTCATAATGTGTTTCGGACTTTGCGGCTCGAGGCTCCGGTATCCCGCGCCAAACCGAAGGGCTATGAACCATTTTGGTTTATTGGAAAATATGACGATGTTCAATTTATCGAGAAAGATAATGACCTGTTTCACGCTGGTGATAAGCAGACTGTGCTAACGACACTAAACGCCGATGCCGAGACGCGGAAACTTACCGGCGGCTCGCCGCACATGTTCCGCACCCTGGTGCAAATGGACGAGCCCGATCATGGCAAATATCGTGCGCTGACGCAGAGTTGGTTTGGCCCGTCTGCTTTGCGCAATTTGGAACCCAAAATTAGGTTGCGAGCTAAGACGGCGGTAGACGCTATGGCGCAACTCAATGGTGTTTGCGACTTTGCTAAGGATGTTGCTCTAAATTATCCCTTGGGCGTCATCATGGAGATTCTGGGCGTGCCCGATGAGCATCGCGCGTTGATGCTTAAATTGACGCAACAAGTATTCGGCGCCGAGGATGCGGACATGAACACGGCGGGGCACAATGATTTGAGCGAGGAGCAGCGCGTGCAGGCTACCGCCGCTGTCGCGCAGGAGGTATTTGCCTATTTTAATGCGCTGACGGCTGAACGCCGAAAGCAGCCGCGCGAAGATCTCGCGTCGGTCATCGCCAATGGCGTTGTCGATGGTGGGCCGATTGGCGAGGTCGAAGCCTTGTCATATTACGTCATCACAGCGACCGCGGGGCATGATACGACGTCTAATTCTGCCTCGGCCGCCATGTGGGCGCTGTGCGCGCATCCGGGAATGTTAGCAGAGCTGAAGGCGCATCCCGATCTAATACCGAATTTTGTTGAGGAGAGCATTCGCTGGGAGGCGCCGGTTAAACATTTCATGCGCACAGCGACGCGTGATACAGAAATCCGTGGTGTGCCGATTGCCAAGGATGATTGGATGATGGTGTCTTTTGCTTCGGCCTGCCGCGACGAGGATATTTATGACGATCCATTTGTTTACAATATTAAGCGAAAGCCCAATCGCCATATGGCGCTTGGATATGGACCGCATGTCTGCCTCGGACAACATTTGGCACGGCTCGAAATGCGTATTTTTTGGGAAGAGCTGATTGCGCGCCTCGACCATGTTGAGATGACAGGGCCGGTTAAGCGCGTCTCAGCAAGCTTTGTCTCGGGTCCGAAAAATCTCCCGATCGCTTTTTCGTTACGCGCTTGAGATTTTGCTGGCGGACACATGGTGAGGCACACTCTAAAGTGTTAAATAATTAATAGTTTATTGACAACCTTCGGAGGCTGGGACACTTTATTCGTATGAAAAAAGTCCTTGAAGTATTTCTTTCGCTGATGCCGCTATGGTTTGGGGTGTTCTTTTTGGGTCCTGTGATCAGTGAGATTTTGACGCTCGTGACAGGCGCCTCAGGTGTCGTCTTGGTGCCAAGTATTGGCGAGTTGCTCTATCTTCATCTGTTCATGGTTTTCGGCGGCCTTTGGGGTGGCCTCGCTATGCTGAGGCGGCGGTGGATATGATGGACGCCATTGATTTAGATAAGCTTGATGATCGCGAGCTCCTAGCGCTAGAACGCCAAATCGCCCGACAGTATATCGGGCGCTTATCGTGGTTCATGGTATTTTGGCCAGTGGCCAACTTGACTTGCTGGCTAAGCCTTTGGGTTTTGGTCTTTACCAACACTTTGCCGCTGATTTATGCCTTCCCGATTGCTGTGTTGAATTGCAATTTGGCCTATTTGCCGAGCCATGATGCACAGCATGATATTTATGGGCGTCCTGGAGAGCGGACGCGGTGGCTAAACCAGCTCATTGGTCATCTCTCCGTTCTGCCATTAGCGGCGTCGTATCGAGCCCTACGCGAAACACATCTCGAGCATCATCGACACGCCAATAATCCAGAGCTTGATCCTGATTATCCGCAAAATAGTGGCGAGACCGCGTGGCAGGCGCTTTATAGTATATATATGAGCATGCAACCCGGCTCACCGTCTCAGAAAGCCTATCTGGATTGCCTTTCCCGCCTCAATACAGACGAAGCACGGCGCGCTATTCGCGATCAAATATCTATTATGCTCATGCACTATGGTATTTTATTTGTTCTGGCGATGAACGGTTATGCCCTGGAGGGACTGCTTTTGTGGTGGTTACCACTGAAAGCAGGACTGTTCTATAATCGTTTTTATCTCTCCTGGATGCCCCATTTCCCAAACCCAAAGCGGGGTCGCTACCGCGATACGCATGGTTTCAAAAGCTGGCTGGGCAATATTAGCTCGCTCGGCATGACGGCGCATCTTGTTCATCATTTGCACCCGCGTATTCCGCTCGACCGCACGCCGCAAGCTTTGCGCGAGTTGGCGCCCATTCTTGAAAAAAGAGGTGTTGATATCGGGTGATGCGCGCGTCCTCCGATGTGGCTCGTGCCTGTTTCAGCCAGTCTGATATCTTTGCCTGAAAAGGCACGGGCGTAGCTTCCCCCAAAGCCACGCCCGCCCCTGCGATCAGCATACACGTGCAAAACGCATGTGTATGCCTTCTTCGCTCAAAACAAGGGTGTTACCATTGGCGATATTTTTTAGGCTAAAATGCTTGATGTCCATATAGTAAAACGTCCTTGAAACTTCATAGATTTCGAGGCTCCGGCAGTCTTTTAACCGAATACTCGTAGCTGTTTTTTT
>CBFHZM010000078.1:0-7372 GCA_965660195.1 Alphaproteobacteria bacterium
TGCTTATTGATTACCCAGTCGGGACGGGGCTGGCAGTTTCGGGCGCGGCCGACGCATGAAGGGCAGTTTTTTCTCGAGCCGAGTGTGTCGGTTGGGCCCGATGGTCGGCCAGAGAAATCGCAACAAATTGTTCTCATCGGTGATCTCGCTGATCGACCGACCGGTTTTAATTGGGTCTTAAAATTTGCTGGGCAAATCGGCAAGCGGCGACGCCAAGTCGCTTGAGCCGAACGGCGCATCATGCTACCCGCTAGCAAGTAAGTTGCGACGCCCACCGTCATTCAATCGTACTAAAATTAAGGCAAGGGAGTGATTTTTATGTCAGAGCTTTTTCCTATTCGTCGGGCCCTTATTTCGGTTTCAGATAAAACCGGTATTGTTGATTTTGCCCGCGCCTTGCATGAACGAAATATCGAGCTGATATCGACGGGCGGGACGTCCAAGCTCCTGGCCGAAGGGGGGCTGCCGGTGCGCGATGTCTCCGAGATTACGTCGTTTCCCGAAATGATGGATGGGCGTGTCAAAACCCTGCACCCGCGTGTGCATGGCGGCTTGCTAGCCGTCCGCGATAATGCCGAGCATGTCACCGCCATGGCGGATCATGGCATTCAAAACATCGATCTACTTGTCGTGAACCTCTACCCCTTTGAGGCGACACGGGCGAGCGGCGCAGATTACGACACGTGCGTCGAGAATATCGATATTGGCGGCCCCGCCATGATCCGTGCGGCGGCAAAGAACCATGCCTTTGTGACTGTTCTCGTCGACGGTAAAGATTACACACAAGTGTTGGAAGAGATCGATACAAATCAAGGTGCGACGCGCGCCGAAACGCGCAAGAGATTAGCGCAGAAAGCCTATGCACGCACCGCGGCCTATGACGCAGCGATTTCCAATTGGCTGGCGGAGGTGCTTGATATCGATCTACCCGATTATCGTGCTGTCGGCGGTAATTTACAGCAGGGCTTGCGCTATGGCGAAAACCCTCATCAGAACGCTGGGTTTTATGTTTCGGGCGAAACTCGGTTCGGCGTCGCCACGGCGCAACAAATTCAGGGTAAAGAATTATCCTATAACAATATTAATGACACTGACGCGGCCTTCGAGCTGGTTGCTGAGTTTGACCCGAAAGATGGACCTGCTTGCGCCATTATTAAACATGCGAACCCTTGCGGTGTGGCGCAGGGTGCCACAGCGAGCGAGGCTTTCGCTTTAGCCCTGCGCTGCGACCCCGTAAGTGCCTTTGGCGGGATTATTGCTCTCAATGTTACACTCGATGCAGCAACGGCAGAAAAAATCTCGGAAATTTTCACCGAGGTCATTATCGCGCCCGACGCGGACGAGGCGGCGCGAGCCGTTATCGCCCGCAAGAAAAATCTGCGATTGCTGGTCACTGGTGGCTTGCCGGATCCCCTAGCCGCTGGACTGAGCGTGCGCAACGTAGCCGGCGGCTACCTGTTCCAAAATCAGGATAATGGGCGGGTCGCCCCATCGGCTCTGCGCGTTGTCACCAAGCGACAGCCGAGCCCGCAAGAGTTGCAGGACCTACTTTTTGCTTTCCGCGTCGCCAAACATGTCAAATCAAATGCCATAATCTACGCCAAAGGCGGAGCAACGGTTGGCATTGGGGCAGGTCAAATGAGCCGTTTGGATAGCTCGCGCATCGCGGCGCGCAAAGCTCAAGATGCAGCTGACGCTGCTGGTCTCGCGACAACGCTCGCAGCCGGTTCTGTCGTTGCGTCGGATGCTTTTTTCCCGTTTGCCGATGGTCTGCTAAGCGCCGCGGAAGCGGGTGCCACAGCGGTTATTCAACCTGGTGGCTCAATCCGAGACGACGAAGTTATTGCCGCCGCGGATGCCGCGGGTTTGGCCATGGTTTTCACCGGCATGCGGCACTTCCGCCACTAAGTTTTGGCGACTGGCGTTGGCGCTCAGAGAGCCCGAGCCACCAGCATCCGCATAATTTCGTTGGAGCCGCCATATATCCGCTGCACACGGGCATCAGAATACATGCGGCTTATGGGATATTCATCCATATAACCGTAGCCACCAAAGAATTGCAGACAAGTGTCAATCACGTCGCATTGCCGCTCGGTGACCCAAAATTTTGCAGCCGCTGCTGTATTGGCATCGAGTTCACCCTTTAACAATTGCACTGTAAGCTGATCGACAAGTGCCCGCGCGGCCATCCAATCGGCTTTACATTCTGCTAATTTGAACTGGGTGTTCTGATAGTCAAAAACCGCATGACCAAACGTTTTGCGCTCGCGGGTATAGTCGAGCGTCAATTCAAGCGCCCGCTCCATCGCGGCAACACCTTGATTGGCAATAATCAAACGCTCTTGCGGCAATTGCTGCATCAGCTGGTAAAAGCCCCTGCCTTCTTCACCGCCGAGCAAATTGCTGGTTGGAATTTTCACATCGTCGAAAAATAGCTCGGAGGTATCGGCGGCATGTTGACCCATCTTCTCAAGGTTGCGGCCGCGCCGGAAGCCCTCAGCCTCGGCTGTTTCTAGCACCAGAAGCGAAATCCCCTTGGCGCCCTGCGATGGATCGGTTTTGCAAACCACCAAAACCAGATCTGCCGTTTGACCATTGGAGATAAAGGTCTTCGAGCCGTTCAGCACATATTGATTTCCCTCAAGCCGCGCCGTTGTTTTAACAGCTTGCAAATCGGAGCCGGTTCCGGGCTCGGTCATGGCGATGGCGCAAACCAACTCGCCTGAGGCCATTTTCGGCAACCAACGTTGGCGCTGTTCCTCTGTGCCATAGGCAAGAAAATAGTGGGCGCAGATTGCTGAATGCACGACATTACCGAAGCCAGCGACCGAGCAGCGTTCCATTTCCTCAGCCAAAATTGCCTCATGCGCATAAGTGCCGCCAGCCCCGCCATATTCTTCGGGGATGGACGCGCATAAGATACCGGCTTCGCCGGCCTTGTACCAAGCGTCGCGATCAACGATCCCTTGCTTTGTCCATTTGTCGGAATGCGGCGCAAATTCGCGAGTATAGAATTTATTAACCGCGTCTTGAAAAATGTGCAGATCTTCGGTCATCCATTGCGCTGTATAACTGGCTAGCATAAATCTCACCTCCGTTTGCGCTACATTATCGCTTGATATTCGCGAAGCCAAGTGCGGAAACCCGCCAGCAATGCGGTAAACGATCACAGGGCTTTCGCTTTTAGATTGACCCCGGTTTATTTTACATATAGAAAACGTGGTCTGTAATATTATACATAATTATAGTGTTTAATTATTTCTTTGATCCTTCATAAGGTCTAGTCATGTTGACCCATCTCGACCGCCTAGAAGCGGAAGCCATCACCATTATGCGCGAAGTTGTTGCTGAGGCGAGCAAACCCGTCATGCTTTATTCGATCGGCAAGGACAGTGCGGTTATGCTGCACTTGGCGGTGAAAGCCTTTTACCCGGCACCACCCCCGTTTCCCTTGCTACACGTCGATACCACATGGAAGTTCCGCGAAATGATCAGTTTTCGCGACCAACTCGCTGCGAAACTCGGCTTTGACCTGATTGTCCATATCAATCAAGACGGTCTCGAGCAAGGAATCGGCCCCTTCAGCCATGGCTCAGCCATTCACACCGATGTCATGAAAACACAAGCTTTGAAACAGGCTTTAGACCTTTATGGCTTTGACACGGCCTTCGGTGGTGCCCGTCGCGACGAGGAAAAAAGCCGCGCCAAAGAGAGGATTTTCTCCTTCCGTGCCGAACAACATAGATGGGATCCGAAGAACCAACGACCGGAACTGTGGTCGCTCTACAACACCCGGATCCACAAAGGCGAGACGATCCGTGTTTTCCCTCTGTCAAATTGGACAGAGCTTGATATCTGGCAATATATCCGACGCGAAGAAATTCCCATCGTCCCGCTATATTTTGCCGCCGAACGCCCAGTGGTAGAACGCGACGGCGCCTTGATTATGGTTGATGATGAGCGTCTGCCACTTAATCAAGGAGAAACGCCGGCGATGAAGTCCGTGCGATTTCGGACATTAGGGTGCTATCCGCTGACCGGTGCGATTGAAAGTACGGCGACAACGCTTGAGGATATTATTCAAGAAATGTTGCGCACCACCTCGTCGGAGCGTCAAGGGCGGGTCATCGACCGCGACCAAACCGCCTCGATGGAGAAGAAAAAACAAGAGGGGTATTTCTAATGGCGCATCACGACCCCCGTATCGAGACGGATATAAATGCTTATCTCGAGGCACAAGACCATAAATCTATTCTGCGTTTTATCACTTGCGGCTCAGTAGACGATGGCAAGTCAACCCTGATCGGTCGATTGCTCTACGAAACCAAAATGATTTTTGATGACCAGCTCTCAGCACTCGAAGCAGAATCGAAAACCATGGGGACGCAACAGGGCGATTTAGACTTTGCGCTACTTGTCGATGGACTGGCGGCAGAGCGCGAGCAAGGCATCACCATTGATGTCGCTTATCGCTTTTTCTCGACCGAGAAACGGAAGTTTATTGTCGCCGACACGCCTGGCCATGAACAATATACGCGCAATATGGCCACCGGCGCCTCGACGGCGGACCTTGCTATTCTTTTGATTGATGCGCGCAAAGGCGTGCTTACGCAAACCCGTCGGCACGCTTATATCGTCTCGCTGCTAGGTATTAAAACTGTCCTACTGGCAGTCAATAAAATGGATCTTGTCGACTTCGATCAGGCCCGCTTCAAAGATATTGTCGACGACTTCAAGGTTTACGCCGAACAGCTCACTATCAACGATATTCATGCCATTCCGCTTTCAGCACTTCACGGCTATAACATCATCACACCGAGCGCGGCAATGTCGTGGTATGACGGCCCGAGCTTGCTAGACTATCTCGAAACCTTAAAATTGCGTGACGATCGGCGCGACGGCGCCTTCCGCATGCCGGTGCAATGGGTCAACCGGCCCAATCTCGATTTTCGTGGCTTCGCGGGTACCATTGCCAGCGGTACCGTGAAGCCGGGAGATCGCATCAAAGTTCTTCCAGGCGGGCAGTCGTCTGCCGTCCAGCGCATTGTTGCCCATCCTCAAGACCTCAAAGAAGCAGAATCCGGTCAAGCCATCACTTTATGCCTCGAAGATGAAATCGATATTTCGCGCGGCAATGTCGTGACCGCTGAAAGCAACCCCGTCGAAATTGCAGATCAGTTTGAGGCGCATATTTTATGGATGGATGAAGCCGCCATGCTTCCTGGCCGACCCTATGGCCTTAAGCTCGGGACACAAAATGCCAGTGCCACAATCAACAGCCCAAAGCACAAAATTAATGTCAACACGCTCGAGACATTAGCTGCCAGAACGCTTGAATTAAACGAAATCGGTCTGTGCACCCTATCACTCGACCGCCAAATCGGCTTTACCCCTTATGCTGAAAACCGTGATCTCGGCGGCTTTATTCTGATCGATCGCATGACCAATAAAACCGTTGGCATGGGCATGATTAAATTCGCCCTGCGACGCGCTTCAAATATTCACTGGCAGTCGGTTAGCATCGACCGCGATGCGCATGCCAGCTTAAAGGGGCAACGTCCAGCCGTTTTGTGGTTCACAGGCCTATCGGGGTCGGGCAAGTCAACCATCGCCAATGCCCTGCAAGCCAAGTTGCATATCCGCGGGCGTCATAGCTATCTGTTGGATGGGGACAATGTGCGCCACGGGCTAAACCGCGATCTTGGCTTTACCGACGCCGATCGTGTTGAGAATATTCGGCGCATTGGTGAGGTCGCACGCCTGATGGCGGATGCGGGTTTGATTACGTTGGTGTCATTTATCTCGCCTTTCCGTGCCGAACGGCAAATGGCGCGAGAATTATTACCCGCAGGAGAATTTATCGAGATTTACATCGCCACACCCTTGGCCGTCGCCGAACAACGCGACCCAAAAGGGCTTTATAAAAAAGCCCGGGCCGGCGATATCAAAAACTTCACGGGCATTGATAGTCCCTATGAGCCACCCGAAGCTCCCGAGCTGACGATCGACACACAATTGCTCAGCGCCGAACAAGCGGCGGATGAAATTCTGGCCCTCCTCGAACGGCAAGGGCATATCACCGATTAAAGTTGCATATGCGGTTGATAGTCGCCGAACAAAACGCGGCCGATCATCTCAAAACTGGCACTGGCCGTTATCATGTGCTGGGTCATAGTCTCCGCATCGCGCAAGCGCTTTTGAATGGGGTTGGACTGATACACCGCCGAGCCACCGGCCATATCATGGAGGCTCCGGATAGCAGCGCAAGATTGCTGTACCGCATGCGTCGCCGCGAGGCGGGTATCGGCACGTAAAGATGGTGCCAGCTCATCCGCCGCACAAGCGCTGGCCCACACTGCTTCAGCGCTCGCCGTAAATAAGGCGCGAGCGGCACGCAAGCCCGCCAGCGTCTCAGCATATTGTGCTTGAATGCGGCCTTGCTGCCCGAGCGGCCGACTGCTCGCCCGAGGTGTTTTGTTTGCTGCCAAAGTTTCAAACTCTCTGACACAGCCCGCCGCATTACCAAGCGCGCAAGCCGCCACCCCGAGAGCGAGGAACCCGAAATAAGGCAAGCGGTAAAGTGGGCTATCCGACTGCAGTTGCGCCGATGCCAGATCAATAAGTTGATCGGAAGGGATTTTATAACCATCTACCTCGACATCCCCCGATGAAGTCGCGCGCAAACCAAGGCTGTGCCATGTGTCGTGGAATATCAGCGCCATACGCGGCAGAGCCACAAAGCGCATCTGGTTTGGATCGGGGGCGCTATCGCGATCGGCGCCCAAAAAAACGCCGAGTAAAATCCAGTCGGCGTTAGCCGAGCCAGAGGCCCAAGCCCATCGCCCAGCGACACGATAGCCATCACCATCGGGCCAAGCCTTTCCCGTAGGAGCAAAAATTCCGCAACAAATCGGTGCTTCGCCGCCGAAGATTGTTTTGCCAACCCGTGGCGACAAGCTCGCGCCGAGCTGTGAGGTGGTGGCGCCGATCATACTAATCCAAGCGCAAGCCGCATCATATTTGGCCAAGTCTTCAAGCCGTGCCAGCCCAGCTGGCAAGTCAAATTCAGCTCCGCCCATTTCTCTTGGAGCAAATAGCCGAAACATATCGGCCGCCGCGAGTTGCCGGGCAAAATCGCTCGTCACCTGTCGAGCCGCCTCAAACTCCTGCGCCCGCGCGCCTGCTTGCTGGCACAGCTCTTGAAATGAATGGGACATTGGCGTGTTCATATAATCTTATTTCACAGGCGGATCAGGCCAAGAGGCGGTTTGGGTAACAACCGCATCGGGAAGAGCAATCAATTGTCGATAATCGGCCTCGGGGTAGGGCATATGTGGTTTGCTGGGGTCATAGGCGGGTTGGGGAACTGCAC
>CBFHZM010000079.1:0-6953 GCA_965660195.1 Alphaproteobacteria bacterium
ATGCCGATTAAAATTTCGATGCCAGCGCTGTCGCCCACCATGGAGCAAGGCAAAATCGCGCAATGGTTGGTGGACGAAAACGACAACGTTAAGTCAGGCGACATCATCGCCGAAATTGAAACCGATAAAGCCGTCGTTGAACTCGAGGCGATTGATGACGGCCGAATTGGAAAAATTATCCATACCGCTGGACCAACAGAAATTCCCGTCAACACAGTGATTGCCGTCATCTTGCAGGACGATGAGACGCTCGACGATATTGGTGATATTACCGCGCCCGCCAGTCCAGCACCACCGCCGTCCGCAGATACACAACCGCCCGCGCCAGCTGCCGCCCCGCCCGCAGACACAGTTGTGGCCGCACCGCTACCGAGGGAAGAAAGCCTGCCAGCGGGGACGAAATTCAAACAACAGCCCGTTCGCGAAGCTTTGCGGGATGCCATTGCCGAAGAGATGCGCCGTGACGACCGGATCTTTATCATGGGCGAGGAAGTTGCTGCCTATCAGGGCGCTTACAAAGTCACGCAAGGCATTTTAGCCGAATTTGGCGATAGGCGCGTTATCGACACGCCGATTACCGAACATGCAATTGCTGGCATTGGCGTGGGGGCCGCCTTCGCAGGCCTACGCCCGATTGTAGAATTTATGACCTTTAACTTTGCCATGCAGGCAATAGATCAAATCGTCAATAGCGCTGCTAAAACGCGGTATATGTCAGGCGGTCAGATTTCATGCCCGATTGTGTTTCGCGGCCCCAATGGGGCAGCGGCGCGTGTAGCGGCCCAGCACAGCCAAGATTATGCCGCTTGGTATGCACATATACCCGGCCTCATTGTCCTAGCCCCCTATTCCGCTGCTGATGCCAAAGGGCTTCTCAAGGCCGCCATTCGCAATCCCAATCCAGTGGTGTTTTTGGAGCATGAATTGCTTTATGGCGAGGTTGGCGATGTGCCCGATATGGATGATTTTGTTCTGCCGATTGGCTGCGCCCAAATCATCAGGCCGGGCGCCGATGTCACACTGGTGTCTTATGCGCGCGGTGTGAGCAAATGCCTCGAGGCGGCCGAAGAACTTGCCGTTGCAGGTGTGCAGGCCGAAGTTATAAATTTACGTAGCTTGCGACCTTTGGATATGAACACCATCATCGCCTCGGTCAAACGCACCAACCGTTTGGTGATGGTAGAAGAGGGCTGGCCGATTGCTGGCATTGGCGCTGAGATCGCGGCGCAAGTCCAAGACAAAGCTTTCGACGACCTCGATGCCCCGATCAAACGCGTCTCGGGCACCGATATTCCCATGCCCTATGCCGAAAATCTGGAAGCGATGGCTCTGCCCGATACTGCCAAAATTATTCGTGCTGTTCGGCAAGTCTGCTATCTGGAGAGCTAAATGGCCGACCGCATCGCCATAAGCCCCTTAGCGCGTAAAATTGCCGAAGATAAAGACATTGATCTCGCGACACTTCGCGGCTCGGGCCCCGATGGACGGATTATCAAACGCGATGTCCAAGGCCTGACGCAGACAACAATACCAACCGCTCAAGCATTGCCAACGACAACGCCTGCAAGTGCAGCTAATAATGCCGGCCTGCCCGACCCCCGCCTGTATGCCGAAGCCGGCCGTTATGACACGCAAGAACTCACGCCGATGCAGCGGTCGATCGCGCAACGCTTAACGCTGGCCAAGCAGAGCATGCCACATTTTTACCTCACCCGTCGGTTGGAGGTCGGTGCTTTACTCGCTTTACGCCAGAGCGTTAACAACGCCCTCGCCGACCGCGGTGAAAAGCTGAGCGTCAATGATTTTATCATTCGCGCCGTCGCTCTGGCCTTAATCGATGAACCCGAAGTCAATGTGTCTTTCGCCGAGACGGAAATTTTAAAACATTATCACGCTGACATTGGCGTGGCGGTTGCGTTGCCCGATGGGTTGATCACCCCCATTATCCGCGAAGCTGAGACCAAATCCGTGCAACAGATCTCGGCCGAGGTGAAACGGCTCGCCGCCAAAGCCGCAGACCGCCGCTTGAAACCAGCAGAGTATGAGGGTGGCAGTTTCTCAATCTCCAATTTGGGGATGTTTAATATCGATTCCTTCACCGCCGTCATTAACCCGCCGCAAGCCGCCATCCTCGCTGTCGGCACGACGCAAGAACGCCTGTACCGCGATCCCGACGGCCATATTCAAACGGCGCAGGAAATGCAAGTGACCCTATCGTGCGATCACCGGGCCATTAATGGCGCTGTCGGCGCTCGCTTTCTCCAAACGCTAGCCGATTATTGCCGACACCCGCATCTCATGATGTTTGCCTGATCTTACCTGGCGATTGTTGCTTTATAAACCTCAACAAGCTCGCGTTTTAATACTTTACCTATCGCACTGCGCGGCAAGCTCTCAATGGCGCAAATATCGCTCACCCGCTGAGTTTTTCCCAGTTTTCCATTGAGCCAGTCGAGGATCGGCGTGAGCTTTGCATCATGTTCCGGGGCCAATACGACGTAGGCAACGGGGGTCTCTCCCCAGCGCTCCGAGGGCACGCCGACAACCGCTGTCTCCACGACATCAGGATGTTGTAGCAAAATCGCTTCAATATCGCTGGGGTAAATATTGAACCCGCCCGAGATGATCATATCTTTTTTCCGATCCATCAGCGTCAAGAAGCCATCCTCGTCGAAAAAACCAATATCGCCCGTTCGAATATGCCGACGTCCTTCGGCATCGAACCATTCAGCCTCACGCGTTTTCGTCGGCTGATTGTGATAACCCTTCATAATCGCCCCGGAGCAACCAACAATTTCTCCAATCTCGCCCGGCGCACAGCGCTCACCAGCCTCATTTATGGTAAAAATCTCGTGTCCCGGCAAAGGGCGTCCAACCGTATGCAATTTATCGGGATAGTGGTGGGCTACCAGAGCACAGCCGCCACCACCCTCGGTCATGCCGTAATATTCGATCAAGCCGCCCGGCCAACGTTCCAAAATGTCGGCTTTCAACGCTGCCGGAAAAGGTGCACTGGTGCAAAACTTCATATCAAAAGCTGATAAATCGTAGCTATCAAAACTGGGGTCGGACATAATCCGGCGGTATTGCACCGGCACCAACATCGTATGCGTTACCCGCCAACGCTCTGCTAATTCGAGGTAGGCTTGCACCTCAAATTTTTCCATCAAAATCACTGTGCCACCGCCGGCAAGCGTTGGTAAAAAGCTCGTCATGGTAGTGTTAGAGTAAAGCGGCGTCGATAGAAGTGTCACGGCATCGGGACCATATCCGGGCGGGTCCTTCGGGATCATCATCGGCAGGCGCATACTATGTGATTGCACAATACCCTTCGGCACTCCCGTGGTGCCTGAGGAGTAAATAATATTAAAGTTCATATCGGACGAAATATCGACAGGCTCGAAAGCTGAAACACCGCGCATCAGATGGTCAAGATGCTCGTCCTTAAGGTCGTGAATCTCCGCGCTCAAACTTTGGCCCGCCAAATGTGCTTGCATGGCCGTGTCCAGAAAAACAATCGGCGCTCCACAGTCGGCAATCATAGCGGCAAGTTGCTCGGGGCTCGAAGATGGGGCGAGCGGGACGATTGTCATGCCGGCGCGCAAGGTCGCTAAAAATACTTTGCAATAAGCGAGGCTCGTAACGGCGCAGACAGATATTTTATCCCCTGGTTTGAGGCCCATCTCGGAGAAAGCCTGCGCCAAGCGATCCAATGTTAAATCAAGCTCTCTATAGCTCAAGCTGTCTTGACCTTGCCGTACCGCAATATGATCTGGTCGCGTTACTGCATGAGCCTTAATAAAGGCTGGAAGATTCGGCAAAGGACTAGCTAATACAGCTTCGATTTCTTTGAACACGATCTCTCCTCAACCATCACAATGCGCTAGAATTTGAGCACTGAGCATGGTTGGCTCAGGCCCGAAAGGCAATATAAAATTCCAGTGCCTCTGGATTTTGTAGAGACTCCTGATTGGTTACTTCACGCCCCATCAAACAATTACGAATAGCGATTTCGGATATTTTGCCGGAGCGCGTCCGCGGGATATCAGGCACCGCTACAATCAAAGCGGGCACATGACGAGGCGAAGCCTTTTCGCGAATGGCTTGGCGCAACGCCGCTTGCAAAGCAGCATCTAGCTCTTGCCCATCGGCCAAGCGCAGAAATAGAACCACTTCTTGATCGCCCCCGGCGGGGCGTCCAACCACAACACACTCCAATACTTGCGGAAAATTTTCGACGATGCGATAGATCTCAGCTGTGCCAATTCGAACACCGCCAGGGTTTAAAGTCGTATCTGATCGCCCATGAATTTCCAACTCACCCGATGCATATAGGCTCGCCCAATCGCCATGCCGCCAGACATTTGGAAAATAGTCATAATAGGCGGCTTTATAGGCCTCTCCCGTGGGATCATTCCAGAACCCAACTGGTTGCGAGGGAAAGGCCGACTTGCAGACTAATTCTCCTGGCCGAGAATGAATCGGTTGTCCAGTATCGTCCCAAACCTCAACATCCATACCAAGGCCTCGCATTTGCAAGCGCCCCGCCCGCACCGGCAAAACCGGGCTACCCAGCGCAAAACACGACACAATATCGGTGCCACCCGAGATCGAGGCTAAGTGCACGTCTTTTTTAATGGCGTCATAAACATAGTCAAACCCTTCTGGTGACAGTGGGGAGCCCGTCGAACTTATGGTTTTAAGATGCGACAAATCGAAATGTACCGCTGGCGTAAACTCTGCTTTGCGCAGACTATCAATATACTTTGCTGAGGTGCCAAAGAAGCTCAGTTTTTCGTCGGCGGCGATGCGCCAGAGCCGCGAGACGTCTGGATAAGCTGGATTGCCATCATAGAGAATAATGGTCGCTTCGACGGCGAGCATTGTCATCAGCCAATTCCACATCATCCAGCCGCAGGTGGTGAAGTAAAAAGCGCGATCGCCAGCGCTAATATCGGCATGAAGCAAATATTCTTTAAGATGCTGTAAGAGGGTGCCACCGACACCATGCGTGATGCATTTCGGCCGACCTGTCGTTCCCGACGAGTAAAGAATATATAAGGGATCATTAAACAACCCCAGATGATAGCTGACGGGCGTATCATCTTTCTGGGTCTCCGCCCAGACTGTTGCCTGAGCGAGAGCGGATATATTAGCCCCCGGATCGAGATAGGGAACAACAACCAACCTTTCAACGCTAGGAAGATCGGAGACGACCTCCGCCAGATCGCCTAATCGGTTCACCGGCTTACCACCATAGTGATAGCCATCGGCCGCAAAAAGAAATTTCGGCGTAATTTGCTGAAATCGATCGAGCACGCCTTGAGCGCCGAAATCGGTAGAGCAGGACGAGAAAACTCCGCCCAATGCCGAGGTCGCCAACATGATCACCAGTGTCTCTGGGCAATTCGGCATATAAGCGGCGACACGATCACCTGCTTTGAGGCCGGCTTCCGAAAACCAATTTGCCAACCGGTCGACACTGGCCTTGAGCGCCGCCCGAGATATTTCTTGGCGCGCGCCATCTTCGCGAAAGGCAATCACTGCCGCGCGCTGATCGGCATTGCGCAAACAATTCTCAGCAAAATTAATCCGCGCCTCGGGGAAAAACTGCGCGTGCCGCATGGAGGCACCCGGCACAAAAGCGGGACCTTGCTTATCACCGATCACGGCTGCAAAGTCCCACACCTCATTCCAAAAAGCCGCCTTGTTAGTGATCGACCATTGCCATAAGGCATGAACATCACCGCCCCAATCGAAGATTTTTCTTGCACGGAGAAGCTTTGCAAACGTGTGGAGCGCACTCGCCTCTCCTCGCGTCAAAGAGGGCTGCCATAGAACACTCTCGCCTAACATATCTGGTTCGCTTTCCGCCGCGACGAAGGCAGTGACCTGAGATTACTTCTAGGCACCCAGAATGCACCAAGCATCGAGAATTTTCAATGCGTTGACCACTTTTCGAGCGGTACTGGCTAGCGCCCAAGCCAGAGACCCAACCCGCAACAGAGCCTTGTTAAGTTTAACTATAGATCAAGGCGTTAGCATCTATCAGCTCTTGCAACGTGTCATAGGCCGTGTAATCGGCCAGGTTCTCGAGCGTAATGGTCACTGCGGTTACGGCAGCGGCGTTCGCACCATTGGCATCAATGGTCAGGGTCACTGTTTGGTTAACGTCATCGCGGGTGACGGTGACAAAATCAGCCAGCGTCGTGCCATAACCTGGGACGCCAAAACCATCAAGCAAGACGCTGATATCGATCTTGTCCTCAGTGGGATTAAAATCGGTGATGGTGTCGTTACCCGCATTGGTGAAGAGGTAATGGAAGGTATCCGCCCCAGCATTACCGGTAAGCTGGTCATTGCCCGACCCACCATAGAGGTGGTCAGCCGCCGCGCCGCCGATCAGCGTGTCATCACCACCAAGGCCGTGTAGGGTTTGCGATGTCATGGCAGCGCTATTGTCGAGCGTCTCGGCATTATTGGTACCTTCCGTGCCATCAGGTCCTTGATAGGGGCCATCGGTAATGCTCCAGCTATAGGTGTCGATCATATATTGCCGCGCCGTAGCATGGGTATAGCCGGCAGGCGGTCCTCCAAAAGGAACGCCAGACTGTAACCCCGTTTCCCCATCGGCGGTATTCACATCGGCCCAGCCGACCAGCAATTTATCGTAATTTTCAACCGAGAAACCATTGGCTTCGAACAGGAAATCAGCAGCCGTCGTAACGGATGAAACATCCCAGCCACCAATATCTTGATTAAAGACCTGCGCAGCCAGAAACATAGCATACATATCCGTGACCTTGCTCACATCCCAGCTGCCAATATCTTGATTAAAAATTTGCGCAGCCCGAAACATTCCCGCCATGTTAATGACATTCTCGGTGTTCCAACCAGAAATATCGCGGTTAAAGAGCAGATTGCTGTCAAACATATCGGTCATGGAGGTGGCG
>CBFHZM010000080.1:0-6909 GCA_965660195.1 Alphaproteobacteria bacterium
TGACAGCATGCCTGACGCCGATCACAAGACTAGCGAGGACGCAATTGGCCTGTTAGGCGGCGGAAGTTCACAAACGCTCCTATGCCAGATCATTGCTGATATATTGGGCCGCTCCGTGATGTCGCGCCCTGAGCGTGATGCGGCTTATGGGGCCGCTATTTTTGCGGGCGCTGCTGACGGCGTTGTGATAACTCCACCAGCCCATCAAATCACCATATTTGAGCCAAATTCGGCAATGGCGTCGCTTTATGATACGGCCTATCGAGGATATAAAAACCGCCGTGCGTCTCTTTATCCCAATCAATCGGACTAGGCATCGCGTATCAGAGCGGTTAGGCTATTAGGATCAGGAGGTCACCCCATGAATGATCGCGTAAGCTATAGCGTTGAAAACCATATTGCTCATATTCGTCTCATTCGAAGCGATAAAATGAACGCCCTTGATGATGCGATGATGAGCGCGTTGATCGAGGCAGGCGAGCAGTTAAAGGCCGATAAGAGCGTGCGTTGCGCTATTCTCTCGGGTGAGGGACGGGCTTTTTGTGCAGGGCTCGATATGGCTAATTTTTCGAAAATGGCGAGCAGCGGTGGTTCTTCGGTTACCGGCAAAAAATCGGGTCGTTTAGCCGAACGCACTCATGGCATTACCAACCGTCCACAACATTGCGCTTGGGTCTGGCGCGAAGCACCCGTGCCAGTTATTGCGGCAGTGCATGGTGTGGCCTTGGGTGGCGGCTTTCAAATCATGTGTGGCGCCGATATTCGCTATGCCGCCAAAGATACGCGCTTTTCGATCATGGAAATTCGCTGGGGGCTAATTCCCGATATGGGCACAACGCATGTCATGGCTCGCCTGGCGCGGGAAGATAAGCTGAAAGAGCTGGCTTTAACGGGACGCATATTTGAGGCCCCCGAAGCCTATGAGACAGGCTTTGTAACCCGCGTCTGTGATGATCCCTTAGCCGCCGCTCAAGAAACGGCGGAGCTGATTGCAGCGAAAAACCCAGATGCCATTACCGGCATTAAAGAACTTTTCAACTCTCAAGCCGACCGTTTCGCGCCAGAAATGCTGATGCAGGAATCGGTCTTGCAAGACGACATTATCGGCTCGGCCAATCAAATCGAAGCCGTTATGGCAGAGCTTGAAAAACGCCCCGCAAAATATGCCTGATCGTTTCCAGCGCTTAGAACAAGGGTGAGACAATCGCACTGGCGCGGGTGATCACCCAATAGCTTGCAACCCCACCCATAACCAGAGAGGTTGCCGCCAGGCCTGCATGGCGTCTCGCAGGTGACAAAAAACGCCGCGCCAAAGCCACCACCGCCAGCACAGCGACGACGATCATTATTTGCCCAACTTCGAGGCCAATATTAAAAAGCGCTAACGCCCATGCCGTCTCGCCACGCGGCATGCCAATATCAACCAAAACCCCGGCAAAACCGAAGCCATGCACTAGACCAAAGGCAAAAGCAATCAGCTGCGGCGACGTCCGCGCGATATAAGAACGGTATTCCTCGCGCAACATGATTTCCACTGCAACAAACAAAATCGATAAGGCGATTACGGCTTCAACAGGTGCCGATGGGAGGCGCAAAATACCAAGCACAGATAAAGCCAAGGTAATGCTATGGGCCAAGGTAAACGCCGTGATCATCCAAAGAATACGATACAAGCGAGTGGCCAGCAGGCTAAGACCAAGGACAAAAAGAATATGGTCATACCCAGTGAGCAAATGCTCGACGCCCAACATAAAATAGCTTTGCAAGTCAGCACCACCACCTCGTACGACAATTGCGGGTTGCTCGGCTGTTAACCGATAGTTACGGGTTTCGCCCGTTACCGCCGTCAGCCGAACAAAAACATCGGTGATGGTGCGCTGCAAACCATCCATGGCGAGCATCTGACCTTCGAGACCCTCCTTGCAATGCAGGCTAAATTGCTCGATCAGTGCGCCCGAACGGCGAACCATTTTACTTTGCCCCCTGTGTTCACAATTTGGCGGCAAAACGAGGCGAAGCCCAAGTCCCGTTACACTATCGACGTTTTCGCGAACTGGTTGCTTCCAGCTCACAGAATAAAGCTCTGGTTCGACCTCAATCATTTCCACATAACCAGGGCGCACCTCATGGGCCGTGGCTGATCCCGCCACGACAAGCATTATGCTTAGAAACAGATATCGCAGCATTACTCGGCCAGCGGCTGCATGGTTATGGTGTATTTCGCGCGCAAGGCCGCCCAGGCCTTCTCCTTGGCAGTGCGTTCGGCTTGCATCACCCAGTCGCGGGCGACGCGCTCAGCAACCAACTCAAAATCAGGTTGCTCGGCGGCAGAGCGCTGGTTGATTTGCACCAAATGCCAGCCATAAGCTGACTGGATTGGCCCTTGCCACGCTGCGCCCGCGCGCGCGAACAGCGCCTCTGCAAATTCGCCCCCAAATAATTCGGCGAGGTCATTGCGAGAGCGATCGATATAGTCGCGTTGCAGCATAAATGGCTGCCCTAGCCTTTTCCATGACGCAGGGTCTTGCGCCAAATCCGCTTGCAGTGCAGCAGCCATTTCAGGCTTTTCTGCCAGAAAAATATGGCGAAAGCTAAGACGCTCGGGGCGGCGATAAGAGGCAATATTGTCGGCATAGAACTGACGCAATATTTCTTCACTCGGTTGTTCGGCGTCAAAGCCTTCTCCGAGTGTAAATTCAACCTTTTGTGCCAAACGCCGACGGATGATCACATCGTCCTCATCCAAACCGAGGGCGATAGCTTCCCGCATTAACACTTCTTCGCGAATATAACCTTCAATCAGCATATCTAGATCGCGCGGGCTGGGGGGGCGCTTGGTCTGGGCCTCCCATTGCACCGCCAGTTTTTCAACGAGCGGCAGGGTAATCTTAATCTCCCGCGTGTCGCGCTGCTGCACACTATAGTCGATGGCAAACAATGCCACGCCCGCGACGATATACCAAAATAATCGATCTCTCACTAAACCGACCAAGGGCATAGCCTAGCGACGGGCCTCCAGCCAAATCGGTGACGACCAAATGCGCTCTTGGATGGTTGCTTTCAATGATGGATTGGGCTCAGTTTGGCTACGAATAGCATCCCATGTCGACCATCGGCAGGTTGGATTTTCCAGCCCGCGCACATAATAGAAAGCTGGCTGATCGGATTGATAGGTAGGATCACGCCACACGGTCTTCAACTCCTCAGCACCCGTATCGGCACTAAAACTACAATCTTCGAGATTGACGCTGGCATTATTATCGGGGCAACGATTGGTTGTGGTATCTACGGCAACGCCACCCGCGCAGGCAACATCAAAAACCTGCTCACGTGCTTCGCCATTTTCCAGCCAACCTTTGACAATTTGTACCCTTTGCAAAGGCGCACTAGCGACATCGCGTGTCACCCAAACAATAAAAGCAGGTGATTTTGTTGGCGCTTGCATTTCGCCACCCATCGGTATGCCTTTTTGGTAAGCTTGCTTCACGAGATCCGAGCGGTCGATAATATTGTCAGAAAAATCACCGGCAAAGAAACGTACCCGCATGCGCGGACCAGACGTGGCGAAGGTTTCGCGCCGCCGCATCGCGGCGAAAATAGACTCGCGCGTATTCTCCTCAGCCCAGACACCAGCCAGCCCTGATGCTCCCCATGTTGACCATTGCATTTGTGCGTAACCAGGCGCCGGATTTGGCCCAGGCTCACCTGGATGCGCCTCAGGCGGAATGTCACGGTTACGATACCAAGAGAGCAAACCAAAGGCATAACGTGTCGCACGCTCCCACCAGGTCAGGGGGGCGGAGCCTCTGAGCTTTGGTGTTGAGTCAACAATTCCGATTTTCGACCAATAATTGCTCTCCGTAAAAGCGCCCGCGCCAACATGCGTATCAGAAGCACCGATCATGCCGAACTTAAATGGGTTACCCAGCCCCTGCTCCTGCAGCTTCAGACCATTGAGATAGGCCTGTCGGACATATGATCCTTCTGGACGGCTGTTGCGCCAGGTCGCGATCTGATAGGGCATGATCTCAAAATTAGCGAATTCGTCATTTGGCGATAATAGCGGGTGAGTTTCAGACGTACCTTTAACTTGTGTCATCTCCACCACTGGCTCATTGCGCATGCGCGTTTCGGAATAGGCCTTCGTCAGCGGATCGCCATCGTAGGTCGATGTGCGGAACATATAGCCGTCGGAGCCGTTGGAATTATGCGGAATGGCCAAACTATCTATGCCTTGGTCGCGCAGGTCATCCATCCAAGCCCATAATTTTTCCGGATTTTTGGAAACAAGGCGACTAAACGGCTCGTTCGGCACTTTAGAACCTTTAAAAATGACATTGCGGTGCAGGTTTTCGAACTGGTCCTGCGACGAGGTATATTCATAGCCGATAAAGGTTGTAAATTTACCTGGATCATTATGCTTCTCAGCTGCATCAATGACCTGCTGCCAAGCCGAGCGAACAATATCCATATTCAAGAGGTCATCTTCGACAACACCCCCAATATAAGGGAATAATTGTTGGAATGCGTCACGCCGCTGCAAGGGGGTTTTTGCTTCGCGAAGGGCAATCGCCAAACGATGGTCAGCGACAGCAGAGTTCGTATCGAACATGGCCGGAATGATGCCCAAGTAAACCGCGTGGTCTGTTAGAGCCTGAAAATCGAGCGGCTTGTCGAGCTTCATCTCAAAGCCAGCGGGGTGCGGGATCGCTTCTCCCTTAGCGTAGCGATAGGCGGCGTCAGGATCATTACGGTTTCCAAAGACATAGGCATCCATGGATAAAGACGAGTGAACATGCGTTTCACCAAACAAGGCCTGACGGCTTTCGGGTCCCGCCGCGAAGGCGCTCGGCACAAGGCTCAACGCTACAAGCGCTGCTAGTCCATTGCTTCGCAGATAAAGTCCGCCGCTTTGCAGCCCGCGCATAGTTTTCGTCTTGATCGACATGATACTCCCCCCAAAAAAAGATCGCACCACGGTATCTGGTCGCGTTGCGCGCGTCAATTTTTAGCTGAGGAGAATTGCATCGCAGGGTCGTCAACTGGCCCGTAGCCCAATGTTACCAAATCGAGAACATAATTTTGATACATTTTCCATGGCCGTTCGTGCCCCTGACGCGGCAAATCTTTCGCGGCGCGTTGGACATAGCCAGAACTAAAATCCAATAATGGCTCTTCTTCAATCCGCGTCTCATCGACTACGGGTTCGGCCATAGTGTAGCCGTTCTTATCCATATGATTGAGCAGGCGGCACAGATAGGCGCTCGTCAAGTCACATTTCAGTGTCCATGAGGCATTCGTATAACCAAAAGACTGCGACATATTCGGGATACCACTAAACATCATCCCCTTATAATTATAGGTGTCATGCGGATGGATGACTTTCCGATCGACCGTCATTTTAAGGCCGCCGAGCATTTGTAGCTTCAACCCCGTGGCCGAGACGATAATATCGGCATCAAGATGCTCTCCCGAGGCGAGGGTAATACCTTTCGCATCAAAGCGATCAATATGATCTGTGACGACATCGGCTTTGCCCTTTTTCATGGCCACGAAGAAATCACCATCGGGGGCCAGACATACGCGCTGATCCCACGGGTTGTAATGCGGCGTGAAATGCTTTTCGACATCATAGCCATTGCCCAAGACATCCCGCACTGCTTGCACCAGCATCTTCTTGGCACGATCGGGGAAGCGACGACAATACCAAAAGCTAAGTCGCTGCATGAGAATTTTCCATGTGCGGACTAAACGATAAGCCGCCATATCGGGTAAATAGCGGTGTAAAGTCTGCGCCAGGCGGCTAACTGCTGGCATCGCCACAATATAAGTCGGCGAGCGTTGTAGCATCGTGACACGCTTGGCACGTTTCGCCATTTCAGGCACCAATGTGACAGCCGTTGCTCCACTGCCAACAATAACAACATTCTTGTCGTCATAATTGAGCATCTCTGGCCAGAACTGCGGATGCACGATCTTACCTTTGAAACTCGACTGTTTTGGGAAATCTGGCTGGTAGCCTTGGGCGTAATCATAATAGCCTGTGCACATGGCAACAAAATTCGCCGTATAGACCTGTACTTCGCCGCTAGTTTGGTCGGTCACTTTCAGCGTCCATCGGCTTTGTGCCGACGACCAGTCAGCTTCCGTCACATAGCGGTTGAACCGAATTTTGTCGTAAATACCGAACTCACGGGCAGTCTCCTCAACATATTTCAAGATCGAGGGCCCATCAGCGATGGCTTTAGGATCAGTCCAAGGGCGAAAACTATAGCCGAGCGTATACATATCGCTGTCTGAGCGAATACCGGGATAGCGGAACAAATCCCAAGTTCCCCCCAGACGCGGACGACCTTCTAAGATACTAAAACTCTTGTTGGGGCACATTTTCTGTAGATGGTAAGCGGCGCTAACACCGGAAATGCCAGCACCGATCACTAGCACATCGAAATCGCGTTGCTCGTCTATCTGAGGCGACGCCTTGCTCCGAACCGTCCGGCGGCGCACCGGTTTTTTTGTTGCTGACGCCGTTTTTGCTACCCGAGAAGATGTTTTAACCTGACCCATAAAGACTCCGCTGCTTGAGGTTTATACCATCAAGCCTGCTGGAGCCTTCGGGGTCAAGTGTCATATTGTCCTATTCGGTGGCGCCCTATTGCATGGTTGGGATGATGAACGATTGATCGTCAACATCTCCCGAAGGCCAGCGTTGGGTGACGGTTTTAATTTTTGTATAGAAGCGGACACCCTCGGGGCCATGCTGGTTCACATCTCCAAAAGCTGATCGTTTCCAGCCACCGAATGTGTGATAGGCAACCGGCACTGGGATTGGCACGTTAATGCCGACCATGCCAACATTGACTTTTTGCGCAAATTCCCGCGCAGCAAGACCGTTACGAGTGAAGATGG
>CBFHZM010000081.1:0-6904 GCA_965660195.1 Alphaproteobacteria bacterium
ATCTTCCAACCTGTTCCGAATATATGGCGGACGCGGTGATTCAGCATGGTGTCTGGTATGGTTTTTGGCTCGGTTTGAAACGCTTGGGGCGGTGCCATCCTTTTGCACATTTCGGCGCTGGGCATGGTTATGATCCTGTACCGGTTGAGATTTCGCGCGGAGCTTGGTATGCCCCTTGGAGAGTTTGTGCGACTCAAGACATGATCAGCGGGAAAGAGGCCGAGCCACATGATTAAAGTAACGCTACCTGATGGAAATCAGCGCGCATATGATGCGCCGCTCGATGGACTGGCATTTGCCAAATCGATCGCTCCTTCGCTGGCCAAAAAAGCTTTGGCATTAAAAATCGACGGCCAGTTAGTGGATCTGTCGGAAATGATCGATCGCGATGTTGCCGTTGAGATTGTAACGCGCGAGCACCCTGATGCGCTCGAGTTATTGCGCCATGATTGTGCCCATGTGTTGGCAGAGGCAGTGCAAGAGTTGTTTCCCGGAACGCAAGTTACTATCGGGCCAGTGATCGAAAATGGCTTTTACTATGATTTTGCCCGCGCTGAGCCATTCGCGCTGGAGGATCTGGAAAAGATCGAGGCGCGGATGCGCGAAATTGTCGATCGTGACGAGCCGATAACGCGCGAGGTGTGGGACCGCGATGACGCAGTTAAGTATTTCACCGATATTGGCGAGGTTTATAAAGCAGAGATTATCACCTCCATTCCGGCTGGCGAGGCGGTCAGCGTTTATCGGCAAGGGGCGTGGAAAGATCTCTGCCGCGGACCGCATCTGCCTTCGACGGGTAAGTTGGGCAAAGCCTTTAAGCTGACCAAGCTGGCAGGCGCTTATTGGCGCGGTGACAGCAATAATGAAATGTTGCAGCGAATTTATGGCACGTGCTGGGCGGAGGAAGCGCAACTTGAACATCATTTGCGGATGATCGAAGAAGCCGAAAGACGCGATCATCGCCGCATCGGCCGGGAGATGGATCTGTTCCATATTCAGGAAGAAGCTCAAGGGATGATCTTTTGGCATGACAAGGGCTGGACGTTGTACCGCGCGTTGGAAGATTATGTACGACGTAAGCTCGAGCAGAATGATTATGGCGAGGTGCGCACGCCCCAACTGGTTGACCGGAAATTATGGGAAACGTCAGGGCACTGGGATAAATTCCGCGAGAATATGTTTGTCTCAGAAGCCGATGAACGCATGTTGGCCCTGAAGCCGATGAACTGCCCCTGTCATATTGAAATCTTCAAACAAGGGCTGAAGAGCTATCGCGATTTGCCGTTGCGCATGGCCGAGTTTGGTTCGTGCCACCGTTATGAGCCTTCGGGTGCTTTGCATGGATTGATGCGGGTGCGTGGCTTTACCCAAGATGACGCGCATATCTTCTGCATGGAAGAACAGATTACCTCGGAGACCAAGGCGGTTTGCGAGTTGCTACTCGAGGTTTATGGCGAGCTCGGCTTTAGCGACATAAAAGTGATGTTCTCCGATCGCCCCGAAACGCGGGTCGGCGATGACGCGATTTGGGATCGCTCGGAACAAGCTCTGATGGACGCGGTCAAGGCCGCGGGCCTACCGTATGAGATGAACCCAGGCGAGGGCGCCTTCTATGGCCCGAAGATTGAGTTCCAATTGCGCGATGCGATCGGCCGTAGTTGGCAATGCGGCACCTTGCAAGTTGACTTCAATCTGCCTGATCGTTTGGGTGCAACCTATATTGGGGAAGATGGTACCAAGCATGTGCCGGTTATTCTGCACCGCGCTATTCTCGGCAGCATGGAGCGCTTCATCGGTATTTTGATTGAGCATTATGAGGGTCGTTTTCCACTTTGGTTGGCGCCGCGGCAGGTAATGGTTTGCCCGATTACATCCGATGTCGATGACTACGCCAAGCAAGTTCAAGCTGAGCTAACGCGCGCTGGCTTGCGGGTTGATACGGATTTGCGAAACGAGAAAATTAATTACAAAATTCGCGAGCATTCGGTTGCGAAAATTCCTGTTATCCTCGCTGTCGGCAAGAGGGAGGCAGAGGCTGGCTCGGTTTCGATGCGGCGGCTAGGTTCCACAGATCAGACAGTTGTGGCGTTGGATGAGGTTCTGGCGCAGCTTACGAAAGAGGCCTGCCCGCCAGACTTGGCTGGTTAAAGCCCTTTCTGCACCGTGCTTGTCTGGAAAGGGATGCGTAACCAGATTCCATAAGTGCGGGCGTTGAAGCGTGTCAGAGCTATCGTCTTGTTGGCACGTGTAAAGCGGAGTTTTGCCTGTTGCCACGGCAAGGCGATCTCAAGAAAAATTAAGTCCTCGAGCACCGCTTCACGATTTTTTTGCTCGAAATAGCCAAACTCGTACCCTAGGCCGTATTTTGCTGTTTCGACGGCGAGCATTGCGCGGGCGTCGGTGATGCGGTCTCGGTTATTAGTGTAGTCTGCCCAGGTTACATGGCCAAGGAGGCCTATATTTCCGATTTGTAATTTGTCGCCAACCGAGAGGCTGGTGCGCAAAAATTCTTGATCCGTCGGTTCGCCGTTCAATTTCAAAAAGCTATATCCAAGGCCGACGCTTGTTGATTTATACCGCTGTATAGGTTTTCTCCTGAGTTTCGAGATGAGCGTTGTAAGGCCAGGTGGAAATAGGCTAAGGCGGGCGCGGCTTGGTGCGTAGACGATCTCAAACTCTTGTTTGCTACCGGTGGGATGCGGCCCTAGTTGTGCTGATCTGGCGGTTAGGGTGGTGAAGCTCAGCATGGCATTATAGCCCAGCCCAAACTGACCATAGATTTCGCGCTGATTGTATCGCTTCTCACGAAACGGGGTGGGACTTATATCTCTCGTATAAGTCTGCTTGGCGATGATTTCAGCCTCACCACGCGGTAAAGCCCATGCACCGGCTCGGGCGCTGGTGCTCAGATTAAAGCTCATGACAGACAGTGTCATAACGAAGCGGAGCCAGTATTTATCTGGTAGCATTGGTTTTATTCTTGCTTTACCCAGCTATATGGTAGGTCAGATTGTGCGAGGAAGATAGCTATGATTGATACATTAAACTTTATGAAGCATCGGCGTTCTGTTTTGGCGCGCGATATGTCTGGGCCAGCTGTCTCGGCCGACGACCTCGCCGAGATTGTTACGATCGCGTCGCGCGTGCCGGATCATGGCAAGCTCGCACCGTGGCGTTTTGTGCATTTAAATGCCGAGGCCTGTGCTGCATTGGCTGAAGTCACACAAGCAATTAGCGTGAAAGAGGGCAAGGACGAGCACACGGCGGGCGAAGAAGCGAAGCGGTTTTTGCGCGCGCCAACCATTTTATGTGTGATTTCGAGCCCAAAACCGCATCCCAAAATACCCGCTTGGGAACAACATCTCTCGGCCGGGGCAGCCTGTTATGGAGCTTTGATTGCGGCGCAAGCTAAGGGCTATGCCGCGCAATGGTTGACTGGATGGGTCGCTTATGATGCCCAAATCGGCGCCATGCTGGGGCTGGCCGCCGAAGAGAAAATTGCTGGCTTTATCAACATTGGCCATTGCGATAAGGCGCCAGATGATCGTCCGCGGCCCGCGCTGAGTGATATTTTCTCTATTGGCTTGGTGACGCGTTCGGAGTAGACAAACCCATCAATAAAAATTCTCGGAAAGTTGGCGCGGCATGAGCCATGGCTCCCGTTGGCGGGCAGATATACTCGATTTACTAAATTTGGCTTGGCCGGTAGTGATCAACCGCCTCGGCGTGATGACGCTTGGCGTGGTCGATACGATTATGGTTGGCCGCTATGCCGCTGAGCATTTGGCCTATTTTGGCATCGGCCTAGTTGCCAGCAATATTTTGGTCTTGGTTCTGGTTGGTCTGTTGATGGGGGTTCCGGTTCTCGTCGCGCAGAACTATGGTGCTCGCGATTTCAAGGAATGTGGTGCGATATGGTGGCAATCAGTGCCTTATGCGATCGGTCTTGGTTTTGTGGGGCTAGTGATTTGTAGCTTTGGCGAACCCATTTTGTTGCTGTTTGGCCAAACAGCTGAGCTCGCGCAGGCGGGCGGCGCCATTTCGACCATTGCGGGTCTGTCTTTCCCGCTCCTGACGCTCTATCTGGTCACGAGTATGTTTCTGGAGGGGCTGCGCCGCGTGCGGCCGGGTATGGTGATTATTGTAATTGCTAATATCGTCAATATTGGCGCCAATTACACTCTCATTTATGGAGCGTTTGGGTTTTCTGAGATGGGGGCTGAGGGCGCGGTGTGGGCAAGTTTCTGTGTGCGGCTAGCTCAGCTCGTCGCGATTCTACTTTATGTGTGGTGGATGCACGACGCCGAACGTTATGGTTTGCGTAACCTGCCGCGCTGGTCTTGGAAAACTGGAGCTAAAGCCCGCCGCATTGGGTATATGACGTCGATTGGCATGGGCATTGAGCATATTGCCTTTAACGCGCTCGTGCTGTTTGCCGGTGTGCTCGGCACCGTCGTTTTGGCGGCACAAGTGATTACGATTAATGTTTTTGCGCTTGGCTTCATGCTTGGGTTGGGAATTTCTGTCGCTAGTGGTGTGCGAATTGGTAATGCGCATGGTGCGGGACATAATGAGGCGGCACAGCACAATGGGTGGCTGGGTCTTGGCGTGCAAATGGTCGTGTTGGGGGTGATAGGTATTCTGATCTCTTTAAATGCGAGCTCGATCGTTGCTTTTTATAGCTCAGATCGGGCTGTCCAAGAACTTGGCAGCGCAATGCTAGCATATTTGAGTTTGTTTCTGATGATTGACGGCGGCCAAACGCTAATGGCGCAAGCTATGCGCGCGCGCGGTGATGCACGCACGCCGATGTATATTCATTTGGTTTCTTACGGCTTGGTGATGATCCCCTTGACCTATCTATTTTGCTTTCCGCTGGGGCGCGGCGCTTTCGGATTGGTCGATAGTACCGTGATCAGTTCGCTGTTATCACTAGGCTTGGGGATAATGGGGTTTGCTCGCTTACGGCGCCTCAACGCTGTTGCGTCCCAATAATCCCATCATCTATTAATGTCTCTATATCGCTTTGAGTCAGGCCGAGATCAGTGAGTATAGCCTCGCTCTGCTCGCCAATCTTGGGGCCGGGCCCACGCGGACCATCTTGATGCCCGTGGAAGCGGATGGGCGAAGCCGGCGCGCGATAGCTCGTACCATCGGATTTCGGTTGATCAACAAAAACACCAGCGGCATGCATTTGCGGATCCTCAATCACCTGATCAAAATTCTGTACTGGGGCATAAATAATATCTTCGGCATCGAGCCGCGGTTTCCACGCAGCGTAGTCGCGTGTTCTGAATTGGGCGTCAAGAATATCGATAAGGGCATCTGAATTTTGCCGCCGATCGCGCGCCGTTTTAAAGCGGTCATCCTCGGCGAGGGCGGTAAGCTCGAGGGCGCGGATCAGGTTGGGCCAATCCGGCTCGCCAGGGCGGGCATTGATAAACAGCCAGTTATCATCTTTTGTCGCAAAAAAATTTGTCATCGGAACGATGGTTTCATGCCGAGGGCGCGTCCGTGCGACGCGCTGATAACGCAAGTAAGTGCCGAAATCGCTTCCCATGACATAGGCTGCTGAGCGGATTAGTGAACTTTCGACGAGGCTACCTTGACCGGTGCGTTGGGCTTGATGAAGCGCCGCCAAGATGCCGCTGACAGTTGCTAACCCCGTGACATGGTCACCAACTGCAATCCGGATTGGATTCGGTGGGGTGTCCAACGGGGTCATAATCCACGCTAGTCCTGACTTGGCCCAAAAGGCGACCGAGTCGAAGCCAGCTTTATCTTTTTCTGGCCCCTCAAGCCCAAAGCCCGTCACACTCGAATAGACCAATTTGGGGTTGATGCTTTTCAAAGCCTCGTAATCAAGCTTTTGCTCTTCGAGTTGGCTGGGGCGGACATTGGTAATGAAGATATCAGCCTGCTTGGCGAGCTGGCGCACCAGCGCACGACCACGCTCGCTCGATGTGTTAATTGCGATGGCTTTCTTGCCGCGATTGTTTAAATCAAAAACCGGATTGTCGGGATAATTATCGGTCAACGCCGAAGCATAGAAATTACGCATTGGACAGCCGCTGAGCGGCTCGATTTTGATGACATCGGCGCCCCAATCGGCGAGCAGACCACCAGCCGATGGCGCGGCGACATAGGTCGCCATTTCTACAACACGTATATCAGATAGCATGATATGATCGTCCTCACTGTGATTTGATACGGGATGACATGCAAATGCCGGCAGACGATATCATTAACCTTACGGGGATGAAAGGGCGGCACGAGCGCGCCTTGGCGCGTCTCGTGGCAGATGATTTACGGTGTTGCTCAGTTTGCGATGAAGCGATGGATATCCGGCGCCTGTACCATGATCCTGCAACCGCCTTTTGCTTCGATCACGCACAGTAGAGGCGCACATGACAGTTTGGAGGTTTCTTCGTCAGCAATCGCCTTTTCTGGGGTTCGGGTTTTTATGTTTTGCGCTGAGTAATTTTGGGCAGACATTTTTTATCGCTCTGTATAATGAGGAAATTCGCGCAAGTTTCGATCTGTCGCAAAGTGCCTTTGGCGGCCTTTATGGCGCCGTTACTCTGCTTAGTGCTCTAGTGTTCTTCTACTCGGGTAAATTGATCGACGATTGGCCGTTGTACGCTTTCGTCGCGCTGACGGTCGCAGGCTTGGTGGTGGCGGCGATTGCTATGGCTTTCAGCTATCATATATGGACCTTGGTCTTGGCGCTGTTTTTGTTGCGTCATTTTGGTCAAGGGTTGAGCACGCATATTGGCATGACGTCGGTATCGCGGTCGTATGCTAACCATCGCGGGGTTGCGGTCTCGGTCAGTCAGCTGGGTTTGCCGTTTGGTGAGAGCATTATGCCGGTTATCGCTATCGCTCTGATGGTGTGGCTGGGCTG
>CBFHZM010000082.1:0-6832 GCA_965660195.1 Alphaproteobacteria bacterium
GATCTCACTGATCTTATGTTGCAACATTTATCCAGTTTACGCGATCGCGCCGATATCCGTGGGCTTACGTTGCGTGGCAAGGGCGGCATTTTTTGTGCCGGTGGCGATATCAAAGGCTTTAAAGCCATCTATCAAGGTGGACAACAGAACCAAGCCGATGTGGCGGCCTCGAGCGAAGCGGGCGGTGAGCTATTTGCCGCTATTAACGAATTTCCTCATCCCGTTATAATGTTAGTGGAAGGCGCTGCCATGGCTGGCGGGCTAGGTATTGTGTGCGCTGGCGATATTGTGATTGTTACCCGCGACGCCAAATTTGCCCTGACGGAAACGACGCTTGGTATTCCTCCTGCGCAGATTGCACCTTTTGTGGTTCAGCGTCTTGGCCTGTCGCGGGCGCGGCGCTTAATGCTGACCGCGGCGCGATTTGATGGCGCCGAGGCGGGTGAAATCGGCCTTGCCGATTTTGTGGTAGCTGATCGCGCCGAAGCCGAAGCGCGGGAAGCGGCTATTCGTGCCGACGTTCTGCGGTGCGCCCCAAGCGCTAATCGTATTACCAAAGAAATTGTTTTGAAAACACGCGATCTCAGCGGTGAGGCGATGCGTAAATTTGCCGCCAAAGGCTTCGCGCAAGCGATGCTTAGTGCTGAGGGCGTTGAAGGCGTGAGCGCCTTTATCGAGAAGCGAAAGCCAAATTGGGCCGTTGAGGCTGGAGAAAAGCATGGCAAAGATAAGTAAGATATTAATCGCCAATCGCGGCGAAATTGCCCTTCGGGTTATGCGTACAGCGCGGGCGCTCGGCATTAAAACGGTGGCAGTGTATTCCGAAGCTGACGCTGATGCGCCGCATGCCAAAGAAGCCGACGAGGCTGTATGTATTGGGGCGGCTCCAGTCGGGCAGTCTTATTTACGCGGCGAGGCGATCGTTGCTGCCGCGCAGCAATGCGGCGCCGACGCCATACACCCTGGTTACGGTTTTTTGTCAGAAAATGCTGATTTCGCGGCGGCGGTTGAAGAAGCGGGGATTATTTTCATTGGTCCGACCGCAGAAGCGATCGACTTAATGGGCAATAAGGCGGCGGCTAAACGCTTGATGATCCAAGCGGGCGTCCCATGCGTTCCCGGCTATGAGGATAAGGATCAGTCCGAGGCACGCTTGCTGGCGGCTGGTGCCGAAATCGGTTTTCCGTTGATGGTGAAAGCGGCGGCTGGCGGCGGTGGTCGCGGCATGCGTTTGGTGCATGCTGAGCAGGATCTCAAAGGTGCGCTCGAGTCAGCGCGCTCCGAGGCAGAGAATGCCTTTGGGTCGGGTGAATTGATTTTGGAAAAGGCGATCATAAGGCCGCGCCATGTCGAAATTCAGGTATTTTCCGATAGCTTCGGCCATACAGTGCATTTCGGTGAGCGCGATTGTTCGGTGCAACGTCGCCACCAGAAAGTCATTGAGGAATCGCCCTGTCCGGTGATGACACCCGCCTTGCGGGCTAAAATGGGACAGGCGGCTGTCGATGCTGCGCAAAGTATTAATTATCGTGGCGCCGGCACGGTCGAATTTTTGCTCGACGCAGAAGGAAATTTTTATTTTCTCGAAATGAATACGCGCTTGCAGGTCGAGCATCCCGTTACCGAAGCGGTGACCGGCGTCGATCTCGTAGCGCTACAAATTCAGGTGGCCGAAGGTCTGCCGCTTGGCCTAACGCAAGACGATATTACGCTGACCGGCGCGGCGATCGAAATTCGGCTTTACGCTGAGGATCCTGCCAATGGGTTTTTGCCCGCTACAGGGCGGGTTGAGCTATGGCAGCCTGCCGATATAGAGGGTGTGCGCTATGATGCGGGCATTGTCTCAGGACAAGCTATCTCGCCATTTTATGACCCGATGGTGGCTAAAATTATTGCCTATGGTGGGTCGCGCGAAATTGCGCGACAACGGTTGCTCGCGGCCTTACGGGCGACCCCCTTGTTCGGGATCCCCAACAACCGTGATTTCCTCATCGCCTGTTTGGAGCGTGATGCTTTTATCGACGGTGCGGCGACGACGGCTTTTATTGCAGAAAACTTCACTGATGAGGATTTCGCCTCGCCGCCCGTTAGCCGGCATGAACAAGTCATGCTGGGGGTTGGACATTTTGTGCAAGCGCAAATCCGGCATCAAGCGCAGGCGATCAATGTCGGACATCACTATCTAAATTTCTCAACCTCGGGTGAAACGCGATCGCTTTTGAAATTCGCGCAAGGCGAGGATCTGTGTGCAGCGGAAGTTAAAGTCTCAAATGCTGGGGCGATGCAGGTTTTGATTGAGGATCAGCATTTCGATGTGCGTGTTGTATCGCGCAGCGCGACAAAGCTCACCTGTGTTATCGACGGGCAAACGCACAGCATGGATATGCTGGCCACCGACCGATTGTTACATTGCAGTATTGATGGGCGTCTTTGTCTGAGTGAAAATTTGACGGGGCGCGCAGCCGCGGCCGATAATGCAGCGGGCAGTGGCCGTATGACAGCTCCGATGCATGGTAGTGTGATTAAAGTGTCGGTCGCCAAGGGCGAGCAGGTGACGATCGGCCAGCAGATCTGCGTTGTCGAAGCGATGAAGATGCAACATGAAATTGTCGCCGAGATTGATGGCACGGTCGATGAGGTTTTTGTGACGGCAGGCCAACAGGTTGCCGCTGGCGATATGTTGGCCGAGATTGTGGAGGATGTAGAATGATTACGCAGGCTGACGATTTTAAAGCCGAGTGTGATGCGCTCTATGCGCTGCTCGCGCCTCTATCTGATCAGGAGTTCGAGGAGACCACGCAGTTTAAGGGCTGGAGCTTGAATGACGTCCTGGAGCATTTGCATATTTGGAATTGGGCCGCGCGCGAGTCGCTGGTAAATGAGCCTGGTTTCGAAGCCTATATTGAGAAAATGCTTGGCAAAGAGCTGGCGCATTTGCCGCTTAAAGAGCGCGAGCGGCAATTTTTGGGCGGCGAAAAAGGGCAGGCATTGCTCGCGCTTTGGCGCGAGATGTATATCGCGACAGCCGACGCGTTTCGCGATCAAGACCCGAAGCGGCGCTTAAAATGGGCTGGCCCTTCAATGAGCGCGCGCTCCAGCATAACGGCGCGCTTGATGGAAACATGGGCGCATGCGCAAGAGGTGTATGATCAGCTCGGCGAAACCCGTCTTGATCAAGACCATATCCAAAATATTGTCGTTTTGGGCCTGAACACATATGGCTGGACTTATGCGACGCGCAAGCAAGAACCTCCCGGGGACATTCCTTATGTCGAGCTGACGGCCCCCTCTGGTGCAACTTGGTGTTATGGTGACGCGGCGTCGGCAAATCGCGTTGTTGGCTCGGCCAGCGAGTTCTGCCAAGTTGTGACGCAAGTGCGAAATATCGCCGATACCGCGCTGCAGGTTGATGGCCCTATTGCGCAGGACTGGATGTCCAAAGCACAATGTTTTGCTGGCCCCCCAGAAACGCCGCCTGCGCCAGGCGCGCGCTTTACCCGTAGCCGATAATATTTGTTCAAGGCGGGTTTATCCCGTGAGGCTTTTCGCCACATTGGGGTAGCTGGACTTTCTGCCCTCGTGTTCTTATTTTAAGTCAACGCTTGCATTGGAAGCTTGCATTGGAAGGATGTCGCTCATGGAACTTTCATTTTCCGCAGAAGAATTAGAGTTTGGCGCCGAGGTGAAGTCTTGGCTTAATGAAGTTTTACCAGCGGGGCACGAAGCCCTGGGGAAAAATCTGTTTACCCAGAGCAAAGAGCAAACGCAGTGGTGGCAGCAGCAATTATTTGCCCGCGGATGGGCGGCGCCAGCTTGGCCCGAGGAATTCGGCGGTACGGGTTGGAATGATAATAAGCGCGCCATTTTTGCCAATGCATGTTCAGAGCATGGTGCGCCGATGCAGTCACCTTTCGGCATTACCATGGTCGGTCCCGTCATCTATAGTTTTGGCACCGAGGCTCAAAAGATGAAATTCTTACCCTCCATTCTCGACGGCTCGGCATTATGGTGCCAAGGCTACTCGGAGCCTGGATCGGGGTCCGATTTGGCGTCTTTACGGACAATGGCTGTTCGCGATGGCGATCATTATGTTGTTAATGGCCAGAAGATCTGGACCACGCAAGCGCATTGGGCGGATTGGATTTTCTGCCTCGTGCGCACCAGTACCGAAGGCAAGCCGCAACAAGGTATCTCATTTTTGCTAATCGACATGAAAACTCCCGGTGTTGAGGTTAAACCAATTCACACCATTGACGGAGAGCATCACCTGAATGAGACCTATCTTACCGATGTGCGTGTGCCCGTCGAAAACCTTGTTGGTGAAGAAAATATGGGCTGGACCTACGCCAAGTTCCTATTGACCCATGAGCGCATTGGTATCGCCAATACGGGAAGTATTCGGGTTGGATTGCAGAATATTAAGTCGATGCATGATCACCTCAACCAGGCTGACAATGATAGCTATGTCGGCGACGATATTATACGCCGGTTCAGTGAGCTGTCGGTACGCTTGGAAGCTCTCTCAATGCTCGAAGCGCGGGCCTTAGCATCGCAATCCGGCTCTATCGAGTCGATGGTGTTGCCGCTGCCGCTAAAACTTCTCGGCACGCATTTGCAACAAGATGTTTCGGATCTAGCTGTCGACGTGATGGATCATTCTGCTTTGCCGAAGCAAGGCCATGGCTATCGGGCGGCGGTGAGCGGCAATGAACCATCATTTCGCGATCGTGGTCCAGAGACGATGGCAGGCATGCTATCGGGGCGTGCTTCGACGATTTATGGCGGGACGTCCGAGGTTCAGCGCGGCATTATGGCCAAATTTGTCTTAGGGCTGTAATCACTCAAACACAGCAATATGCTGCAACGCATCAATCACGCGCTCGCCAGCGCGGTTCCAAATCGTCATGCTTTGCGATGAGTAGCCGTGGCGAATGTGCCGGGTCTTGCTTTCAAGCAGCCACCACCCATCGTCGGTTCTGGGCGTATCGCGCAATAAATTGATTGCCCAGTTGGTTGTGCTCAAGGCTGTGAGCGTTTTGGTGGCGGCGAGTGCAGCTGGCGGCGGCGCATCGGCCAAAGCCAAAAGCGAAGAGAACAGGTCGCGCGCCTCAACGTCGCGGAGGCGTAACCAGATTAGGAATTCGGGGTGATGGGTTTGCGATAGAAATTCCGGTCCTTTGATAATGCGCCGCTCAAAATGCCCCAAAAATAAAGGCTTATGCGGAGGGTCAGCATATTGCGGCAAGGTCTCGGGCGCGGGCACATCGGTCCGCTTGGGGTAGTCTTGGTCGGTTTCGCCTGCCAAGGGGTGCGCAAAAATGAAAATAATTTTGCTCGCTAGACCTTTTTCGCCAGTTAGACAGCATTCGATGAAGGTGACGTTCTTACCAGCCCGCAAAACCGAGCTTGAGATCGTTAAATCGCCTATGGCAGGGCCGATGAAGTTAATATGAGCTGTCCTGAGAGGCGGCAGGTCGGGAAAGCTTTTTTTGACAGCTTCATACATTACGGCAGCGACAATTCCGCCAAAAGCCGTTCTGCCTTGTCCCCAATCCAACGGAATAGTGACTTTCCAAGCGTTTTGATCTGGCGTTAGGGACGCAATAAGGCCTGTATATGGGGTTTGATCCATGATGTGAGGTCTCGCTACTCTCTACGGATGATTGTCGGACAACTGGGACAGATATTGAGTTAACAGAGATTGTCGGCGATGACGATCTTTTTTCAACGCATATTCTGCTTGCATGGCCTCGGAGCGGGTTTTGTGTTGCTCAGAATGGATGAGCGTCCAATACCGCCCGCGGGTTGCCTTAGCGCCTCTCGATGCATTATGCGCTGCTAACCGGCGCTCGAGATCGGTTGTCCAGCCGACATAACTGCGCAACTTTGCACTGGAAAGGTCAGCAATCAGGTAGACAAAACAAGGTCTTATGGGGAGTTGGTGTGATGTCGCAGAAGTCTCTTGCATGCTTCACCATATTGTTATTTACAGAGATTAAGAAAGCACTATTTTGAAGCGGCTTTTGAAGTAAGTAGCGCTCATCGTGAAGGGGTGATTTTGACACAGCATCAGGACATTTATGGTATTTCGCGGTGGGGCGGTGGACTGATCCAGATTCTCGAAAATGGGAACCTAGGTCTCGTAGCACCAAATCAGCCAAATTTTCAACCCGTCGATATAATGCGGATTGTTCGCGACCTGAACCAGCGTGGCACGACCGCCCCCGTGTTGTTGCGTGTGGTTGATTTTCTGTATCACCGGATCTCGCAAATCAATGACGCGTTTTCCGCGGCTATTCGTGAGAATGATTATAAGGGCCGCTATCAAGGTGTGTTTCCGATTAAGGTAAACCAGCAAGCGCAGGTGATCGACCGTATTGTCGATCATGGGCGACGTTATGATTTCGGTTTGGAAGTTGGCTCCAAGGCTGAGCTCCTCATTGCACTGTCGCATGAATTAACGTCACAAGCCGCGGTTATTTGTAACGGCGTCAAGGATGAAGAATTTATTCAGCTGGCGCTGATGTCTCAACGGCTGGGGTTTAATACATTTTTGGTTCTGGAATCGCCGCGCGAGCTCGATCTCGTACTGAGCGTAGCGAAAGATCTCAATATCCGCCCACGTCTTGGTGTGCGTATCAAGCTTACCAACCAGGTGAGCGGCAATTGGGCGGCCTCGAGCGGTGATCGCTCGACCTTTGGTCTCACCATTGCGCAGGTCATGGAAGTGATTGAGCAATTGCGGCGGGAGAACTATCTGGACTGCCTTGAGCTTCAGCATTCGCATCTGGGAAGTCAGGTGCCGAATATTCTGGAAATCCGTCTGGCGGCT
>CBFHZM010000083.1:0-6773 GCA_965660195.1 Alphaproteobacteria bacterium
CCGATAGTCTGGAAGGGCAAGCTGATGCGCTTCTACACAAGCGATTTGATCCGGTAGTTCACGTGGCGCTGCGTTCCATGTGGCAAGCGGGAAGGGCTGATGCATTTCTAAATGTGTGACCGTCGCCCGCATAAAGCACTACCTAAAGCCAGTTGGGCACCGGTAGATTTTTATTACGCAGGAATTCAGGATTGAAGAGTTTGCTCATATAGCGCGTGCCGTAATCGCATAGAATGGTGACGATGACATGTCCTGGGCCCAAATCCTGAGCCATGCGGATGGCACCCGCAACATTGATGCCACTCGATCCACCTAAGCAAAGCCCCTCTTCACGTAACAAATCAAACACGATCGGGAGAGCTTCTTCATCGGAGATTTGGTAAGCATCATCGATCGGAGCTCCCTCAATATTTGCTGTCACGCGACCTTGCCCAATGCCCTCAGTAATCGAATTTCCCTCGGCTTTCAGTTCGCCATGCTTGATCCAGTTATACATCGAAGCGCCCATCGGGTCAGCGGCCGCAATCCGAATATTGGGGTTCTTCGACTTCAAGAATACTCCAGTACCAGCGAGCGTGCCGCCAGTGCCAATGGCACAGGTAAAGCCGTCAACTTTGCCCTCGGTCTGGGCCCAAATTTCCGGGCCCGTCATATCGATATGAGCCTGGCGGTTAGCGACATTGTCGAATTGATTCGCCCAAATTGCGCCCGCTGCGTTTTCAGATGCCAGTTTTTCGGCCAGTCGCCCAGAATATTTTATGTAATTATTATCATCCTTATACGGAACAGCCGGCACTTCAATCAGCTCGGCGCCGACGAGGCGGAGCATGTCTTTTTTCTCTTGGCTCTGAGTTTCGGGTATCACAATCACAGATTTATAACCTAGGGCATTGGCAACCAAAGCAATACCGATGCCGGTGTTACCCGCCGTGCCCTCAACAATTGTGCCGCCAGGGCGCAGTGATCCACTCGCCTCGGCGGCGCGTATAATCGACAAAGCTGCGCGATCCTTAACCGATTGCCCAGGATTCATGAACTCGGCCTTACCAAGAATGGTGCATCCGGTTAGATCAGATGCCTTGTTGAGGCGGATCAGAGGCGTATTGCCAATGGCGCTAATGATATCGCCACAAAATTGCATAATGGCTTCCCTTGTTTTGGATTGGCCTGAACGTTAAAAAATTATTTGCCAAATTTATAACTCGTTATAAATTTACATAAATATAGTTATGAAGTGAAGAGACTAGACCAGTGAACGTGCATTTACCACCAGATGCGATCGTAGAGAGGCTTGTGGCGCAATATGCGACAGGAGCGCTTGGGTCTGGCATGAATGTCCTCATGGCATGTCTGCTGACCATGCGGCCTGAGCTGCGCCGAGAATATGAGCAAATGACGGCTTTGCAGGGTGCTTTCTTGAATGATTCGGATCAAGTCGAGATGTCTGAGAATAGTCTCGAGCAGATGTTGGGCCGATTATCGGAAGAAGATGTCCAGCTCGACGAGCCGACACCAGCTAATATGAATTCGGATTTGCCAAGCCCGTTGCGTGCTGTTTTGTCGCGTGAGATTGAGAATATTAGCTGGCGGTTTCTCTATCCAGGCGTCCGCCAGGCACGGCTAAATATAGGTGGCCGTGATGAAGATATAAGGCTTCTGAAAATCAAGCCCGGAAAGGCCGCGCCACGTCATACCCATGACGGGTTTGAGGCAACGCTTGTGTTGCGCGGCGCCTTCCGTGACGAGGGCAGACTTTTTGTTCGCGGAGATATTGCGATTGCAAATGGTCGTGTAGATCATCGTCCTCGAGCCGAGGGTGATGAGGATTGCTATTGTCTAGCTGTTACGACCGGTTCCTTGCGGGTTACAGATAATCTGAAGCGTGTCTTCCGCGATTTCCTGAACTAATCATGGTGCGTTTTGGAGCCGTCTTTCTGGCGCTCTGGGTGAGTTTTCTGACCGCCTCGGTGGCATCTGCCAAAACAGATCTTGCAACTTTAGATTGGCGGGCGGGAATACCCGCCAGTGGCGAGAAGGCTTTTACAATCTGGCGCAAGGGCAAGCAAGTTGGCTTTCAGCACCTGTCGTTCGAACGGGAGGGCGATCGGGTCAAGCTTGATATCCATGCTGAGATCACCATCAAGCTTGGTTTCATTACTTTGTTTAATTACGTCCACCGCAATAGTGAGGTTTGGCAAGCGGGTAAACTTGTGTCGCTCGACAGCGAAACCGATAATGATGGCGATTATGAATTTGCACAGATTACCCGCGACAATCAGGGGAAACTACAAGTTGCGGGTAGCCGTTATAAAGGCGAGGCACCAGCATCGCTTTTAACAACCAGTTATTTCATTCCGGCCTTTGTGGCGCAGACGCGGTTGATCAATAGCCAGAATGGGAGCCTGTTGGCGGTTTCGCCTAAATTTATCGGCGATGAGACTATCATAGGAGCGGCTGGCGAGGTCATAGCACAACGCTACCGCCTGGAAGGCGATCTAGCGCTCGATATCTGGTACGATCAGTCGGGGGCTTGGCAAAAATCGGCCTTCGTCCCGAAAGGGCATACCTACCGCGATCTCGACCCTCTGACGCGCGCTGATGTTATCACTTACCAAGCTGTCAACCCAAATCACTTGCCAGCCGCCGCGACGTGGCAAACACCGCGCAACTAAAGACGCTGATTTGCCAAAACAGCCTGCGGCTCTATCTTAGGTTCATGACACGGATATCTCTCAAACCTGCGCGACCGCAAGACGGCGTCGTTTGGATTACAGGCGGCAGCTCGGGTATTGGGGCGCAGCTGGCCCGCGAATATGCGGCGAGAGGCTGGACTGTCGCCATTACGGCTCGGGATCAAAAAATGCTCGCGAGTGTCGCGCAGGGTCAGCGAAATATCTATGTCTATCATGGCGATGTAACCAAGCGGCGCGATATGGCGCGGATCGTAACCGCCATTGAGCAGGAGCATGGTGCAATTGCTTTGGCTATTTTGAATGCCGGCATTTATTTACCAACAGATCTACCTCATTTTGATGCTGGAATTTTTGATCGAAGCTTTGCCGTCAATCTGACGGGGACGGTCAATGGCCTTGCGCCTCTTGTGCCGCGCATGGTCGAGCGAGGGCAGGGGCAGATCGCTCTCATGGCCTCGGTTGCGGGGTTTGGAGGGTTGCCAACATCAGCGGCCTATGGCGCGACAAAGGCTGCACTTCTCAATATGGGAGAGGCTCTGGCCATGGAGCTTGCCGCCTCCGGGGTAATGGTGCATATCATCGCACCGGGTTTTGTTGAGACCCCTGCGACCGATGTTAATCGATTTGCCATGCCATTCTTGCAACCCGTTGATATTGCGGCACGGCGGATTTTTGAAGGGCTGAATAAGGGGCGATTTTTTATCGTTTTTCCGCGCCGTTTCGCTCTTATCTTGCGCTTCCTTAATCTGTTGCCGCGAAATATCTATGTCGGTCTGTTTCGTGCCGTGTTACGCCGGCGTTCCTAGCTGGCCTAACTATTCTTTTAGCAGACCAATTTGCGCGACATTGATGGCGCCGCTGCGGAATCCTGCCTCGCAATAAGAAAGATAATAGGACCACATATTCTTGAACCTCTCATCGAAACCGAGCTTCTTAAGGTTCGGCCATTGTTCGAGAAAAGTTTTTTTCCAGTGGGCTAAGGTGCGAGCGTAATCAAGGCCGAAATTCTCGTAGGCATATTCGTGCAGATTGGCTAATTTAAACTGCTCGCGCAGTTTCGAGGGGCTTGGCAACATGCCACCTGGAAAAATGTACCGCTGGATGAAATCGACCCCTTTGCTGTATTTTTCGAAATTGTCATCGTCAATGGTGATAATTTGTAGTCCCGCGCGTCCCCCGGGCTTGAGGGCGGTAAAAATAGTTTCAAAATAACTCGGCCAATAGCTTTGGCCTACAGCTTCAAACATTTCGATCGACACAATACGATCAAATTGCTCGTTGAGATCGCGATAATCTTGGAAGCGTAAATTGACGCGATCCTCGAGCCCGTGCCGCTGCATGCGGTCTTTGGCAAACTCCAATTGAGCTGGGGAAATAGTGATACCGGTTAACCGATTGCCGAGATCTCGGCCGGCAAATTCAGCAAAACCACCCCATCCGCAGCCAATTTCGAGCACATGATCGTCGGGGGTAATCTTAGCAATATTGGCGATCGATCGGTATTTCGCATGTTGCGCTTGTTCGAGGCTCATATTTTCAGTTGTAAAAAGCGCCGAAGAGTAGGTCATGCTTGGGTCGAGCCATGTTTCGTAAAAAGCGTTGCCCAGATCGTAATGGGCGTGGATGTTTTTCTGCGCCCCGCGCCGAGAATTCGGCCGTAGTTTGTGAACCAGCAAATGCGCTATGCGGCCAAGTGTCGATCGGTCAATGATCTTGGTGATGGCTTCCAAGTTTTTCGACAATAAGGTCAGCAATCTCGTCAGGTCATCAGTTTCAATCTGACCATCCATATAGGCTTCAGCGAAACCGATTGAGCCGCCACGAAATATGCGCGTGAGAGCGGCATAGTCATTGATCCGTAAATCCGCCACATCGCTTGCGTGTTGGTCGCCGACGACATCGCGCGACCCATCTGGATAGGTGACATCAAGACGACCAATTTTTATTTGTTTGAGGGCGAGAGTGAAAAGGCGAGCCTGTGCGGACTTTAGAATTTTCGGTGCTGTTTGGCGCGGTGTCTCATTGACCATGGATCTTGTTACTCTCTGCACGTTCGTTTAATTTTTTTTCGGATGTCTTATAAATGCTACGCCTTTTAAAAATAATCGTAAAGCCTCGAAATGAATGGCAAAAATAATTTTGAACGTCATCAAAGGATAGAGCAAACAAGCCCGCAGGAGAGAGGCGTCTGAAAGGCTAACGCGCGTTCCAGAAAAACTTGTGACGAGCAAGGGTGTATTGTTTTGGGTTTCGCGGATGACGAGGCGTGCCTCATCGGTTGGGAGGGCGGTTGAGAAATGATACTCTGCCTCCATGCCGATAAAAGGCGAGACGTGAAAGTCTTTGTTATGGGAATGGTGCGCCGCGCTGTTCACGCCATTGTCCAGAGAGGTGAAATAGATATGTTTTTCACCAAATGTATTGCGCACTTCATAGAGCAGGGCCACGAGGGCATCGTTTTGCATGATGTAATAGACGGAAAGTGGATTAAAGACATATCCCAAGATACGCGGATAGCAGAGCAGGAGGACGCTGTCGGGGCGCGCTAAGCCTTGGGCGGCGCACTGCTCATCGACAAAGTCTCGCAGTGACCGTTGATCTTGATAGCCGTGATCGCGATCATAAATCGCGTAAAGGTTAAAGCTGTTATGCGAAAACAGCCGCGTTTTCAGCGCGACATGGTCTAGGCGATCGAGATCGATCAATAATGAAAAAACACGATAGGAAAACTTATGCCGCCGTGGCGTATAACGCGCGTGCCGAACGGCTCCGAAATAGAGCTGGGCATCATCCTTATTCAGCAGCGAGTTTAAGGTCACGGTATTCCCAGTCTACATCGAGCGCGCGGCACACATCCACTGCAGAGCGTAAGCCGTCCTCATGAAAACCATAACCCGTCCAGGCACCACAAAAATAGGTATTTTTCACGCCTTGGATATGGGGAAGCTGTTTTTGAGCGCGAATGGCGGCCGCGTCAAATTGCGGGTGGTCGTAACTGGTTTGAAAATATGTTGCGTCCTCACGCGGCGGCCGCGAAGGGTTCAGGGTGACAATTAAGGGGGTTCGTGTTGGTAATTGTTGGAGGCGGTTCATCCAATAGCTGACAAAAACTGTGTTTGCGGCCTCGGGGTCGTCTTTTTGCGCTGCCATATAATTCCAGCTCGACCAAACGTTTGGCCGCTGTGGCATTAAGCTCTCGTCGCGGTGCAGATAGACTTGATTGGGAAGATATCTGATCGCCGATAAAACTCCACGTTCCGCCTCACTGGCTTCGTCGCCTAGGAGCGCGAGGGCCTGATCAGTATGGGTTGCGAAAATGACCTTGTCGAAGTGATGCATTTGGCCGCGGTCTATAATCTCGACGCCGTGATGCGAGCGCGAGAGTTTTTCGATGTCGGCGTTGAGAACCAATTGCCCCCCATTTGAGGCGACCGTATCAATTAACTTGCTTACATAGTTGCGGCTACCACCAACAACCGTTCGCCATTTTGGGCGGTCGCGGTCAATCAAGCGGTGATTGTAAAAAAACTGGATTAGATTACCAGCGGGGAAAGCGGCAATTTTGGCTGACGGTGAAGACCAAATCGCCGCCGCCATCGGGTAAAGGTAAAGCGACGTAAAGGCCTTGGAGTAGTTGTGAATGGTGAGCCATTGGCCAAGCGATATTTCTGGCAACTTGCCACTTTCGTAAACCTCACGGGCCTGCGCATTAAAACGAAAAATGTCTCGTAACATCTGCCAAAAGCGAGGCCGCAATATGTTCAGTTTTTGGCCGAATACGGCTGCCAGTGACTGCCCCGACCATTCCAGTTGGCCGTTATTCTGCGAGAATCCAAAACTCATATCGCTGGGCTGGGTTTCAACCCCAAGTTCGGCAAATAATTTCGTTAAACCGGGGTAATTGGCTTGATTATAAACAATAAATCCCGTGTCGACTGGCAAACTCAGCCCATTGTCGAGCGTAATATCTACCGTCGCGCTGTGTCCCCCTGGGCGATCACGCTTCTCAAATACCGTTACGTCGTGGTTTTTGCTCAGCAGATAGGCCGCCATATTGCCTGATATTCCGGATCCTATAAT
>CBFHZM010000084.1:0-6649 GCA_965660195.1 Alphaproteobacteria bacterium
GTCGAAGATCGGCATAAATTCGATACAGCCAAACTCGAAGCTTATATGCACGCACATGTCGAGGGGTTTGAAGGTCCACTCGAGGTAAACCAATTCAAAGGCGGCCAATCGAACCCGACCTATCAGCTGATCACGCCGAAGAAAAAATATGTTTTGCGGCGCAAGCCGCCCGGCAAGCTGTTGCCTTCGGCGCATGCTGTGGATCGCGAATATCGCATCATCAGCGCGCTACATAGCGTCGATTACCCCGTCGCACGGCCCTATTGCTTATGCGAGGATGATGATGTCATCGGTACCATGTTCTATATCATGGACATGGTCGAAGGCCGCATTTTATGGGATCCACGACTGCCCGAGGTGCCGCGCGAGGGCCGCCGGGCAATTTTCGAAGCTAAAATCGAAACTTTGGCCCGTCTGCATAAAATTGATTATGCGGCTTTAGGGCTGGAAGATTTTGGTAAACCTGGCAATTATTTTGCCCGGCAAATTTCGCGTTGGAGCAAGCAATATGTTGCGTCCGAAACGCAAACCATCGACAGCATGAATAAGCTGATGGATTGGTTGCCTACCAATATTCCAGGTGTAGATGAAACCTCCATCGTCCATGGCGATTACCGCCTCGATAATATGGTGCTACACCCCAGCGAGCCGCGCGTGCTCGCCGTGCTCGATTGGGAGCTATCGACTTTAGGCCATCCGCTCGGAGATTTTACCTATCACCTGATGCAGTGGTTTATGCCAGCCGAGGGCGCCTCAACGACCAGCTTGATCGATAGCGACTTTGCAGCGCTTAATATTCCGACGGCGGAGGAATACACAGCCCTCTATTGCCGACACACAGGTCGCGATAGCATCGAAAATATGGACTTCTACATCGCCTATAATATGTTCCGCCTGGCGGGGATTTTGCAAGGTATTGTCGGGCGCGTGCGCGATGGTACTGCCTCTAATGCCCACGCCGCCGCCATGGAGGACCGCGTCAAACCGCTTTCCGATGTCGGCTGGGTCTTTGCGCAACGCGCTGGTGCCGTTTAAGTCAGGGTTAAAATCGAGATTTGCGTGTCGCCATAAAGGCGTTGATCGTCGCACACCAGTTGCGGCGGCACTTCGAATGTGGCGCGACGGCTCTCCTCAATAATAACCAAGGCCGCAGGCGCCAACCACTGCCCTGCCACGAGGTCAGCCAAAACCGGTGTTACCAGCCCCTTGTCATAGGGTGGATCCATAAACACGAGATCAAAAGCCGCGCCCAGATTACGCGGCCGCGCCCCGAGATGGCGCGCATCGCGGCGGTAAATTTTGCTTTGCCCGTCCAGCGCAAGAGCCGCGATATTATCGCGAATAGCGCCGCGTGCCGCAGCATCGGTTTCGATAAAAACAGAAAAAGCGGCACCGCGCGATAGCGCCTCCAAGCCCAAAGCGCCACTACCCGCAAAAATATCGAGCACCCGCCTGCCCTGCCAAAAATCGGCCTGCCATGCAGTGAGGATCGAAAACAGCGCTTCGCGGGTTCGATCACTGGTCGGACGCGTGCCGCGATGCGCTGGCGCCCGCAAGACCCGCCCCCGATAGGCCCCCCCGATAATACGCATTACTTTTTATCTCCAGCACCGCGGCCGGTATTTTTCCGCCTTTGCCGTCCCGTCTCATTGGGTAAGCTGCTGCCAGCAAAATCGGCCCAGCGCGCGCCCAATTGTTGCCGCAAAATTCGCCGCGGCACTTCCTCAACGCCGCCGCTCTCTAGATTACCCAGTTGAAACGGCCCAAAAGAAACGCGGATCAGGCGATTGACCTGCAAGCCCGTATGCTCGAGCGCCTTTTTGACCTCTCGGTTTTTACCCTCACGCAGGCTAACATTCAGCCAGGCGTTGCCGCCTTGCTGACGCTCAAACTGTGCATCAATACCACGGTAACGGATGCCATCGATCTCGACGCCGCGCTTTAAATCGGCAAGTTTCTGTTGATCAGGCTGGCCAAATGCGCGGGCGCGATAGCGCCGCATCCAGCCGGTTTCGGGCAATTCCAGATAGCGCTTTAAACCACCATCATTGGTCAGTAATAACAGCCCCTCAGTATTTATGTCCAAACGCCCGATGGTTAGAACCCGCGGCATAGACGCTGGCAGGCGATCAAAAATCGTCGGCCGCCCCTGCGGGTCGCGGCTAGTGGTAACCAAGCCAATAGGCTTGTGAAAGCGCCACAGGCGCGGCGGGTCTGGTGGCACTAGGGCCTTGCCGTCGACTTTAATATGTTGCGAAGGGGTCACCACAAAAGCTGGCGTCGATAGTGTTTGTCCATCCACGCTAACGCGGCCAGCCTCAATCCATTTTTCGGCCTCGCGCCGCGAACATAAGCCTGATCGGGCGATTACTTTTGCTATGCGCTCGCCATGCGAGTTATCTTTTCCTAAATTCGTCATGCGATCGGTGTAGCACACGAGATGCACGGCGCCATAGCTTGTTTTGTGTCCGCCGAGCCGTTAAGAGGTTTTTATGGATTTTATGTCTCTTGCATTAGAACAAGCGGTTCAAGCCGCAGCGGCTGGCGAAGTGCCGGTCGGCGCCATTTTGGTTAGCTCTGAGGGCGAAATTATCGCCCGCGCCGGTAATCAAATGCGGCAGCTCAATGACCCGACAGCACACGCCGAAATTCTGGTTATTCGCCAGGCTGCAGAAATTTTGGGCAGCGAGCGTCTGGTCGATTGTGATCTTCATGTGACCCTCGAGCCCTGCACCATGTGTGCTGGCGCCATTTCCCATGCGCGTATTAGGCGGCTTTATTACGGCGCCAGTGATCCCAAAACAGGTGCTGTCGACAGCGGCATTCGGTTTTTCGATCGTCCCTCCTGTCACCACCGCCCAGAAGTGTATGGTGGTATTGGCGAAACCCGCAGCAGCAAGTTGTTACGAGATTTTTTCGAGATGCGGCGAAATAACCAAAAAATTTAATGCACAAGCGGGAAAGACTTTGCTTTAATCGTGCAACAGCCATTCAGGTAGGTAAGGGGAAAACATGATTTTTGAACATAATGAACGCACTAAAGAAATGATCGCGCGCGTGGAAGCTTTCATGGAGGCTCACATTTACCCCAACGAGGCAACCTATGCCGCGCAAATGGAGGCTTTTGGTGCCGACCGCTGGCAAGTGCCACAAATCCTCGAGGATTTAAAAGCCATAGCTAAAGCAGAAGGCTTGTGGAATTTGTTTCTGCCCGAGAGTGATCGCGGCTTTGGACTGACCAATGTGGAATATGCCGCTCTATGCGAGATTATGGGTCGTGTTGGCTGGGCATCTGAAGTCTTCAACTGCTCAGCACCCGATACAGGTAATATGGAAGTGCTCGAACGCTATGGTAATGAAGAGCACAAAAAACAGTGGCTCGAGCCTTTGCTTGAGGGGAAAATCCGCTCAGCTTTTTTGATGACCGAGCCAGCTGTTGCTTCATCGGATGCGACCAATATTGAAACCCGCATCGAAGCCGATGGCGACGATTATGTCATTAATGGCCGTAAATGGTGGTCTTCAGGCGTTGGCGATCCGCGTTGCAAGATTGCCATCGTGATGGGTAAAACCAATCCAACGGCGGCGCCACACCAGCAACAATCACAAATTCTCGTGCCGCTCGACGCACCAGGTATCGAGATTGTCCGCATGTTGCCTGTCTTTGGCTATGACGACGCGCCGCATGGCCACGCTGAAGTGATCCTGAAGGACGTTCGCGTTCCTAAAAGCAACCTTCTCCTCGGCGAAGGTCGCGGCTTTGAAATCGCGCAAGGGCGCCTTGGCCCAGGCCGTATCCACCACTGCATGCGCACGATTGGTGTTGCTGAACGGGCATTGGAAGCCATGTGCAAACGTTTGGTCAGCCGTACTGCTTTTGGCAAACGCATCTCCGATCACAGCATCTGGGAACAACGCATTGCTGAAGCCCGTACCAATATTGAAATGAGCCGGCTACTGACACTGAAAGCGGCCTATATGATGGATACAGTCGGCAATAAAGTCGCGAAAAGCGAAATCGCACAAATTAAAGTGGCGGGCCCACGTATCGCCTTGGCTATCATCGACGATGCCATTCAGGCACATGGCGGCGGCGGCGTTACCACCGATTTTGGTCTGGCAAAAATGTATGCCGGTATTCGAACCTTGCGGATAGCCGATGGTCCTGATGAAGTCCATAACCGTACCATCGCCCGCCTCGAAATGAAAAAATATCTCGACGAAGCGCAAGCCGATATGAAAACACTGGATGTCCCGCGCAACTAAGGCGTGACACCCCAGTCGAGACACTCGTTTAATTAAAGGCGCCCCTCGTGGGCGCCTTTTTATCGGCGTCCAAATAACTTCTCAATATCCGCGCGTGCCAACTTAATGTAAGTCGGGCGTCCGTGGTTGCACTGCCCAGAATGCGGCGTTGCCTCCATTTCGCGCAATAACGCGTTCATCTCTGCAGCACTTAAGCGTCGGCCAGCGCGCACCGACCCGTGACACGCCATGCGACTGCAGACATCCTCGAGCTTTTCTTTCAAAGCGTGGCCTTGCCCCAACGTCTCGATTTCTTCTGCCAAATCACGCAATAGACCCGTGGCATCTGCGACACCCAAAAGTGCCGGCACCTCACGGATCATCACTGAAATACGTCCCGCCTGCTCTGTGCCAAAAGCTTCGACGACAAGCCCAAGCTCGGCCAATTCATCAGCCCGCTCCAACACCGCCGTCGCATGCATGCTCTCAAGTTCGACAATTTCTGGAATTAACAAAAGCTGACGCTTCACACCCGACGCCTGCATTTGGCTTTTCATGCGCTCATAGACTAAACGCTCATGCGCCGCATGTTGATCGACGACAACCAAGCCATCAGCAGTCTGCGCGATGATATAGGTCTCGTGGATTTGTGCCCGGGCGGCGCCCAGAGGAAAATCGACCGTCTCCTCTTGGGGTGTAAAATCGGTTTCAACGCGAGCGCTGCTTTGCCATTGCGCGCCTGCACCCCCTTCTTGCAAACCCGTCTCAAACAGCCGTCGATCAAAGCTCACAGACCCCCGCGCCGCGGTCGGCATTGCGAAGCTGTTAAACCGCCCGAGCGCCTCGGACGCAACAGTCGTGGACGCGCGATGACCGGCGCCACCAATTGCCGCGCGTAACCCGCCGACAATCATCGAGCGCACCAGACCTGGGTCGCGAAAGCGCACCTCGCTTTTGGCAGGGTGCACATTGACATCCAAATCTTGCTCCGGCACGTCCAAAAACAAGGCTAACGCCGGATGCCGATTGCTTGCCAAAAAATCCTGATAAGCGCCTCGAACAGCCCCAGTCAGCAATTTATCCCGCACGGGCCGACCATTGACCACCAGATATTGTTTCTGCGCAGTCGCCAGATTATAAGTCGGTACAGCACAAAAACCCCACAAGCGGATACCGTCGCGGACAGCTTCGACGGCCAGCGCATTTTCCTCAAAATCGTGGCCCATAATCGATCCGAGACGATCGAGTGTTGCCTGCGCGCCATGCTCAGCCGGATAATGGAATTGCTGTCGGCCATCGCAAGTTAGCCGAAAGGCAATTTCGGGATGTGCCATCGCTAAGCGCTTCAAACCATCGGCCACGGCTTGCTGTTCGGCACGATCGCTTTTTAGAAATTTGAGCCGCGCCGGTGTGGCATAGAACAGATCTTGAACCTCAACCCGTGTCCCGCGCCCGCCCGAGGCTGGAGTAGTGTCGCCTGCAACCCCGCCATGAACAAAAATTTTATGCGCTGTGTCAGCATCTTGAGCGCGACTGGTAATATTCAATTTCGCGACCGCGCCAATCGACGGTAAGGCCTCGCCTCGAAACCCAAGAGTTTTGATTTGAAACATATTATCACCGCCATCACCTTCGGGTAATTTCGAGGTAGCGTGGCGTTCAATGGCCAAACCCAACTCTTCGGGCGTCATACCACAGCCATCATCTTCTATCTGAATGAGTGTCTTCCCACCCGATATCAGCGTGACTTTAATATCGCGGGCGCCGGCATCAATCGCATTTTCCACGAGCTCTTTAACCGCATTGGCAGGGCGTTCGATGACCTCGCCGGCAGCGATGCGATTGACAGTCTCGTTTGAAAGGCGACGGATTCGCGACATACCCTATTTTGGAAAGTCGATCGCAAAAGGTCAATTCAACTCTGCGGTAGCGTTAAAGTTCTTAACTGCTTTCCGCCTCGGTGAGGTATTTCTGCGTTAACTGTTTGGCTTCCTCAACACCTGGTTGATCAAACGCATTGATGCCCAAAAGGTCGGCCACCAAAATCGTCTCAATCATAAAATGCATCATGACATATCCGATTGTGTCTTCGTCACAATACGGCAAACAAATATCCATGACGGGGCGCTGGCGTGCTGCCAAGGCGTCGATCGTTGCCCGCGCTTGCGCGGTAACAATATCGCCAATCGTAAAAGGTGCTATCCAAGCGCTAGGCGTGTCGGTGACAATATCGCCGGCCGATAGACCGAGGCCATTTTGGTCGAGATAGATAATTGTATAAACCTTGTCATCTGGCCCATCGACAAACAATTGCGACTGGCTGTGTTGATCAACCGGTCCGACCGCATGGACCGGGGTCAACCCTGTACCTTCCTTGCCCAGGCTCTCGCCCCATAATTGGCGG
>CBFHZM010000085.1:0-6378 GCA_965660195.1 Alphaproteobacteria bacterium
GATAAGCATAAATCGGTGCCAGAAGAAAATACCGCATCAAACGCCGAGCTGATCCAAGCATTTCTCAATTGCCTCAAACACCAAAAGCGTCGAGCCATGCCGCGCTGGATAATCTTTGACCCCCTGAAGCAGAGCCAGATCTGCCCACCGTCCCTCGGGCGGCGCGCCACCTGCTCTCAACATTGCCCGCATCGCCGCGGCGATTTGTCGGATTTCACTTGGCTGTGTGCCTTCAATATGCGTGGCGACAATCGCGGCGCAGGCCTGACCTAAGGCACAGGCCGAGATTTCTTGTGCGAAAGCGGCCACAGCCCCAGTGTCGTCGAGCGACAGGTCAACCTGAATTTCTGACCCACACAGGCGCGCCACAGCGTGCGCACTGGCTTGCGGCGATGCGAGGCGACCGACATGCGATATCTGTGCCGTGATATCGAGAATTTTTTTTGTATAGAGCTCGTTTAGCATCTCGCTTTTATAGCGCCTCGCCGCGCTCTAAGCCATACGCCATAAGGTCCCATTGGGCGTATCTTCAATAATCACCCCCATGGCTTCCAATTCATCGCGCGCTGCGTCGGCGGTAGCAAAATCACGATTGGCGCGGGCTGAGGCCCGCGTCGCGATCAAGGCCTCGATGCGAGCAACATCGACTGTATGCGCGCCTCCTTGAAACCAATCTTCGGGCGATGATGTCAAGAGACCGAGCAAGTTTGCCGCTGCGAGGAAAGCCGTGCGGCCCTCGAGATGCGAGGTATCGCGGGACAATTCGGACAGTACCGCGAGAGCTTTCGGCGTATTCAAATCATCGCACAAAGCGGCCAGAAACCGATCGGGCGGTAAGCTATCTTGCGCCCCGAGGCGCGCCTGTTCCGTCATATCAGAATCATCACGCAAAAGACCATATAGCCGATCGAGCAAGCTTCGGCTTTGTGCCAAAACGGTGGTGGTGAAATCCATCGGTTGGCGATAATGCCCCTGTAGGAGCGCGAGGCGAACCACTTCCCCTGGATGATCTTCCAAAATCTCGTCAATCAACCGAATATTACCCCGCGATTTCGACATTTTTTCGCCATCGAGATTGAGCATCCCATTATGCAACCAGTAATTGGCAAGCTCGACGCCATGCGCACAGCGGCTCTGAGCGCACTCATTTTCGTGATGTGGAAATTGCAAATCGACGCCGCCAGCGTGAATATCGATTTGCGGCCCAAAATGCTTGGCGATCATCGCTGAGCACTCAATGTGCCACCCTGGTCGCCCGCGCCCCCAAGGGCTGTCCCAGCCCGGCAAGTCATCGCTTGATGGTTTCCACAATACAAAATCTTCCGGGTTCTTTTTATAAGGCGCGACTTCCACACGGGCTCCGGCGATCATGTCATCGCGCTTGCGCCGCGACAGCGATCCATAAGCCGCATCGGACGATACATCGAATAAGACATGCCCCTCAGCTTCATAAGCGCTCCCCTTGGTCATCAGGCTCGCAATCATCGACTGGATGTCTGTTATATGATCCGTCGCAAAAGGCTCAATATCGGGAAGTTTTACGCCCAAAGCGCCCATGTCCTCATGATATTTTTGGGTGTAGCGCTCAGCAATCTCCCGGATCGGGCGATTTTCCTCCGCCGCGCGGGCATTAATCTTGTCATCTATATCCGTTATATTTCGCGCGTAGATCACCTTCGGATAAAGGCAACGTAACAGCCGCACCATAACGTCAAATACCACGGCAGGACGCGCATTACCGATATGCGCCGCCCCATAAACCGTCGGCCCGCACACATAAACCGTCACCTGCAAAGGGTTTTGCGGGATAAAGTCTTCTTTATGTCGGGTTCGGTTATTATGTAACTTGAGCTGCATGCGGCGCACTTTACGCGCCGGAAACCGCCCACGCAATGGCAATCGGCGGTTTTTGTTGATCCATAAGGGTTTAACCCTCGTATAAAGACTATATCTAGGTACAGGGTGCGGCTTTGCTTCACCTTGACCCCTGCCGAGATAGTCCCTATGTATGCGCAAGTGTGCACCGTTATTTGCGCAATACGGTGTGCGCATTATAGATAGCGCTAATTCTGTGTTTTCATGGCACATATGAAGCGAAGGAACAAACAGGCTGGGGTGCCTAGCGATAGCGGGGACGTATTTCCCAGCAGACTGGCGAGCCAAACATGGATGCAATAATTGAGGGTAAAAAGCCCAAATTCAACGAACGAGATGTAATCGTGGAACAACCATCGCGTGAAGAAGCAGAAGCTGCTGTTAGAACTTTAATTGCCTGGGCGGGGGATAATCCCGATCGCGAAGGCCTCGTCGACACGCCCAAACGCGTGGTCAGCGCCTATGAAGAGTTTTTTGCCGGCTATCGCGAAGATCCAGATCAGGTTTTAGGGCGTACTTTTGAGGATGTCGAAGGCTATGACGACATGGTCATGTTGCGCGATATTGCGTTAGAGAGCCATTGCGAACACCATATGGTTGCCATTCTTGGTAAGGTTCACATTGCCTATATGCCAGTCGATAAAGTTGTCGGCATTTCAAAATTAGCGCGGGTAATTGAGATTTTTGCTAAGCGCCTGCAGACGCAAGAGACGATGACGGCACAAATTGTCGAATGCATTCAGCGTGTCCTCGAGCCTGCTGGTGTCGCTATTTTGGTTGATGCGAAGCACCAATGCATGACAACGCGCGGAATTAAAAAGCCAGATGTAGCAACGATCACCACCTTGTTTACGGGCGTGTTCCAAGAAGATCCGCGCCTCGAAGCTCGCTTTCTAGCGATGGTGAAACCCTAAGCTTCAATTTAGGTATCGACAAAATAATCTCGGCCCGTTATGGAGAGCACCATGACTGAGATATTTGCAAATCGTTTGACGATCGAACAAGTCGAAGAAGGCGCCGAACTGGCTCCAAAATTCGATGCCAATGGTCTTATTCCCGCGGTCACGACAGATTATGACAGCGGCGAATTGTTGATGCATGGATACATGAATAAGGAAGCCCTAATCCGGACCATCGAAACCGGTGAAGCCCATTATTACAGCCGTTCACGCGAACAGATTTGGCACAAGGGCGCGACCAGCGGGTTGGTGCAAAAAATTACTGAAATGCGTATTGATGATGACCAAGATTGTGTCTGGTTACGGGTACGTGTCGGCGGCAATGGCGCCAGCTGCCATGTTGGCTATCGCTCGTGTTTTTATCGCTCCCTGCCTACGGGACAAGATTTTGATGGCCCTGTGCCATTAACCTTTGAGGAAAGCGAGAAAGTTTTTGACCCGCTCCAGGTTTATGGCGACGCGCCGAACCCAACCAAGCTGTAGAGTTTAGCGCCAGGCACCATAATCGACCCGCCCGGGACCACCTGATGGTGACATGGGGGGCTTATCGACAATTGCTAAAAGATAAAATCCAGCGACAAAACCTCCAAGATGCGCCACCCAGGCAATATTGAGCGCCGTTCCATCCGCAGCGATTAATCCGAGAGGCGCGAGGAGACCGCTCAAAAAATTCACCCCCAACCAAACAGCGATAAAGGCGAGCGTAATCGGCTGTCGTAAGGTCTCGCGCGTACTCAACAAACGCGGCCGCGCTGGCCAGATAGCATGTCGATGGACGGGAGAAAAAGCAAAACGGCAGGCCGCGCCCATCAGCCCCGAAACCCCCGCCGAAGCGCCAATGATCGGCACCAACAAAGAAGCGGCGTCGCTTACCAGGACCTGTAATAGCCCCCCGAGGATGCTGGCACCGAAGAACAAAACAATAAAGCCACTGCTCCCCGTGCGTCGGGCGATTGGCGTTCCAAAAGCCAGCAACCAAAATGCATTAATCAGCACATGCGCCCAATCGGCATGGAGTAAGGTATAGGTAAAAAGGTTCAGACTCCCAAGTAGCCACCCACCGGGTAGGCCCTCCGCACCGATAGCCAAGAACCGTGCGGGAAATAACGCACCATAAACAATTAACTGCACCTCAAAATCAGGCGACAGAAATAACCTTAGGGCGTGAACACCAGCCAGCACGGCAAACAAAAATATTACGCTGGCGGGAGCGGAAATAATCGGAGAATTTGCCTTTTGTCGCATACAACCGCCTCACGCCCCTTCGGCCAGCTGCGCCAATGCGGCATCCACCAGCGGCAAGCGATCGTTGCCGAAAAACATCGACGTCTGATTGACAAAAATTGTCGGTGATCCAAACCCACCCCGCGCGATCAGGTCCTCGGTATTTTGGCGCAAACGATCTTTCACATCCGCTTGCGAAATTTTGCGCTCCACCTCTTCAGGGTCCAGCCCAACGGCACGACACAGTGCGGCGCGCTCTTCTGGCAAGCTAATATCCCGCAATTCCCCCCAATAAGCGCGAAATGCAGCCCATGAGTATGCGGGCAAGCACCCCGCATCAAGCGCTACAATCGCAGTTCGCATAATCTCGACTGAGCGCACAGGGAAAACGGGCGGGTTACCGATGACAACGCCGCAATAGCGGGCCCAATCGGTTAAATCCTTGTGATAATAGCGTTGCTTGACGGGATGCGGATTGGCACGTAGCGCGTAGACATCTTTATTAACCTCGTTAAACACGCCGCCCACCAAAATCGGCTTCCAGTCGATATCAACAGCATGTGTTTTCGCCAAATTCTCGATCCGACTAAACGCGAGATAGGTCCAGGGGCTCGATATGTCATAAAAAAACTCTAATGTTGTCATTGTCAGCTTAACAATCCTCTGCTGGCAAATAAGACCGACCGCGAATGTGGTCAGAAATTTTTTCAGCCATCATAATGGTTGGCGCATTGGTGTTGCCGCCGATCAATGTCGGCATCAGCGAGGCGTCGACAACACGCAACCCTTCAAGACCATGCACTTGCCCAGCATCATTGGTGACAGCCATGTCGTCAGAGCCCATCTTGCATGTACCGACGGGATGATACAGCGTTTCGCCGCTGGCTTTAATCCATGCGTCGAGCGAGGCATCGTCGTCAATATTAACATCGGGGCCGGGTTTTAATTCGGCACCGCGATAAGCATCAAAAGACGGCTGCAGGAAAATCCGGCGGGTTTCGCGGAAGGCATTGCGCAGGTCAATCAAGTCCTGCGTTTCGCTCAAGTAATTGGCGACAATACGGGGCGGCAATGACGGGTCGGCCCCTTTGAGAGATATCGAGCCACGGCTCAACGGCCGACAGCAATAGACAATCGACGAAAAGCCGTGACGCTTGGGTATGTCGCCACGACCATGGCTATCGGGCATCGCAACGGAGACATAATGAATTTGCACATCCGGAATTTCTTTATCTGGCGCTGAGCGAATAAAGGCACCGCCTGCTGTAGGAGGAAAACTGGCATCGCCCTTCCCCATTAGCAGATATTGAATACCGGCCAACTGCTGACGCCACCAAACTGCGGAACGGTGAAGTGTAACCGGTTGCGTGGCGGCAAATTGACTGACGACCCCATAATGATCTTGTAGGTTTTTACCTACGCCCCTGAGTTCATGCAACATTTCGATACCATGCGGCACAATATCGGCACTATCGCCGACGCCGCTACGCTGCAATATTTGCGGCGAATTGAGCGCCCCCGCCGACAGAATAATTTCGCGCGCCGCAGAGATGCGTTGCGCTTTCCCACCGCGCATTAGCTCAATGGCAACGGCTCGCTTGCCTTCAAAAACCACGCGATCGACGCTCGCCTCGGTTACCGTTGTTAAATTTGGCCGTTTCAGCGCCGGATGCAAATAGGCCCGCGCCGCGCTGCAGCGTTTTGTACCCTTAATGGTGTGCTCGTAGCGCGCGACACCTTCTTGCGACTGACCGTTAAAGTCATTGGTCAAAGGCCAGCCCGCCTCTTGCCCGGCGGTTACAAAAACATCCAGCAGAGGGTCATTTGTGCGGTCAGATTTCTTGACGTGCAACGGACCATCATGGCCGTGAAACGATTCATCACCCTCACCTTCAAAAGTTTCAGCCTTCTTGAAATAGGGTAAAACGCTAGCATAGGACCAACCAATATTGCCCAGTTGGCTCCAGTGGTCGTAATCCCAGGCATGACCACGAATATACACCATTGCATTGATGCTCGAGGAGCCACCCCAACCGCGACCACGCGGCCAGTACAGGCGGCGGCCGCCGAGCGCTGGCTCGGCTTCTGTCTCAAAGCCATAATTGTGCTCATTTGCCTCGGGTACAAGTTGCGAATAGCCGGCCGGCATATGGATAAATAAATTCTTATCCTGACCGCCTGCTTCAATCAAAATAACTTTCGTGTTGGGATCCTCAGACAAACGCGCCGCCAATACACAGCCTGCACTCCCCGCACCTACGATTACATAATCTGCCTGCATGGTTTCCATGGCTCGCCTACCCCTCTTAAGATTGCGCTT
>CBFHZM010000086.1:0-5873 GCA_965660195.1 Alphaproteobacteria bacterium
GTTCGGAGGCGTCAGGTAATGGACTGTCCAGTGCGAAATCAACCGCGTCGGCAATAGCGTCATAAATCTCCTTGCGCTGGTTCTTTAAATCATCCTCACTAACGACACCGCGGGCGATCAACGCTTGTTCGGTATGCATGATCGGGTCATGGTGCTCGCGCATATCATCGACCTCCTCGCGCTTGCGGTATTTCGCGGGGTCAGACATTGAATGGCCGCGATAGCGATAGGTTAGCATTTCCAAGATGAACGGCCCTTTGCCAGCTTCGACCCATGCGCGGGCGCGCTGACCAGCCTCATAAACCGCCTCGACATTCATCCCATCGACCTGCACACCGGGAATATTAAAGCTAACGCCGCGTTGCGATAAATCAATCTGTGCCGAAGCTCGTTGCAAGCTCGTGCCCATGGCATAGCGATTGTTTTCGATGACATAGATTACGGGCAGACGCCACAACTCAGCCATATTGAAGCTCTCATATACTTGTCCTTGATTGGCAGCGCCATCACCAAAATAGACGAAGCTGATCGCTTGCGTGCCACGGTATTGATTGGCCAAGGCCAGCCCCGTGCCTATTGGCACCTGCGCGCCGACAATGCCATGGCCGCCGAAAAAATTTTTCTCCACCGAGAACATATGCATTGAGCCGCCTTTGCCTTTGGAGTAGCCATCGCGGCGACCCGTCAGCTCGGCCATGACGCGCGGCGCGGCCATGCCGCAAGCTAGCATGTGGGCATGATCGCGGTAGCCCGTAATGACTTGATCGCCGGCGTTGACGCATAATTGCATACCCACAGCGACGGCTTCCTGGCCGATATAAAGATGACAAAAGCCACCGATTTTGCCCATCGCATAGAGCTGTCCCGCGCGTTCTTCAAAACGGCGTATTTCCACCATATCGCGCCACGCTTTAAGAAGCGTCGCGTTGTCGAGAATCGCTTTTGGTTTCCGTGTCGCAGGAGATTTTGGGCCAGCCTTGACGCGTGGCTTGGTTGCGCGTTGGGTTTTACGACTGGTCGCCGGCTTTTCGGCAGTCACCTTTGATTTTGCGGATAGTTTTCTCTTTGTCTGCGATGTTGTCGCCGACTTTGGCTTCGCTTTAGGATTGGGCGAAGCTTTTCCTTTACGAGCGGTTGTGCGTGCGTTTGGTTTCTTGGGCGCCATATTAACTCACTTTATTATCTAGATACTCTTATATTGCGCCCTAATTTTGACAAGACCATTATCGAAAATAGTAACAATCGATCAAAAATTTAAATTCAAGGTAAGTTTCATGCCAGTTTTCCTCACCTAGCGTATGATTTTGCCTGGTTCATGGACTTACCTCAGATGTGCGGCGCAATCGCACTTGCATTCGCCTTCTGCATGCCTATTCTAGGGCCAAATCTCGAGCGCAGAGGAGAAAAACCATGACCGATCGCCTTACCCTCTCTGGTTTACAGGTGGCAAAACCACTAGCCGACTTTATTGCCAATGCCGCGTGCGTTGGGACCGATATAACCCCTGAGAAATTCTGGGCCGCGAGCGCGGCTGTGCTGCAAGATTTTAAACAGCGTAATCGTGATCTTCTTGCCAAGCGTGACGCATTGCAGGCTCAGATTGATGATTGGCATCGGGCGCGGCGCGGGCAATCACATGACGCGGCGGCCTATAAGCGTTTTTTACAAGAGATCGGATATCTCGTAGCTGAGGGACCAGATTTTTCGATCGAGACCAATAATATCGATCCCGAGATCGCTGAGATTGCGGGGCCGCAATTGGTTGTGCCGGTTAAAAATGCCCGCTTTGCTGTCAATGCTGCCAATGCGCGTTGGGGGAGCCTTTATGATGCGTTTTATGGCACTGATATTATTTCGCAAGATGGCGATCTAGCCGCCGTCGGCGCCTATAATCCCGTGCGCGGCGCTGAAGTGATCCGCCGCGCCAAAGCATTGCTCGATGAAATTTTTCCGCTGGCCGGCGCCAGCCACACTGATGTCAATGGCTACGCTGTGATTGAGGGGCAATTGCTGGCCGAGGTCAAAGGCGCGAAAGTGGAACTGCAGGCACCGGAAAAGTTTGTTGGCTTCAATGGTGAAGCTGCTGCGCCGTCCGCGATTTTGCTGAAGAATAATGATTTACATGCCGAATTGGTGATTGATCGTGGTCATAATATTGGCCGCGATGATGCCGCTGGCTTGGCCGATATTCTTCTCGAGTCTGCTGTTACTACTATTATGGATTGCGAGGACTCGGTGGCTGCAGTTGACGCCGAAGACAAAGTCGAGTGCTACAGCAATTTATTGGGCCTGTTTCGCCGCCAACTTGATGTCGAGATGGTCAAAGGTAACAAGACGATAGTGCGCCGTCTGGCGGATAATCGCGATTATGCAACGCCCGATGGCAGTTCAAAATTCACCTTGCCAGGCCTGAGCTTGATGCTGGTTCGCAATGTAGGCCATTTGATGACCAACCCCGCTATCTTAGATGCTGACGGCGATGAGATCCCCGAAGGTATTATGGACGCGCTGGTGACCGGTTTGCTGGCAAAACATGATCTCGGCAAAGCCGATACCAGCCAGCGCAATAGTGCTGCTGGGTCGGTTTACATAGTGAAGCCGAAGATGCATGGCCCCGAAGAAGTGGCCTTTGCCAACGACTTATTCGGTGCTGTCGAGCAGGCTCTGGGCCTGCCGCAATATTGCTTGAAAATGGGCATTATGGATGAGGAGCGCCGGACGACTGTAAACCTCAAAGAGTGTATCCGCGCCGCCCAGCACCGTGTGATTTTTATCAATACGGGCTTCCTAGACCGCACCGGCGACGAGATCCATACTTCGATGGAAATGGGTCCGATGGTGCGTAAAGCCGATATGAAAACCAAAGGGTGGTTGCTAACCTATGAAGACTGGAATGTCGATATCGGTCTCGCCTGCGGCTTACAAGGGCGGGCGCAAATCGGTAAGGGCATGTGGGCTATGCCCGATCTAATGGCGGCGATGCTCGAGCAAAAAATAGCTCAACCGCAAGCTGGTGCGGATTGCGCTTGGGCGCCATCGCCAACAGCGGCAACTATACATGCCATTCATTATCACCGCGTTGATGTCGAAGCCGTTCAGAACAAAATCAAAGGCCGCGCGCGGGCGTCACTCGATACTATTTTGACCATGCCAGTTGAAAGCCATCCGCAATGGAGCCCCGAGGATGTCCAACATGAGCTGGATAATAATGCGCAAGGCATTCTTGGCTATGTGGTGCGCTGGATCGATCAAGGTGTTGGATGCTCAAAAGTACCCGATATTAATAATATTGGGTTGATGGAAGATCGCGCCACTTTGCGGATCTCGAGCCAGCATATCGCCAATTGGTTATTACATGGCATTTGCTCCCAAGAACAGGTCATGGAAACCATGCAACGCATGGCGGCTGTGGTAGATCAACAAAATGCTGGGGATCCTGCTTACGTGCCAATGGCGGGTAATTTTGATACCAGCCTTGCGTTTAAAGCGGCCTGCGATTTGGTCTTTAAAGGGCGTGAGCAGCCGAATGGTTACACCGAGCCGCTGTTACATCAGCGTCGGTTGGAGTTTAAAGCGGCAAATGCATGACGACGGTGAAACAGCATATTTTTGATCTCCAGTCGACCCACAATAAGGCGCGCTATCTCCTCCCGATAGAACAGCATATTTGTGTTGGTCCTCCAGAGCGTCAGTTTCTATTTGGTGGCGTCGGCTTGGCGGCGGCAATTTCGGCGCTTGAGGCGGCCTCAGATCGCCCAGTGGTTTGGGCGACGGGGCAGTATCTGTCTTATGCGCGGCCGGGGGAAACCCTTGATCTCGATGTCAAAATGCCGGTGATTGGCAATCAAATAACGCAAGCGCGGGTTGTTGCACATGTTGAGGACAGAGAAATCTTTACAGTCAATGGCGCCCTAGGACGCCGCGACATGCTGCAAGCGGGTCAATGGGCGGCTATGCCCGAGGCCGAGCCACCTGAGAGTTATCCGACCATTCGCGTCTGGGAAGGGCGCAATGATTTGCATAGCAATATCGAAACCCGTCTGGTTAAAGGTCGCTACGGCGAGGAGCGAAATACAGGTGTTCCGAGCGAAGACGGCCATATTGTGATGTGGGTGCGGATGAAAAATGATTACCCGATAAATGCTGGCGCTTTGGCCATTATCGCCGATTTCGTCCCCTCCGCGACGGGGCATGCGCTGGGCATGGATGCTGGTGCAAATTCGCTCGACAATACGGTGCGCTTGGTCGGCATCGTCCCGACGAAATGGGTGCTATGCGATATACGCATTCATGGCATCAAGGGCGGGTTTGTCCACGGCCGTATGCTGATCTTTGCTGAAACGGGCGAGCTTATGGCAACGGCTAGTCAGTCGGCTATTTTACGCGTCTGGTAGCGCTAGCGCTCTGTTTTCCCAATTTTAACATAGACGTAGGCTGCTAGTCCGCCAAGCACGCAGAGCGACAAGAAGCCGTCCCAATCGCGCGTTGCAGCAATGGCCGTAATAGCGAACGTTGCTTTCATAATTTTTAGTGTCGCCGCAATCGCAATAAAACCGGCGCTGACAAATATGGCGGTTCGTAACGAGGGCATGAAGCGGGCAACAAGGCTCGCGACGATCATTGCGATGAGCAGACCAAGCCCGAAAATAGCGCCGAACAAGGGCGCCATGCCGACAACATCCTGCGCCGTAGTCTGCAGGCGATCCGACAAGGGGATCGCGATGCCCATATTGGTGATTTCAGCCATATTAAATTGACTACACACGACAATGCCTGTCAGCGTGAAGAACAACCAAGCGATCACAAAGCCGAGACTTTGACGCAGGCTAGGCAGCAAACGCATTTATTCCTCCCATGCCTCGACGAGGGTCGAGAACTCAACTGACATAAGCTAGCATCTGTGTTAGTCTAGCGCGAGCTTTTTATGAGGCGTTGGATTTAGCCTCAAGAAGTCATGTTTTAAAGGGGGGGCGCCATGCGGTCTTTGTTAAGTATCATTGCTTTGATTGGATTGGGTGTCGCGGTTTCCTTGACGCCAGCTCCTGGCAGATTTTTGGGTTTGAGCGCGCATGCGCAAGAAGACGCGGCGGTCACAGATTACGACGTTGTCACTCTCGCGGACGGGTTGGATTTGCCTTGGGCTCTGGCTTTTTTGCCCAATGGTGACATGCTGGTCACAGAATTGGACGGCAGACTGCGCCTAATCAGCAATGGTGCGTTAGTTCGCGAACCAGTTGGTGGGATCCCGAGTGTCTATCGCGCCAGCCAAGGCGGTCTGATGGATTTGGTGCTACACCCCAATTTCGCTGAAAACCAGTTGGTTTATCTATCGCTGGCGAGCGGTACAGCGTCAGCCAATGCTTTGCGGGTCATTCGCGGCACTTTCACAGGGTCGGAGTTGACTAATATTCAAACCGTATTCGAGGCTGCGCCGAGCAAAGATACGCCAGTGCATTATGGCGGTCGGATGACCTTCTTACCCGATCATTCGCTCCTCATCACGGTTGGCGATGGTTTTGATTATCGCGAGGAAGCGCAAAACCCAGGCAACCATTTTGGCACGATTGTGCGGGTTTTGGATGACGGCAAAGTACCCGAGGATAACCCATTGGTGGCAAAAGCGGGTAGCAAACCCGAGGTGTGGACCTATGGCCATCGCAATGCACAGAGCATCATGTATGACGCTGAGCGTGGACAGATTTTTGCTACCGAACATGGCCCTCGCGGTGGTGATGAGTTGAACCTGATCGAAGCAGGTAAAAATTATGGCTGGCCGGCTATTTCCTATGGCCTCAACTACACTGGCGCGCGGGTGAGCCCGTTCACCGCGCTTGAGGGGATGGAACAGCCGCTTAAATATTGGGTGCCATCGA
>CBFHZM010000087.1:0-5658 GCA_965660195.1 Alphaproteobacteria bacterium
CCATGCACCAGCGCGACATCGGGGCGGAAATCGGTCAATACATCGCGTAGCCCCGTTAGAACACCAGTTGTTATATCATACAGATTTTGCCCTGGTCGCATCAGGTTGAGGTCGTAATCCGCTTTAATGTCAAAAATATCGAGAATTTGATCGAGCATGTCGCGATGCTGAGCCGTAATGCAGACACGGGTCTCAAGATGCGGTTGTTTCAACGCCTTAACGACGGGCGCCATTTTGATGGCCTCAGGACGCGTACCAAAAACGATCAGTATTTTTTTCATATTGTTCTCCGATAAGCATCCGCGGTGATTGTTGCGATCTTCGACCACGTAAAGTTTTGTTCAACTTTCTGGCGCGCTGCTTCTCCCATTTTTACGAGATCCAAGCTTAACGCTTCATTCACAGCTCGCGCTAAAGCCTGCGGATCTGCTGGCGGACACAATAGACCGTTTTCATAGGGCTGAACAAGTACAGGCAGGCCGCCAACATCCGTGGCCACGACCGGTAGACCGGCTGCCATAGCTTCGAGGCAACTAATGCTCGTGGCCTCCATCAAAGACGGCAATATTGTTATATCGGCGGCGCTGTAATATGGCACGATTGCATCATGCGTCATCGATCCGAGCATATGGTAGCGACCCCTAAAATTTTGTTCGAGAAGGCCGCGAACCTTATCCGCCTCAGGCCCATCGCCGATTAGTAAAAGTTTAAGGTTTGGGTTTTCAATTGATGCCGTTGCTTTGGCGAGAAAGCTCACGCCATTCTTTTCGACCAGCCGACGCGTCACAATTGCGACAATGTCATCGCCACTGTAATCCAGATCGTGCCGTAATTTTTTGCGAGCGTCAGCATTCCGGGTAAACCTCTCGGCCACGACCCCATTAGGAATAAAAATTTTTGGTGCTGGGATGTCAAAAGGAATATCCAGTAACTCTTCGCTGGGCGCCAAAAATAAATCTGGACGCTTAAACAGGCGCTTGAGCTTGGGAGTGCGGTAGCCGCCTTTCTTAATTCGTTTGAGATAACCGGAAGTATGATTGGTATAAGCAACTGGGATAGGCTTGGGGGACAAGAATTCGAGCGGCCGCATACCATGGATATGGATGATATCTGGCTTCAGGTCGCGGACAAGCCGATTGATGTGGCGATTAATTGTCAGACCGTAAAGCGAACCAATTAGCCGCAGGGGGAGTTTATGTATGGTCAGGTTTTTCTGGGCATGATCATCTCCGCCTGCTTTAGTAAGCAGGTGAATATTGTGGCCTTGCGCGATCATTGCCTGACACAATTCATAGACATGTGCTGCGATACCGCCCGGTGTGGGTGGGTAGTCGAGTGAAATCATCAATATATTGAGTGACTTTTCCATTATGACTGCCCTAAAAAGGACTGATAAGCCTCCTTTAAGCCCCCTCGCAAATCAATCCGGGCTCGCCACCCCATGGCGTTAATTTTGGAGGTGTCCAGTAGTTTGCGCGGCGTGCCATCGGGTTTGCTGCTGTCGAAAACCAGCTCTCCCTCAAAGCCAACGACGTCACAAATGGTCTCGGCGAGTTGTCGTATTGTCACGTCGACACCAGTGCCGAGATTAACGTGCTGAGCGTCCGAATAGTGCTTCAGTAAAAATACAATCCCGGCGGCGCAGTCATCGACATGCAAAAATTCGCGCATCACTTTGCCGGTGCCCCACACTTCCATATGCCGCTGTCCGCTTATTTTTGCTTCGTGCGCTTTTCGGATTAGGGCGGGAATGACGTGACTGGTCTGCAAGTCATAATTGTCGCCAGGGCCGTATAAGTTTGTTGGCATGGCCGAGATAAAATCGCAGCCATGCTGCTTTCGGTAGGCCTCGCATAATTTAATGCCAGCAATTTTTGCCAGGGCATACCACTCATTGGTTGGCTCGAGGTTACCCGTTAATAGCGCATCTTCGGTGATCGGCTGTTCGGCAAATTTGGGGTAGATGCAGCTAGAGCCAAGAAACAAAAGTTTCTCTACTCCCATTTGATAAGCGGTGTGGATGAGATTGCTCTCAATCATCAGATTGGTATAGATGAAATCAGCTGGAAAGCTATCATTCGCAAGAATGCCACCGACTTTGGCGGCACAGATGATAGCCGCATCCGGCTTGTTGGCATCCATCCAACTGCGTACTTGGCTTTGATCCGTAAGATCGCACTGCGCTCGATCGGCCGTCAACAAGGTGCACTTCTCACCTTCTAATGCCCGCAAAACAGCGCTTCCCACCATGCCGCGATGCCCAGCAACAAAAATACGTTTATCGGAGAGATCGTAAGTCATGTGATAAGTGGTTCTTCTCTGCCCGTTAGAAATCGGCCAATTTGAGATCGGGTTTAGGTTGGCGGGCGTTATGGAGAGCAATACGCACCATTTCTTCAACCAACGCTTCGAGACCCGTGCTGGCTTCCCAACCGAGTAATTTTTTCGCTTTGGCCGGATTGCCAATCAGTAGGTCAACCTCGGTCGGGCGGAAATAGCGCGGATCGATACGGACCAAGGTCTCACCAGTTTTGCTATCGAGCCCGACCTCGTCTACGCCTTCGCCTTGCCACGCTATGGTGCGGTTGATTTGGCTAAAGGCCAATTCAACGAAACGTCGAACCGTCTCCGTGCGTCCCGTGGCAAGAACAAAATCATCGCCATGCTCGTGTTGGACAATGCGCCACATGCCTTCGACATAATCTTTAGCGTGCCCCCAGTCGCGCTTGGCGTCGAGATTACCGAGATAGAGGCAGGCTTGCCGCCCGACTTCTATATTGGCAGCGGCCATAGCAATTTTCTGCGTCACAAAAGTTTCGCCTCGCATCGGGCTTTCATGATTGAACAAAATCCCGTTCGAAGCGTGTAAGCCGTATGCTTCACGGTAATTCACGGTGATCCAATAGGCGTATAATTTAGCGGCGGCATAGGGCGAGCGCGGGTAAAAAGGTGTTGTCTCGCTTTGTGGAACCTCTTGAACTAAGCCATAAAGCTCCGACGTCGATGCCTGATAAAACCTCGTTTTTTCAGATAGATTGAGTGTCCTAATTGCCTCTAACAGCCGCAAAGTTCCGATTGCATCGGCGTTCGCGGTGTATTCGGCTGTCTCAAAGCTCACTTGTACATGGCTTTGTGCTGCAAGGTTATAAATCTCGTCAGGTTGAATTTCTTGCACCAGCCGGATTAGATTACTGGTGTCAGTCAGATCGCCATAATGCATGAAAAAACTGACATTTTCCTCATGCGGGTCGATGTAAATATCGTCAACCCGGGTGGTGTTGAAGCTTGAGGCGCGGCGCTTCAGGCCATGGACAATATAGCCCTTCGACAAAAGCAGTCGCGCCAGATAGGCACCGTCTTGCCCGGTGACGCCGGTAATGAATGCAGTTTTTTGTGCCATGGGAGCTCCTGCGTATCGCTGAACTATAACTCATTTCTATAGCAATTCGGCGTTTTCCTACCATATAAATCTATCCTGCGATACCGACGCATTATTCAACTGCGCCCGTCAATTGCCATTACTCGAATACGGTTTATGCTTTCCGCAGTGTTAATCTCAAACTGGCGCCTTCACGCATGTCAAAAACCGCGATTATTATTGGTATTACGGGGCAAGATGGGGCCTATTTGTCCCGTCTGTTACTGGAGAATGGCTATCGCGTCATTGGCGCCGTTCGGCGCAGCTCTACGCTAACGCTTCCGCGGCTGGCTGAAATGCGTGTCATCGATGATATCGATTTGCGCACGCTTGATATTCAAGAACTACCAAATATTTGTCGCCTATTAGAGGAGACGGGCGCCGAAGAAATTTATAACTTGGGTGCTCAAAGCAGTGTTCAGGTCAGTTTCGCTCAGCCAATTTACACGGCTGAAACGGCAGGACTAGGAACCATCCGACTGCTGGAAGCCATTCGTCTCACGGGCGGTCAAGCACGCCTGTTTCAGGCTAGCTCGTCAGAGATTTTTGGCCGAACGCAGGGTGGAATGGTCACAGAAGCGACACCGATGCAACCGCGCTCACCATATGGGGCCGCTAAATTGTTAGCGCATTGGTCGCTGGTTAATTACCGCGAGGCGCATGGTCTGTTTAGCTGCTCGGGACTGATGTTTAATCACGAAAGCCCTTATCGAGGGCTTGAGTTTGTTACCCGCAAGATTACCGCCAATCTGGCACTGATGGCCTGTGGTGGGCAGAAAATATTGCGGCTTGGCAGTCTCGATGCGCGGCGTGACTGGAGTTTTGCGGGCGATATAGTGCAGGCTATGTGGTTAATGTTGCAGCATGATCAGCCGGATGATTATGTCGTGGCCTCGGGTATTACGCATGCCGTTCGCGATTGGGTGAACGCGGCAGCATCCTGCCTCGGCTTTGATATTCAATGGGAGGGCGAGGGGGTAAATGAACGTGGCTTCGATCGCGTCTCGGGGCGCGAACTGGTTGCAATTGATAAGAATTTTTTTCGGCCGAGCGAGCCCGAAGCTCTGGCTGGCAATGCCGATCGCGCCCGCAAACGTCTAGGGTGGTCGCCGCAAGTGAATTTTGAGACGCTCGTCGAAATGATGGCGAAAAGCGATTATGATCGTGCTAAATCTGGGGGGGATTGGTTCTAATGCTGTCTTCAGAATTACTTAGACTGATCAGCGGATAACGTGATTGCATGACTAAAAATGTAGCTTCGGAAAAACCTGTTGAGGAAATCCAGACCACGCTGGAAGAACGACGGCGCGGGATGATTATCCTGTTTATCAGCCTTTTATCGCTCGGGATGGGGCAGTCCTTATTCTTCGCTTTGTTTCCGCCGATTGGTCGCGATCTCGGTTTGAGCGAAATTCAAGTCAGTGCAATTTTTACTTTGTCGGCCGTATTATGGGTGATTATGAGCCCAGTTTGGGGGCGGATCAGTGATAATTGGGGGCGTAAACCCATCATACTCATCGGATTGGCGGGTTTTGGCATATCGACAGGCGGTTTCGCGATCCTGTTGCTAGTGGGTCAACAAGGTCTACTGCCTTTAATAACGCTCTACGTTATGATGATCGCCGTTAGATCCATATTTGGCTTTTTTGGCGCCGGCACGCCGTCGGCGGCACAAGCTTATGTTGCAGATCGGACGACCCGCAAGGAGCGAACGTCCGGCGTTGCGGCGATCGGGGCAGCGTTTGGTATGGGCACAGTTGTTGGCCCTGGTTTTGCTGCCGCTTTGGCCGCCATCCATTTGTTGTTGCCATTTTTTGCTTTGTCTATGTTTGCCTTAGGTGGCGCTTTGGCGGTCTCGATTTTTCTACCCGAGCGTCGTGCTCCGAAATCGCGACGGGGAACAGGCGCGAAGCCGTTGAGCTTAAATGATGAACGTTTGCGTCCCTTCCTTTTTATGGGGGTCGTGGTTTCTCTGTCGCAGGCGGCTGTTATGCAAGTGGCAGCTTTCTTCGTGATGGATTCTCTGCATTTATCGACCGCGGACACGGCCCAGCTCGTTGGTATTGGCATGATGACTATGGCAATGGCGACGCTGTTCGCACAGCTCGTCGCTATTCCACGGCTGAATTTATCAGTGCGGATGTTGTTGCTTTCAGGAATTTGGATCACCATTATTGGCACAGGGTTATTACTACTGCCCATCAGCCCCGGTCTTTTTGTCTGTGCTTTGACCGTGCAGG
>CBFHZM010000088.1:0-5654 GCA_965660195.1 Alphaproteobacteria bacterium
CATTGATACATCGGTAGAACGCGCCGCCATTGGGCGACGCGCCTCGGAGACCGAAATTGATCTCCTGCTCATGCTCGAGGAGGTCTAAGAATGCAAGATAAACCATCATTGATCGAGCTCGTGGGTGCCGTACAAGATTTCTTGCAAGATAAGGCTATGCCCGAATTAACAGGCCGCACCCGCTTTCATGCGCGGGTAGCCGCAAATGTATTGGCGATTGTCGGCCGTGAGGCGCGCTTTGGGGATGCTTTTGCCGCGGCGCAACACCAGCGCCTGCAACAAATACTCGGTCAAACTGGCGATCTTGATAGCCTGAATCGACAATTTTGCGATGCCTTGGCGCGTGGCACGCTGGACCTTAACAATAGCGATGTCCGTACCCACCTGATCAAAACAACAATGGGCAAATTGGCTATTGATCAACCTCATTATGCTGGTTACCACCGGGCACGCAGGCTCGGTTGGCCTGAGGAAGATGGCTTTACTTCTGACGACGCTTAAACCGCCGATATAAAAGCGGCGCGAGGATGCGATCATAAACAATATTGGCAATCGGTAGGACGAGCGGGAGCGACATCAGCCGTGCCAACCACCTAAATTTGCTAAGGCGTTGCCATACTAAAATAAAGGCCGTTACGCCGCTATATTCGATGCCATCGCGGCGCACATGAAACCGCTTATAATATTGCTCTTCTTCGGTCAGCGCATTACTGGGATCAGCAATATTTTCGAAATTGATGTCGGCGCCCTCGGCCTCGGCGCAGCGTTGGTAAAAGGCCACTTCTGGCCCACAAATCGAGCAAGCGCCATTAAACAAAACAGTCATCTCAGACGGTGGCGGGGTCTGTGCTGGGTGTTTAGTTGACATAACTATCGGGGACCGCCCCTTCTGCTTTAGTGAATTGTTCTAGCAGAGCGATGATCTGATCCCAATAATGCAAAGCATCGATATCTTGCTGGGCCGCAAATTCAGCCGCCCGCATGGTCGCGATAACCTCAGCATCTTCACCATATTGCTGAAACAGCTGTTGCGCCGCCGCATAAATTTCTGTGTCTATATCCACCGGCGCACCCGTTCTTTATATGCGCGATAAGCCTCACCGAATTGCGCCTCGAGGTTAACCTCTTCTTTACGGATCCACATGTATTGAACGGCAAAAACAAACAGAATAACGATTAAAAGTCCATAAAGATTGCCGATAATCAGCGCTGAGCCGATCAGAAATAGCGACATACCGACATAAATCGGATTGCGTGAGAACCGAAATAACCCCGTTTCCAAAAAGGCCGTCGGGATCGTGTCAGGTTTAATGCCCGTTTCTTGTTCCTTGAACGCCCGGCTAATAATTGGAATTGGCAAGAAGCCGATAACCACCAGCGCTATTCCGATATAAGTCCACATTTGATCCAGCTTTATCGGTGCCTCAACAACTCGGGCAACGATCAGTTGAACGATGATGCCGATCAAAACCATTATTGGGGGATAGAGTTTCATGGTGACGCTCCTAACCAGTGAAATGACTTACTGACGATCTTTGAAGGCAAAATCGCGAATAGAAATAACATGCTTCAACATGCCATTTTTATCAACGATGGGCATATGACGGAAATGCCCTTTTTGCATTTCTGTTAACGCGTTAATCAACAGATCATCTTCGCGCACACTTATTGGCTTTGGGGTCATATAGTCGCGGACTGGCTGTTCGCGCCAGCCATGTGGCGCTTCGACAACCAATCGAACCAGATCGCGCTCTGAAAAAATTCCAACGGGCTTATCGTTTTCAACGATAAAGGCTGCTGCCACTCTGTGCTGTACCATTTGGCGACAAACATCAGTGACCGTCACATCGCCAGCGACACGGAGACCCGTTCCTATCGCATGGGTAGAGAGAAACTCCGCGACTGTATCGGTTGGCGAGATAATATTATGTAGCGCGACAACACGATAACACATCGCTGCATCATCAACGCTGGCTTGCGATTTGCCGCGCCACCGAGCTTCCGCTGCGGCAAAGCTATCAAACACACCGACCAAATCCAGATCCGATAGGTTTTCAAACTCAGAGCCGTCAATCTGAGCCAGGCGCCCACCTAAGACTAGATACAGTGATTGCTTTCCAAACATGTCGACCTCTCTCGCTTCTATAGACAATTTTAGAAGCTAATGAAATATATAGGACATCAGTTCTTAACTTAAAGTCGAATTTCCAGCAAAGGATAGTGGGATGGCCAACCAAAACGCTAGTCACGAGACAGAATTAAGCCGATTGGTCAACATCATGCGTGCCTTGCGCAATACCGAGACAGGTTGTCCGTGGGACATTCAGCAGGACTTCGCCTCGATCGCACCCTACACGATCGAGGAAGCCTATGAAGTCGAAGATGCTATTCGACGCGAAAATATGGCCGATCTAAAGGAAGAGCTGGGGGATCTTTTATTTCAGGTGATTTTTCATGCGCAGATGGCCAGCGAAGCAAATCAGTTCGATTTGGGCGACGTCATTCAAGCTGTGTGTGAAAAAATGATCCGCCGCCACCCACATGTTTTCGGCGACAGGCAGGCCGCGAGCGCCGAGGCTGTGAAGCAAAACTGGGAAGATATTAAGAGCCAAGAGCGTGCCGAGAAGCAGGAGCAACATGCCCCCGCGAGCTTGCTCGATGATATCCCACTCTCTCTGCCAGCCCTTACGCGCGCCGTGAAGATCCAAAAGCGAGCCGCTCGGGTCGGCTTTGACTGGCCGGACCTCACACCCATTTTTGACAAACTCGATGAAGAAATTAAAGAACTCAAAGACGTGTTAAAGAACGATGAAGGCCAAGACCGTCTTACTGATGAGCTGGGAGACGTATTATTCGTCATTGCTAACTTAGCGCGCAAAATGAGGGTCGACCCCGAGGACGCCACGCGCTCGACCAATGCGAAATTCACCCGTCGTTTCCAATGGATGGAACAACAGGACGATCTCGGACAATTATCGCTAGAACGGCAAGAGGCTTTATGGCAAGCGTCGAAGCGCGCCACTAAATCGTAACCGACTTAACCCTCTGTAATTTCGACCGGGCTATTCGGCATAATAGTGGAAATCGCATGTTTATATACGAGCTGCGAATGACCATCGCGGCTTAACAATAACGAGGTTTCGTCAACCCATGTTACCGCACCCTGCAACTTTACACCATTAACGAGAAAGACCGTCAGAGGCATATTGTTCTTGCTGACATGGTCAAGAAACGATTGTTCAAGGTTTTTTGCGTCACTAGACATGGGTTACACCCCAATTATTATGCCAACCGTGGGACTTGGCTGAAATACTTTTTTTTGTGGCCCCACGCCCACTGAAAAAGAGATTAACGAAAACCTAGAAGATTACAATCTAAAGTTTAAGTTTTTATAAAATACACTTATTAGTATGTGCCGTTATCAAGTCTCTAGAGACGCGGATATGTCGTCATAGCGTGCCGCAAGCGTGAGAGTGACACGCCCCGCCGTGCCATTACCAATCTGGTGGCCATTGACAGATACCACCGGCATGATGACCAAGGTTGATGCTGTTGCGAAGCATTCTCGAGCCATCTCAGCCTCGGAAACCGTGAAGGGTCGTTCTTCAAATGCTATGCCAAGCTCTTTGATAGCTTCCAACAGCACCGTGCGTGTGACGCCCCTTAAAATTGATCGATCGGCTGGCCGCGTGCGTAACACCCCCTTAGAATCAACTATCCAAGCATTGGCCGCAGTTGCTTCTGTGATGTAACCGTCCTGATCTACCATCCAAGCGTCGTCATAGCCGTCGCGTTTGGCTTCGTTGCGGGTCATCGTATTTGGCAATAACGAAGTTGATTTAATGTCGGGCCGCAACCAACGCAAATCAGGTTTCGTGACAATTTTGGTACCCTTCTCGAGCATTTTTTGACGTGCTTGAGCGGGCATGTGCCGCCCCGTCACCACGAGAACCGGTTTTAAACCTTTAGGATAAACGTGATCACGGCGCCCAACACCACGAGAAACTTGGATATAAATAAGCCCCGTAATTATACGATTGCGCCGAATTATCTCTCGCACAATATGCAGTAAAACAGCGCGTCCAACCGGCCACCCGATCGCCAATTCACTCAAGGAATAATCTAGCCGATCCAAATGCGCGGCAATATCGATGGCGTGCCCTTGGCGAACAGCAAGCACTTCATATACACCCTCGGAAAATTGGTAACCACGATCCTCAATATAAATCGCCTGCTGATCTATATCGTTGTAAACTCCGTCAACATATGCACATCGCGCCATATTTAGACCCTAGCCTCGCTCAATGGTTATTTGGCAAAGCGCCAAAATGTCGGGCTCATAAGAGCCAAACCGAGAATTAATTCGAGGCGACCAAGAATCATAGCCGCCATAGCTAAGCTTTGCTCAAAAAGATCGAAACTTGCAACCGTATGAAGCATATCGAGCTGCCGCAAAATACCTGCAGCATTACTGACAAAGGCGTACGCATAGACCCAAGCGGTTTCGAAGCTCGTGTTTAGAGTGGCATAGCCGAAAATTAAAACTGGGATGATTATAAGAAAAACCACCAAATGAGCCGCAATAGCTTGCCAGTCAACCTGTTGCAACCGACGCCCACCAAGGTTTACCGGCATAACAACCGATGGATAAACGATGCGCGAAATTTCAGCATAGATAAACCGGCTCAAAGCCCAAACGCGCATAATCTTAATTCCGCCTGCGGTTGATAAAGCCATCCCCCCAATAGCGGCCGGAAGAACGATCCAAATCGGCGACCAATGTACTGTTTGCTCGACCGGCAGGATTTGAAAAGCGGTCGTCGTGGATAGGCTTAAGCTATGAAGAAAACCAGTAAACACCGGGGTTTGGTAAGCGACCGCAACAACTAGAAAGTATGAAACAATCAGAACAACGAAGAGCTGTAGCTCCTTATCCTTGACGACGCCGCTTATTCGGGTGCGAAGAATGAACCATAGAGGTATACCGATGGCACCGACAAAATTTACCAAGGATATGATACTTATTCCTAAGGCTGACATTTCTTCGGTCAGTGCATAGGAGAATGGCGCCACACCCGTCGTTGATATAGCGGACAAAGCAAAATTAATGGCATCGCCGCCCGACAAGCCCGATAAAATCAGTGCAACAATCGCGATGATAGAGAACATGAGATAGAGTTTAGCGATGTTTTGTGCCGGCCATAAAAACCGCTCGGCAATGTTTTCGCTTTCATCGTGTTGCAATAAGGGGCTTGCAGATAAAAAATTACCGGCGATCTCCATCGTCGCCAGGATACTTATAGCAAACACTAAACTCCAAAGCCCGCCCAACCAAGCAACGAGATGGCGCCAGAAGTTAAGTGAGAAAGGCTCCAACTCCGGATAGAGAATGACTGTCGATCCTGTCGTCGTAAACAGGGATAGACTCTCAAATATAGCTTCCCGGAAGGAGCCTATTTGCACTGACGCGAGCAAGGGGAGCGCGGCTATAATCGGCACAAATAGCCAAACCCCAATTCCAGCGATAATCAAATCTTGTCGCCGAGCTCGGATTTTACGCGCCGGTCGGCCGATCAAAATCAGCATCGAGGAAAAAAAAGCTCCTAGAACAAAACTAATGAAAAAGGTCGGCGCAAGTTCTACCTCACCGATGA
>CBFHZM010000089.1:0-5499 GCA_965660195.1 Alphaproteobacteria bacterium
GCATCGAGGAGAATTTTGACGTTGCAATCAACCTCGAACAGGCCGCGATGCACAAAGCGGGTATCATTGGGCTGAAATTGCTGCATCTCTTTGGCCACGGGGCCGAGGTAACTATCGAGTGGCTCTGCTGCGGCATCAAAATTTACAAACACCCAGCGTCCAAACCTGGCGCAGGCAAGTTGAATAAGGCTGTGGCACTCCGGCTGAAAATCGGGGAAGTCGCGCGGGTCGCGCATGCCAACCAAATCTCCGCGATGGTCATAGGTCCAGCCGTGATAGGGGCAAGTGAGGCGTCCCTTCCGTCCGGTTTCATCTTGTACGAGCGGCGCACCACGATGGCGACATGTATTAAAAAACGCCCGCACGGTGCCATCGTCGCCATGCAGAATTATGATCGCAACGCCTAGCCGGTTCCACAAAACATAATCGCCGGGGGCTGAAATCTCATCCATATGACAGGCATAAAGCCAGGACGTTTTCCATAGATGTTTTTCTTCTAGGGCCAAGAAGTCTGGATCCGTGTAACGCCCGCTCGGTATCGTGGGCAGGGCCGGAAACCCCTCTGGCGGTCGTAGGCGTTGGCTTTCATAGGCCATGCCGTCTTTAATGCGCTGTGTTTCTGCCTCGTCCATCCTTAGGCCTTTTGACAATATACTTCATGTCCTTGCGCAATAGTTTAACGGTAACGGGCGCGGCGCGTACTAACATTTTCGGCGGGGCTCGAAAGCCTGGCAGTATCGACGCGAAGAATTGACCCAGAGCAATGTTCGGGTCATATTCCGTGAAAATTACCTAGCAGCTGTTTAGACCAAGAGGACATTATGAGCGAAATTAAAGTGGCCCAGCTCTCTGAAATTGAAAAGGGGCGGAGTAAAACTGTCTCGGCTGAAGGGCAAGAGATTTTGATTTGCCACAGTACGGAAGGTGTCTTCGCCATTCGCAACCAATGCCCACATCAATTACAACCGCTCTCGGGTGGGCGTATTCGCGGGGGGTTTATTTTCTGTCCGCTGCACGGTCAGCGTTTCGGGTTGGCTGATGGCGCGCCTTATGGGCGTCTGACCGACAAGCCAGTTGATACCTTTCCGGTTCGCCTCGACGGCGACGATATTTACGTCACCGTCGCGTGAGGGCTGGCGCCCTTAGGAAAGCGGGTTAAGCTTAATGCTTACGGTTTTTTGTTCCGTATAAGCGAGATAACCGTCTTCACCGAGCTCGCGTCCCCAACCAGATTCTTTAAAGCCACCAAAGGGGAGCCCAGGATGCATGCCGCCATAGTGGTTGACCCATACATTACCGGCCTCTAGGGCGCTGGCAACGCCATGGACGCGATCAATATTGCTACTGAAAATGCCAGCCCCAAGACCATAACGCGTATCATTGGCATTGCGAATGAGGGTTTCAGTGTCTGAGAAGGGGAACGCAGCTAAGACGGGGCCAAACACTTCTTCGCGGGCAATCGGTTGCGATGGATCAATCCGGTTCACTACCGTCGGTGAGACAAAGAAGCCTTTGCCGCTGGGCTTATTCGCGCCCATGACTACATCAAGGCCTGCTTTGACGGCCTGCTCGACATAGCCATTAACGCGGTCGAGTTGTTTTTGCGAAATCAGTGGTCCGAGTGCTGTATTGGGGTCAAAGCCATTGCCGACCTGTAGATTTTTCGAAAATTCAGCAATGCCTTGGACGACATCATCATAAACTCGCTCGTGCACAAAGAGGCGAGATCCCGCAAAACAAACTTGCCCGCTATTGGAGAAAATTGCCATCGCGGCGGCGGGAATGGCCAGGTCGAGATCGGCATCGTCAAACACAATACAGGGCGACTTGCCACCCAGTTCTAGGGTCACGCGTTTCAGGTCTTTGGCGCAGCTCTCAACAATTTTCTTGCCCGTATCGGTGGAACCAGTGAAAGAAATTTTGTCGATCCCTGGGTGGCCGGCGATCAGGGCGCCCGTTGAACCATCGCCGGTCAGCACATTGAGTACGCCCGCAGGGATGCCGGCTTCAAGCGCTGTTTCCGCCAAGATCAGCGCGGTCAATGGCGTGTCTTCGGCTGGCTTTACAATGCAAGAGCATCCTGCCGCAAGGGCTGGGGCTGTTTTGATGAGGAAAATACCAAAGGGTCCGTTCCAGGGAATAATCATGCCTGCAACGCCGATCGGCTGACGTGATGTGTAGGAGTGAAAAGGCGCTGCGCGCGAGGAAATTGTACCTGAAAGGTTTTTATCGGCAATTTTATCGGCCATACCAGCAAAATAGCGGATCCAACTAATACCATAGCCAATAAAGCCTTGAGCGACCGCAATGGGCATACCATTATCGAGGACTTCGAGCTCGGTTATGATATCGAGTTTTGCTTCGAGAAGATCAGCCCAGCGCCACATAATGCGGCCGCGATCAGCAGCGCTAATGCCCGACCAGGCGCCGCCCTCAAACGCTGCGCGAGCGAATTTCACGGCGGCGTCAACTTCGGTCGGTCCCGCAATTTGAATTTTGGTCAGAAAATCGCCTGTCGCGGGGTCAATAACATCGCGAAACGCTTCGGCTTGGTTGTCGGTCCAAGCGCCATTAATCATATGCTTGTGCGAACGTCTTAGAAATTCGCTGGTCGATCCCAAAATTTGATGGTTCATGACACCTCCATAAGAACTCGTTCTAATATGCCACCAAATTATTTGGCCAGTGCCTCATCTAATGGTGAGGTTTGCAACACTGGCCTGCTAGCGGCACGCATGACATAATTTAAGCATGACTGAGATCGATCCTGCATCTATTTTGTTGCTTGCCAAAGGCCATCCTTATGAGCGCGAGGCATTTTACGATATTTTCGATACAATGCCGGGGGTTGATTGGACGCTGGTCGAACAGCCAGCGGCGGCACATTTGTGTACGCCCGAGCTGGCCGCACCCTATGATGCGCTGGTTTTGTACGACATGCCGGGGATTTTTTTCGAAGGCGATCTTGTTCCCGAGATTGTCTCGCCCAGTCCACAAACCAAGAGCAATTTTATGAAAATGGTTGAGGCTGGGCATGGCTTGGTGTTTTTGCACCATGCCATAGCGGGTTGGCAGGATTGGGACGATTACGCGCGTCTGATGGGTGGTCGTTTTCTCTATCGCCCGCGCTGCGTCATGGGTCATGATTATAGCGATAGTGGCTACCGTCATGACGTTAAGCACATGGTCTCGGTTTTAGCGGATCATCCCGTGACGCAAGGCTTGCCAGCACAATTTGAAATCGAAGATGAGCTATATCTTTACGAGGTGTTTGACGACGACAAGACACCGCTGTTGCAAAGCCACTATGATTTTAGCTGGCAAAATTTTTATTCCGCAGCAGCGGCTTGTGACGGTCGGCTCAATGACAATACTGGTTGGGAACACGCAAAGGGGTCACCTTTGGTTTGCTGGACGCGTGAAATCGGGCCGACGCGGCTGGTCTATATTCAGTTTGGTGACGGCCCAAGCGCTTATAGCAACCCGCACTATCGGCGTTTAATTGCCAATGCGATTAATTGGGTCAGAAAAGACCAGCGGTAACGAAGCGCTCAACCAGCCAATAGCTGGCACCAATGCCGATCAAAGCTGAGACGCTCCACCTTATTAGCGTAGCAGAGGGACTGACGGGTAAGCGTTCCAGCACGGCCAAAGCAACCAAAACAATAATGACAAATCCGAGCTGGCCGATCTCGACGCCGACATTAAAATTAATGAGAGACCACAGAAGATCGTCAGGCGCAATTTCGAGATCGGTCAATACCGAGGCAAAGCCAATCCCATGAACCAATCCGAAGCCGAAGGCGAGCGCCGCTGGAAAGCGCCAAATCAAACTACGGCTTTTGCTGTCATAAAGCTCGCGCGCGAGCAATAGAATGCTCAGAGCAATCATGATCTCGACAAAGCCAATATCAACCGACACCAGCCCGAAGCTAGCGGCAATCAGGCTGAGGGAATGGCCGAGGGTAAAGCTCGTGACAGCCCAAATAATCCGCGCTCGCTGTCCGGCGATTAATAAAAGACCGAGAACAAAAGCTAAATGGTCATAGCCGCTCAGAATATGGCGAATGCCGAGCCCAAGGAAATTCAAATCGTTCTGTGTTGCGGTGTGACGCGCGTGTGTTTCGGAAAGCTCATTCTTGCGGGGTTCTTGCCAGCTATTTTCGCCGGGCGGTAGGAGGACGCGGATATCGTCATCGCCGCGCCGCAAATGCACCAGTGTTGACAAAGACGGGTTGCCGTAAGGGTAGTCGATCTGTAAGCGCGGCTGCGTCGTGCCGCATTGATACTGGCTTACGGATATAAAACTATTCTCGATTAATTGCAGATCGGATTGGCTGCTGCGGGAACAAGGTGGTGACAACCAGATCACTGGGAGAAGTTTTGGGCTCAAGGAATTTGGTATTTTGTTCCGCACGTTGACCACGCCTTCGGCGGCGATGTTTAAGGTAATGTGGAGCGGGCGCGGGTCATGCGCCTTGCTCGACGATAGCATGGCGAAATAGACCGCGAATATGATGCACACAAAGCTGAGAGAAGCCGATCCAAAGCGCATTATTGGACGTCGTCCGCAATGGTGATGGTGTATTTTTCAGCCATGCGACGGGCGAGGGTTTCCTCGGCGCGCATTTTTGCCTCTTGCTGCCAATCATAGAGCACCTTGCTTCGTACTTCGTCAAAGCTGGGTGAGCGATCGGGCGTGTAGCTCTCGATGAAAACCAAATGCTGGCCCCAGCGCGAGGCGATCGGCCCCAGCCAACGGCCTTGCTCTGTCGCCTGCGTATTTAAGGTAACGACGAAATCAGCCCCAAAGTGACTTTTTAGATCGGCGAGACCGCGATCTTGATAACTACGCAGATAAGCAAAGCGCTCGCCGAGGGGAAGCGCTTGCGCTGGGCGTGTGTCATTGGCGTTGAGCGCCACACGCAAGTCGGTGATATCGTCGGCGCTGTGACTACTCTCTGTGGCAAAAAAGATATGCGTGAAACTGACCCGCGCTGGGCTGGCATATCGGTCGGCATGTTCATTAAACCAAGTCTCGAGTGTCTCGCTACTGGGTTGATCGGCCGTGGCGGGGTCAATATCGATAAAGTTCATTTTTTGGATCAGGCGCTGGCGAATAACAAAATCATCCTTATCGAGGCCGATCCGCCGCGCCTCGCGCACCATGGCTTCTTCGCCAGTATAGTCGTCAATTAATTGCTGTTTATCTTGCGCCGACAACTGCGAAAAATAATCCTCGACCCAATCGCGGTCGAAACGACGTTCGCGAAATTGAATGTGTTGTAGGAGATCATTGCGGCTGACGCGGATCTCACCAACCATTTCGGGCGGCGCGCTGCGGTCTTCCAAAATGACATATAGAATCAGCCCCAGCAGAGCATAGATCAAGACGGGATCAATCCGGCGTATGAATGCCATCGGCCTTACTCGCTCGGTGTGTACCAAATCGGCGAGCTGTAGGCGCGTTGCTGCAAGCTATGTGGCACATCCTTCGGT
>CBFHZM010000090.1:0-5413 GCA_965660195.1 Alphaproteobacteria bacterium
GCAGCTTTATCGGGGGTGCTGATATAGGGCTGCAAAGCCTCCTCAAGACCGAGCGCGCGCAAGATGCGGCTGGCATTAGGTGACAATTGTATGCCGGCGCCGAGGCTTTCGGGGCCAGCGGCTTGCTCAAAAATCTCGACCTCAAAACCGCTTTGCTGACAGTGAAGGGCTGACACCAACCCACCAATGCCCGCACCTGAGATGAGAATTTTATTTGCCATACTTAAAATCTGTCACCCTCGAAGCGGAAAAGGTTTAACCTGGGTCGCAATATCTCCCGATTGCATCAAGGCTAGAAAGGCGTCGCCGAGGCTGTGGCTTTGTGCGATGACCTCCTGCCATCTTTGCTGTCGCAATTCCGGTTGTTTGTGAAAGATACGGAAATCCTGACGGTCTGGAATGCGCCCACCCGGAAGACTGCGGGTAAAGGCTTGTGATGGCGATATCAGCACCACCTTATCGAGCTCATGGCGTTTGACCTTATGCCATGGGAAAAATTTATCGAACCAGCGCCGCGTTAGGTGCTCGTAAAAATGCGGGTAGAGGGTCAGTCCATCTTGTTGCGGCCAAAATGCTGATGGGATGGGATGATAATCGAGTAGGCCACCATCATGGTAAATGCGCTCGGGCATATCGCTAAATCTGACGCCCGGCATAATGACCGGCAGGCTACCAGACGCTACCAGTGCATTAGCCAGCGTGTCGGCTGTGAGGCTAAGGCGTTCGACAGGAAATCCGTCGGTCGCGACGAAGTCCTCGGTAATGCGTGGATCGGCAAAAATACTGCGATGGCATAGGCCGCGCAGGCCTTGCGACGACAGTGCGCTGGCAAAAAAACCTTTTGCGAAGCCAAGTTTCTTAACTATTGGGCTGGGGGCTGCAAGCCAATCATCGACGCGCACGGCACCGCAGGCAAAGCGAAACTTAGGGTTTTGCAAAATCTCCTTTGCCCCGGCTAATGGGTCAGGGCCTAGCATGGCCTGCAAGGTATTATAAGCGCTGATCTGAATGTCTTCAGCTGACGCGTTAGCATCGAAGTGTTGCCGTGTGTAATTGTCGGCTAAGCTGGCGAGTGCTGCGTGAGGCTTTGCGCGTGCGGCGGCGGCCAGTTTAAAGGCGCCGATGGAGGTACCAAAAAGATCAATGGGATTGGATTTGCGCCGTTGCGGCAACCATTGTTCAAACAGGGCGATATCGAGCCCAGCTATGGCGAGCCATTTGGCAGATCCCGACGCACCGAACACGCAGCTAATCATGTCGGGCGTCAAACCGTTTTGACGAATTTCAGCTAGAGCCGTGTCGCCGGCATAAATTGTGAGGGGAAAGCTCACACTTTTCTCCGCATGCGCATGGCCTGTTCGAAGGCCGCGAATAAAGGTGCCGAGACTTCATTGGTGCCTGTTTGGTATTCGGGATGCCATTGCACCCCAAGCGCAAAAGGATGATCGATGACAGAGATCGCCTCGATGCAACCATCTTCGGTTTTGGCTTCGACGCGCAATCCGTCGCCAAGCCTATCGATGCCTTGGCGGTGAAGGCTGTTGACGCGTTTTGGAGCAGTGCCAAAAATGGTAGCGAGAAGTCCGTCTGGCTGAATAGCAATATCATGGCGGTCGCTATGGTTGAAATCAAAGTCTTCCGTGTCGGGCATGCGGTGATCAAAATAATTAGGTTTTACATGCAGCTCGGGGTATAGCGAACCACCACAGGCGACATTTATTTCCTGCAGACCGCGGCAAATACCGAACAGGGGCGTTGCGGTCTCGATCGCCCAAGTCGCCAGATACAAACTGGTTCGGTCGCGCACCGTATCTAAGGGCGCGTGGCGATCATCTTCGTCTGCACCATAGTGGCGCGGATGAATATTGGTTCGGCTTCCGGTCAATAAAATGCCGTCAACGAGGCGTAATATAGGGTCGAGAAACTCAACCCCTTGCGTGTCATTGAGGCAGGGGATGAGAAGTGGACGACAAGATGTATAGTTTTCAAGTGCGTTGAGATAGGCCGTGTTAACGGTATGGCCGACGCCCGTTTCGTGGCGACGAAGGTTACATATAATGCCTAAAATTGGCGGGTGATCTATCATATTAAAGCCTTGATCGGCTACCATTATGGACTAGCTTACTAATGCTAGATATAACAGAATCAAATAGGCGTAAACGGCATGACGACAAGAAATTATATTCTCACTCTGGTCATCAACCTTATGGTGATACATGGCATTGCTTTTGCGCAGACGTCACCGACAGACCCTGAGGGCGAGGCTCATGGTGCGAAGCTTTATCGCGCGGGCCTGTATCTTGAGGCGCTGGCGCATTGGGAAGATCGGGCCAAGCTGGGGGATGCTGGATCGGCCTTCCGTGCTGGTGTCGAATATTTTGATGCTAAAATTGTGGCCCGCGATTTTGCCAAGGCGCGTGATCTTTGGACGATATCAGCGGATGGCGGCGATCCGCGCGGCATGACTGATCTGGCAGCAATGTATGATTATGGCAATGGGGTTGGCGTTGATCGTAAGCGCGCGGCAGAGCTTTATGGGCGTGCAGCGCGAAAAGGTTTTCCCGATGCCATGTTTAATATCGCTAGCATGTTAATGAATGGTGATGGCGTGCGCCGTGATGTCGTTGAGGCTTATAAATATTATATTCTCGCGGACGCGCAGGGCTTTGCCGCTTTTGCCGGAACAATTATGAAAGAGCTCGAGGGCGAAATGTCCCCCGATCAGTTGGTAGAAGCCAAGCGTCGTGCAGCGGCGTTTCAACCTGAAAATTAAGCGGGTACCGTAAAGCCAGCGCGGCGAAACCCCTCTGCAAGGTCGTGTTTCAGGTCATCGCCGTCTTCTAACCCGATGCTCAAGCGTAATAATAGTTCGTCAGCATGGCGTGGTGCAATTTTCCGTATTGGCGCCACAGGTAGGATAAGGCTCTCAAACCCTCCCCAGCTATAGCCCATGGCGAATAACTGCATATTGTCGAGCATCGCGGCGAGGCGGTCGTCATTGATCGGGTCGATGCTGATTGTGAATAGTCCGGTTGCGCCCGAGAAATCGCGTTTCCATATGTCGTGATCGGGATGCGATGGCAGGGCAGGGTGTAGTACCGCCCGAACAAAATCGAGGCTTTCTAGCCATTGCGCAATTTCCAATCCTGCAGATTGCTGCTGTTTTAGGCGGACTGCTAAACTCCGCAAGCCACGTAGGGCTAGCGTAATATCGTCCGGCCCAGCTGTTAGGCCAAGTAATCCATGTGTCGCCTTAAGCTTTTCCGCCCATTTGGCATTGCAGGAAACGGTGCCGAGCAGTGCGTCGGCGTGACCAACGATATATTTCGTCGCCGAATGGATTGAAAAGTCGACCCCCATAGGTATCGGTTGCAAAAACAGCGGTGTTGCCCAAGTGTTATCCATGGCGAGGGCAATATCATGTTGCTGGCAAAGCGCAACGAGTGCGGGAATATCTTGTACCTCCATGGTCAGAGAGCCCGGGCTCTCCGCCATGATCATGCGGGTATTCGGTTTTAAGCGTTTGGAGAGTTGGGCGGTCGTTTCGCGCGGCGCAAAGAAATCGACCTCAATATCAAATTTCTGCAGAAAATCGTTGGCCATGAGTTGCGTGGGCTCGTAGGCCGTATCCACGACCAACACATGATCGCCAGCTTTTAAAATGGTCAAAAAGCAAAGTGCGAGCGCGGCAACACCGGATGGGCATAAGACACTTGCTTCTGCTGCCTCAAGTTGGCGCATAGCGCTGGTTAAACTTTCGATGCTCGGTGTCGCGCGACGGCCATAGTAATAAGGCACTGCTTGCCGGCGCCGAATGTGGTCCAAACTCGGATGTATCATCGTCGATGCGCGATAAACGGGTGTGTTGACGGCGCCAAAATGCTCTTCCGTCATGCGCCCAATATGCGTTAGTTTGGTTTCCCTTTTCATGAAAAGTCTTTCAATTTAGCATCTACACTGATAGCCTCTAGGGGCGTTTTCATTTAATTTACGGAGATTTTGATGACCACTCAACGGAATAAAATAATAAATACCGTTAGCATCATGACAGTTACAGTCATGTTTATGATGTCGTTTGCCGCGCGCGCCGAGAATGTTCTCGAAAAAACCAAGATGCGTGGTTACCTCACTTGTGGTGTGAGCCAGGGGTTACCCGGATTTTCCAATCCAAATGATAAAGGGGATTGGACAGGTATCGACGTCGATGTGTGTCGCGCTGTGGCAGCAGCTGTCCTCGGCGATGATAAAAAGGTGAAATATGTTCCTTTGAACAATAAGGAACGTTTCGCCGCGTTGCAGTCTGGGGAAGTTGACCTTCTGTCGCGCAATACAACATGGACAATGCACCGTGATACGGGACTGGGGATCGACTTCACAGGTGTCAATTATTATGACGGACAAGGGTTTATGGTACGCAAAGATATTGGTGTAAAAAGCGCCCGAGAGCTTGATGGTGCGAGCCTATGTGTCAATCTCGGCACGACTACCGAGCTGAATGCTGCCGATTATTTTAAATCGCATAATATGAGTTACGAGATCATCACTTTTGAAAAAGCCGATGAGACGGTTGCGGCCTATGATGCAGGTCGGTGTGACGCTTACACGACTGACCAGTCGGGGTTATATGCGCAGCGTTTGAAATTGACCAACCCCGATGATCATATCGTTTTACCAGAAATTATCTCGAAAGAGCCACTGGGTCCCAGTGTAAGGCAGGGCGATGCGCAATGGTCTGACATCGTCCGCTGGGCGCTTAACGCGATGATTAATGCCGAGGAATTGGGCGTCACGTCGAAGAATGTCGATAGTATGAAAGCGTCCGATAATCCATCCATTCAACGTCTTCTAGGGCGTGATGGGACTTTCGGCAAAAACCTCGGCATTGATGATATGTGGGCGTATTACATTATCAAGCAGGTCGGTAATTATGGCGAGAGCTTCGAGCGGAATGTCGGGAAGAATACGGCTCTGGGTATCGAACGCGGGGTTAATGCGCTTTGGACAAATGGTGGTTTGCAATACGCGCCACCTATTCGTTAAAAATTTGAGTCTGACCAATGTTTGAGTGGTTAAGGAGCAAAGCTCTTTATTGGGGCGGACAGATCGCGGTCTTGATATGCATTGTCTATGGATTTTATTGGCTGATCGATAACACAATCATTAACTTGGCGCGACAGGGAACCGCTTCGGGATTTGGGTTTTTGGATGATCGATCGGGGTTTGGTATAAGTCAAACCTTGGTCGATTATTCTCAGGATAGCTCTTATGGCCGCGTTTTGCTGGTCGGGTTCTTGAATACACTGCTCGTGGCCGGGGTTTCAATATTTTTTGCAACTCTTTTAGGGTTTGTCGTTGGTATCGGGCGCCTGTCTCGGAATTGGCTGGTGAGAAGTATTTGTACGGTTTACATCGA
>CBFHZM010000091.1:0-5001 GCA_965660195.1 Alphaproteobacteria bacterium
GCATAGGAGCGTTTGTGAACTTCCGCCGCCTAACAGGCCAATTGCGTCCTTGCTAGTCTTGTGATCGGCGTCAGGCATGCTGTCATAAATCTCGCGGAAGCCATAGCTTATTCCCTCGATCGCGGCACGGGCGAGGTTACCAATATTGCTCGCGTGGGTCATGTTTACAAAGCTGGCGGTGAGATCAGCACGCCATAGCGGGGCTCGCTCGCCATTCAGATAGGGATAAAATTGCACCCCGTCGGCCCCCGCAGGGCTCTGCGCCGCAGCATCATAAAAAGCCTGAGGCGATGCAAAAAAGCGGTCTGCAACCCAATTCAACGCCGTCATGCATTGGTTCATGCCTGCCGCATAATAGGCTTGTTCGCCAGTGAGATACGGATAGAGCGACACAGGTGGTTTTGGCTGCATATTGGCTGTTATTTGCGAGACAACACCCGCCGAAGCTAATTTTAACGTAGTTTGCCCAATTTGGGGTTGCCCCCAGCAGAGCCATTCAATCGATGTGTCGATGCTGCCGACTAATATTTTGATGTTCTGTGACAAGCCCCAGCGGCTTGCAAGTTGGGCTTTTAACGGTCCGGCGTCGGTTGCTGGCGCAACGACCTGTGGCAGTTGCGCGGTGCTTAAACCCACCATCTCGAGAAGTGGTTGGCTCCAGTCACGTGTTTGGTAATTCATCAACATACTGCCGCAGGCATCGCCGGGGTCGGTAAGCCGATCGCCGGTGAGCTGTCCGCGCAGCCAATCTTTGGCAAAGCTAATATGATTTACCCGTCGCCATGTTTCGGGTTCGTGCTGACGAAGCCACAAGAGATGCGCTAAGGACCAAGTAGCACTGGGTTGGTTGCCAGATTCTCTGAGGGGTAGGGCGCCGAGATCTGGTATCAACGAAGCCGCACGTTGATCGCTCCATAAAATAGCCGGCCGCAATGGTGCATTGCTATCGTCGCATAGGACAGCAATATGCGCCCCTGCTGTGATAGAAAGCGCCTTAATCGTTTGCATGCTGTCGCCAATTTCGGATTTCAGGCTCATTAGAGCGTCATCCAGTGCGCGCCACCAATCTTGCGGGTTTTGCTCCGCATATGCGGGGTGGGGCGCTTGCGTTGCCAGCGGTAGCTGGTTCACTACGCGCTGTTTCCCGCCATCTTCAATTAGGCACAATTTGAGGCTACTGAGGCCGAGATCAAGTCCCAAATACATGGCTGAGACTTTAGCTTACCATGGACGCGACAGCTAGAGGCGGTGATCGCAGGAGGGGCGCAAACACAAAAGGGCGCCCTTGCGGGCGCCCCCGTGACTGGTTTGATCAACCAAATCGCTTATTTCGCGTGCCCAAGGACCGCGAAGGTTGCTCCACGTCCTTGATTCGCAATGGCTTTGGCTTTCAAACCGGATAAATCACTAGACAATGGATCACCTCCTTTCGGTTGTTGATAACGAATCAGATTTTACGGTTATTCGATCCAAATAACCATCATTTTACGAAAGTCAGGACAAGCAACCTGGCAAGGGGATTTGTGAAAGCTGTATAATTCGGGCATAGTCCCTTCAGACATGGAGTATTAAAAACATGGCCAAATATCAGATTATTCCAGTGACACCCTTTGAGCAAAATTGCACGGTGTTTTGGAACGAAGAGACCATGCATGGCGGTATTGTTGACCCCGGCGGAGACCTTGCAACGATCGAGGCGTTTTTGACTGAAAATGGTATTACCTTGGATAAGATTTTGGTGACCCATGGCCATCTTGATCACGCTGGCGCGGTGGCGGTTTTGGCGCGCAAATACACCTTGCCGATTATTGGCCCGCATCGTGACGACCAATTTTGGATCGATAGTATGCCGCAGCAAGCCCAGCAATTCGGCTTTCCGGAAACTGAGAGTTTCGAAGCCGATGAGTGGCTTGAACATGGTGGCGCCGTCGAAGTGGCTGGTATTCGCTTCGAGGTTCTGCATTGCCCAGGACACACGCCGGGGCATGTCGTGTTTTACCAACCACAGGACAATGTTGCCATGGTTGGTGATGTCTTATTCAAAGGCTCGATTGGCCGGACTGATTTTCCAAAAGGCGATTTCAATCAGCTTATCAGTTCGATCACCGAAAGGCTGTGGCCGCTCGGAGATGAGGTGACTTTTATTCCGGGCCACGGACCCGTCTCAACTTTTGGCGCTGAGCGCAAAACCAATCCCTTTGTTTCGGATATGGCGTTGGGCTAATGGCATTTGAGCTGCACCCTCAACTAGCGGCCGACAGCTATGCGATGGGTAACATGGCGCATTGCACGATCCGGTTGGTGCGTGATAGCCGCTTCTTATGGTTGCTAGCTGTCCCTCGCTATGAGAATTGCCGCGAGTGGCATGCCCTCCCGCCCAAGGTCGCTGGCGAAGTGTTCCAAGAAGTTGTGGCGCTCGCAACATGGGCTGAGGCTTATAGCGGCGCTGATAAGATGAACATTGCAGCGCTGGGTAATCAGGTGCCGCAATTGCACATCCATGTTGTCGCGCGCCATGTGGGCGATGCCGCTTGGCCAAATCCGATTTGGGGGTCTGGTTCAATGCAACCCTACGCTGAGGATCAACGGATGGAGATTAGTACGGCGCTCAAAAGTGCGCTTGCTTTGGCGGATTAATATGCATTTTGCTTGTTAATTACGATCAGAACTCTAATTCTAGCTGATGTCACAGATCAATTTCGTAAGTTTCAGAGATCCACTGCGCGCCTTGGTTTTTGGTGCTTCGGGCGGGATCGGTGCGGCTTTTGTCTCGCTCTTGCGGGCTAGTCCTGATGTTGAGCTTTGTTTGGCTACGTCGCGACAGATGGGCGACGATGCGATGTCGCTTGATTTGACTGATGAAGTGGCGATCGCAACTTACGCTACCAGTTTGGAAATGCAGGGGCCTTTCAATTTGATCATCAATGCCAGTGGTCTTTTGCATCGCGATACGCTTCAACCCGAAAAACGCCTGTCACAAATTTCGGCTGAAGCGATGATGCAGTCTTTTGCCGTTAATAGCATCGCACCTGCTTTGATTAATCGGTATTTTGTGCCGCTCTTGCCGCGGACAGGTAAGGCGGTCATTGCGCATCTATCGGCCCGCGTTGGATCGATATCAGATAATCGCATTGGCGGCTGGTATAGTTATCGCGCCGCCAAGGCGGCGCAGAATATGATCACACGTACGACCGCCATCGAAGTTGCCCGACGGTATCCTGAAGCGTTGATCATTGGTCTCCATCCAGGAACAGTCGACACTGAGTTATCTAAGCCATTTCAATCTGGGGTCGGCGAAGGACGCTTATTCTCAGCACAGGATGCGGCAACCCGTATGTTGCAAGTGATAGATGGTTTGGCGGCAGAGGATTCGGGAAACGTTTTTGCCTATGATGGGCAGCGCGTGCCGTTTTAAGCATTACCGCTGGGCGGTGCGTAAATATCGGCTCTAGCAACGCTCTCTAACGCAGTTTCTAGAAGGCTGGTTGCGAGATCTGAAGTGACATCGCTGCTGGCAACGATCATGCGGGCACGAACTGCGAGCGCCATAGCGAGCGCCTGTAAGACGTCGCCGTTAGACATTGGATCACGCCGAACTTCGCGGCTAATGGTCTCGAGCGTATCACCAAGTAGTTGATGCACGCGCACTGCGGACTCGGTTGAAGGATGCAGCGCAAATTCGATATCAAGCTTGTCGCCTGTATCGGTTATAGCGGTAAACGGGAGTGGGCGTGCCATATCTAATCTCCAGATTCTTGTTGTTTGGTTAAACTATTGAATTGTATTCCGTCCTGATTCACAACTTTAGGCCTTTATCGCAATCCGTTCCAGTGATGACAAAAAGCGCTTAGACTGTTCCATGACCTCTTTTTTCTGATCATCCGGCATCTTATTTAAGTTTTTATAAACGAGTGCCATGCGTGGGTTTTTTGATAGAAGTTCGGCATGCCGCATGATGAAATCCCAATACAGATAATTGAACGGGCATGCGGCTTCACCGCGCTTGTCTCTCACATTATATTTGCAGCTACCACAATAATTCGACATGCGGTTAATGTAAGCTCCCGAAGCCGCATAGGGCTTAGAGCCGACAATGCCGCCATCAGCGAATAGCGCCATTCCATGGGTGTTGGGTAATTCGACCCACTGATAAGCATCGGCATAAACTTCCAGATACCATTGATTAACGGCCTCAGGGGAGAGGCCCGCGAGCAGGGCAAAATTGCCAGTAATCATTAGCCTTTGAATGTGATGTGCATAAGCATAATCACGCGTCGCCGTAATGGCCTCGTGCAAACACATCATATCTGTCTCGCCCGTGTAGTAAAAAGTCGGCAGTGGGGCGTTATGGTCGAGTGCATTCAACGCCTCATAGTCAGGCATTTTGAGCCAGTAAATGCCGCGAATAAATTCGCGCCAGCCTAGAATCTGGCGGATAAAGCCTTCGACCGCATTGATCGGCGCGGTTCCAGCCTCTAAGCGCGCCTCCGCAGCGCGGCAAATTTCCAACGGATCGAGTAACCCCATATTTAAGGCTGTCGAGATCAAGCTATGGAATAGCGTCGTTTCGCCAATCGCCATTGCATCTTGGTAGGTGCCAAAGTCGGCGAGGCAGTTATCGAGGAAGAAATCGAGCGCTTCATTCGCTTGGTCGGATGTGATCGGCCAGAAAAAATGTTCGACGCTGCCGAAATGGTCATCGAAGGTGCGGTCGACAAATCGCCGTAAATCTTCGAACTCGGCTCCATAGTTGAAGGCGGGTCGCTGCGGCAGGCTAACATTGGCTGGCAATTTTTTTCTATTCTCGCTGTCGAAATTCCATTGGCCGCCGCGCGGCTGATCGCCATCCATCAAGAGACCTGTTTGTTTACGCAAGTCGCGATAAAAAAACTCCATGCGTAATTGCTTGCGCCCCTTAGCCCAGTCGGCAAAGGCGGCTCGCGATGTAATGAAGCGATCATCTGTAAGGATTTTGAGATCAATACATTGCAGCTCTTGCAT
>CBFHZM010000092.1:0-4818 GCA_965660195.1 Alphaproteobacteria bacterium
TTCGCAACACAAGATAACAGCTATTTTTTTTCTAAATTTCACAAAACGGCGAATGGAGACGCCAGGTTTTCAGCCATTTCAGAGGCAAACTTTGGGTCCATCTCTGCATCAGGGTGCTTCGGATATAGTGGAATTTCGAGCGCAAAAATCTGCCCAATTACGTCGCCAATATCAGCGCCCTCTGCTCCGATGGGTTCGGGCACCTCGGTCTCAAAATCCTCGGGATCAATGTCGAGGGCCACCACATCCGCCTCGGGTTGAAATTCGACCTCGAAATCGGCTTCGACATGCGACCACACAGGTTCAAGCGACACAACACAAGCCTGCAGAACATCAGCACGCATGAACCCGCGTAGAAAAAAACCAGCCTTATCAAACCGCGAGGCATGCGCCTTGATCACAACATTCTTCAGATCATCGACCAAAAAGCGCTCACATAAGCTTGGGATCAACTCATCAGCAACTACAGGCTCAATGTCTAAACCTGCGAGAGGAATATCCTCAACCGCCAATAAAAGGCGAAAACCAGTTTCAATTTGCATTCGAGTTCTCCGTCAAATTCAACGCCGGGCGCAAGATGTCGCCACTTAGAATATCATCCAAGGGCGCAACGCTCAGGCTTTGCTCAAGCTCGATGCAATAAATAGCTAACGTGTCGGAAAATTTACTAGGCTCAGCCTGCAGAACATTGCGCGCAATCGCCGCGCTTAAACTAGATTTACACGCATCCTGCGCGACGGCTTGTCCCATGGCCGCATCATAGGCTGCGGCGCGGCCATAAAAGGCCTCTGCCATTTTGCGAATCTTTTTCGCGACACTCAAATCGCCAACACCAGACTCCCTCAGGCCCTGATCGAGATCACCGAAAAACGCATCAAAAACTGCTTGGCCAAGAGGCTCCCGTCCCTGACCGCGTCGACGGATATCGCGTAATACCAAATGGACATGCAATCCCAACAAGTCAAAGCGCCCGTCAATCGTATCAGGAACGCCGCATTGGGTATAAAAAATCGGGTGTCGTGATCGTTCGACCAAGTGTTGATAGAGCGCATCAACATTCAGCCGATCTCGTTTCTTCTTAAAAAGGCTTAACATCGTCTCCAAACCTTAGCTAAAGAATTGCCGCCTAAGCGAAATCAGTATAGCTTGCGGACAGAGGTTGCAAGCTTAATGTCACCTGAGAGGTATGTATGACGCGACACAGTAAAATCAATAATTTGATAGGCGCCGCCTTGTTAACGAGTAGTCTAGCGCTCGGAAGTGCCTGCTCGCCCGTCATTCATAATCATGGTTATGTTTTCGAGGACGCACCCATCGAGCAATTACAACGCGGACAAATGACCCCAGATCAGGTCAAGCAATTGCTCGGCACGCCAACAACTAGCTCGGTAATCGAAAACCAGACTTTCTACTATATTTACGTCAGGACTGAGACCCATACGTATAAGAAACCCAATGAAGTCGACCGTCGCGTTTTAGCCGTCTATTTCGGTGACGACGGAACGCTCTCCGATTATGGCTATTATGGTCTGGAGAACGGCAACATTGTTGCTTTTGTCGATCGCGCCACAGCGACCTCGGGTAAAGAGCTGTCGTTCCTGCAACAGATCTTCGGAAATCTTGGACGCTTTGACTCTGGCGGCAGCGGTGCTGGCGGCAATTAAGCCAATTTAGGTCGATATTTTTTGAGACATAAAATTTGAGACATAAAAAAAGCCCCGAACCGAAGTTCGGGGCTTTCTTCTTGTTCGACGTACCTACTAATGCGCCAGAATAGCAAGCAAAAGCAGGGCAACGATATTGGTGATTTTGATCATCGGGTTCACCGCAGGACCAGCTGTATCCTTATACGGATCGCCAACTGTGTCACCGGTGACGGCGGCTTTATGAGCCTCCGAGCCCTTACCACCAAAATTACCATCTTCGATATATTTCTTGGCATTATCCCAAGCGCCGCCACCAGAAGTCATGGACAAAGCCACGAACAAACCAGTCACGATAACACCGAGCAACATTGCCCCCAGAGCCGAGAATGCTGCTGAACGATCAGCAACCGCCTCAACAACGAAATACAGGACAATAGGCGAAAGAACTGGCAATAGGGATGGAACGATCATTTCTTTAATCGCCGCTTTTGTCAGTAGGTCAACAGCGCGGCCATAGTCAGGCTTTTCCGTGCCTTTCATAATGCCGGGATGCTCGCGAAACTGACGGCGCACTTCCTCGACAATGGCGCCCCCCGCACGACCCACGGCCATCATGCCCATGGCGCCGAACAGATATGGCAATAGACCGCCAATGAACAAGCCAGCAACCACATAGGGATTGGACAGCGAGAAGTCTGGCGTCACGCCAGCGAAATAAGGATACTCCCCTGAGTTAGCAATGAAAAAGTTCAAATCCTGCGTGTAAGCAGCAAACAGAACCAAGGCGCCGAGACCAGCAGAACCGATCGCGTAGCCTTTCGTGACGGCTTTCGTCGTATTCCCAACCGCATCGAGAGCGTCGGTCGTGTTACGCACATCCTCAGGCAGATCGGCCATTTCAGCAATACCGCCAGCATTATCGGTCACAGGACCGAAAGCATCCAACGCCACAACCATACCAGCCAGAGCCAACATGGTCGTCACAGCGATGGCAATGCCGAACAAACCCGCAAGGTTATATGTCGAGATAATGCCAACGACTATGACCAATGCTGGAAGCGCAGTAGCTTCCATAGAAACGGCCAGACCTTGGATCACATTGGTTCCGTGGCCGGTTTGTGAGGCAGCCGCAACTGACTTCACAGGCCGATAATTTACACCCGTGTAGTACTCGGTGATCCAGATAATAAGACCGGTAATCGCGAGACCAATTACGCCACACACGTACAGATCCATGCCGGTGAAATCTTCACCGCCACCCACGAGCGGTGTGCCGAGACCAACAACTTCGTCGGTAACAAAATAAAGCGCAATCAGCGACAGAACTGCCGACGCGATAAAACCTTTATAAAGCGCGCCCATGATCGAGTTGCTCGACCCCAAGCGGACAAAGAATGTGCCGATAATCGAGGTTACAATACAGGTTGCACCAATTGCCAAAGGATACATCATCATGGTCATGGTGTTGGCTGAGAAGAAAATCGCGCTCAATACCATAGTCGCAACAATCGTTACGGCATAAGTCTCAAACAAGTCAGCGGCCATACCTGCGCAGTCCCCAACATTGTCGCCCACATTGTCCGCGATTGTTGCAGGGTTCCGGGGATCATCCTCAGGAATACCAGCTTCAACTTTACCGACCAAGTCGCCCCCCACGTCGGCACCTTTGGTGAAGATACCGCCGCCGAGACGAGCAAAAATCGAGATCAGCGATGCGCCAAAGCCGAGCGCCACGAGCGCATCAACAACCTCACGAGAGTTTGGAGATAGTTCAAAAACGTTCAGCAAAACGGCGAAATATACTGTCACCGACAACAATGCCAAACCAGCGACCAACATACCAGTCACGGCGCCTGACTTGAAGGCCATAGCAAGACCGGCACCAAGGCTTTCGCTCGCCGCTTGCGTGGTCCGCACATTGGCCCGTACAGAGACCAGCATGCCAATATAACCAGCAACACCTGACAAGGTCGCACCGACGATAAAACCGATAGACACTTTCAAGCCGAGCAAGAAATAGACCACAATTGCGATCACAACACCCGCAATGGCAATGGTTGTATATTGGCGGTTGAGATAAGCTGCAGCGCCGGTTTGAATTGCAGATGCAATTTCTTGCATCCGTTCATTGCCGGCATCCGCCGCCAAAATGCTTCTAACAGCCCAAGCGCCATAGACAATTGCCAAGACGCCAGCACCGATGATAAGCCACATTAAAGTGCTCATTATATTTCCCCACTTCTAGAAAGAGGCCGCACCCCCGCGACCTCGAGGTTTAAGTGTTCGGAAAATGCCAAAATCTCGCGGAAAAAGCAATAAAAGACCTGTAGTTAGCCACTTATTTTTCTAAAAATGCTGAAATCCACGACGAGATAATTCAAGAATGTGCCCATCTGCCATTTTAAAATCAGCTTGGGGTGCGCTTTTCATCGCAGTCACGCGCCCGATTCGGGTTAGACGAATATCTGCCTGCACCGCTTTCGCATCGAAATAAGCACGATGCGCCTGCGCGGCAGTGAAAGCGACTTGATAGTCGTCACCCCCCGCAATCAAATCAACAATCGTGTGATCTGTTAGATAGGCCTGCCCAGCTGGACACAGAGGAACCGCATCAACGTCGATCTGCATAGCGACTTTGCTCAGCGCACATATGCGATCTAAATCAATTGCTAAGCCATCAGAAACATCGAGGGCGGCTGAGGCGTGGTCAATCAGCGATGGTGCGAAATCCAGAGGCGGTGCGGGGCAGCTATAGAGGTCAAAAGCTGGCTCGGCGCGGCCATGAAGCCCAAGAAAAGCACTCCCAATTGTACCCGTGACGTAAACATCATCACCGATCTGGGCGCCATTGCGTGTCACCATTTTGCCAGCGGTTACAGTCCCGATCACCGTCAAACCGATTTGCCCGAAGCCATCAATCGTATCACCACCCCATAGACTGAGGCCAAAGGTCTTCAGCTCCAGTCCAAAAGCAGCGACAAAAGCCTCGAGCCAATGATCATGCCAGTCGGGATGACGGGCAAAACTCATCAAACAGCCGCGCGGACGAGCACCCTTGGCGATCAGATCCGAGACGGCAGCGGCAACCACACGCCGGGCAACGATCTCAGGCGCGTCCGTTTCGCGAAAATGTCGGCCGCTCTGCATGGTATCGGTAGATAAAACAAGGTCA
>CBFHZM010000093.1:0-4670 GCA_965660195.1 Alphaproteobacteria bacterium
ATCTGACGCGGGTCCCGAGCCCTTGCTTTGTCGTCGACGAGGTGAGCCTCGAGCGCAATTTAAAAATTCTCGATGATGTTCAACAGCGCGCGGGTGTGAAAATCCTGCTGGCGCTGAAGGCCTTTTCGATGTGGTCACTGGCCGACACAGTGGGTCGCTATCTTTCGGGAACATGTGCTTCGGGGTTGTGGGAAGCCCGCCTCGCGCGACAATATTATCGTGGGTCGCTGACAAGCTATTCGCCCGCTTATAAGGCGCATGAGATTGCGGAAATCGCGGCGCTTTCGGACCATGTTATTTTTAATAGCCCGGCGCAAGTCGAACGCTTTGCCGCCGACGCTTTAGCGGGCGGTGCTGATGTCGGCTTACGGCTCAATCCATTGCATTCAGAAGGTCTTGTCGCGCGCTACGACCCTTGTGCTCCAGGATCACGTTTAGGTTTCCCGATCGATCGCCTTGGGGGGGATTTGCCACAACATGTGACGGGCTTGCATATTCATAGCCTGTGCGAACAGGGCTTTGAACCCTTGGATCGGACCATCGATGCCATCAGGCCCTATTTAGAGAAATGGCGCGGGCAGTTTAAGTGGCTCAATTTAGGGGGCGGGCACCTTATTACCTCGCCGAGCTATCAGCGCGATGGATTGGTCGAGTTGTTACGCGACTTGCGGCAAAGTTTGGACATTGAGGTCTATCTTGAGCCAGGCGCGGCTGTGGCCTTTGATACTGGTATTTTGGTCGGCGAGGTTCTCGATGTGATCGACAATGATGGTCCGATTGCGATTTCCGATATTTCGGCGACCTGCCACATGCCCGATGTTTTGGAGGCCCCGTATCGACCAGCCCTGCTGGGGGAAGCAAATGTGGGCGACGAGGTGATGATTGCGGGCCCGTCATGCTTGGCGGGTGATATGGTTGGGAACTATCGTTTTCCAACCCCCGTGGAGGCTGGGCAACGTTTTGCTTTCCTCGATCAGTCGCATTACTCGATGGTGAAAACAACCACTTTTAACGGCGTCATATTGCCTTCTATCGCAATTTGGAATAGCGAGAGCGATGCCTTGCGCATGGTGCGCAGCTTCAGCTATGAAGATTTTGCTAATCGCTTATCGTGAGAGACGTTATGGAAAACCAGTTTTTAGGGGAGGAGCTGATGCCGGAGGAGAATGATCCGATGACGGCTCGGTTTGTCGTGGTGCCCTGCGGCTTGGAAAAAACGGTCTCCTATGGCAGCGGGACTGGTAAAGGGCCCGAAGCGATTATCGCCGCATCGCATCAGCTTGAACGATTGATCGAGGGCCGCGAGCCAGCGATGCATGGTATCTACACGGCACAAGCCATTAATTGTGACCAACCCATCGAAGATGTGATGGCTGAGCTTCGCGCCTGCACGCGCGATATTGCCGCGCGCGGGCAAATTCCTGTCACCCTTGGCGGCGAGCATAGTCTGTCCTACGGCAGCGTTATGGGGGTTGTCGACGCTTGCGATCAGCCGGTTGGGTTAGTCCATATTGATGCTCATGCTGATTTCCGTGTTGCTTATCAAGGGCATCAACATAGCCACGCAAGTGTCATGCATTTGCTCGCTGGGGAGGGTCTCGCGATGTGTTCCTTTGGCGTTCGGGCACTGTCGCGGCAGGAAGATGAAGACCGCAAACGCCACGGTGTTTTGACATATGATGCTTGCGATATTGTCCGTCAGCAGATCTCCGAAATTACTTTGCCTGCAGATTTTCCGCATAATATCTATGTAACTTTCGATGTCGATGGCTTGGACCCTTCGGTCTTGCCAGCAACCGGAACGCCTGTGCCAGGCGGACTTGGGTTCTACCAATCGCTCGATCTCATCGCATCCTGCTTGCGCGGGCGGCGCTGTGTCGGCATTGATATTGTTGAGCTGGCGCCTGTTGAAGGGCAGCCTGTCTCTGATTTTACAGCCGCTTTGATCTCGCATCACCTGATGGCGATGGCGTTGCCGAGCGTCGACTAAATCTATTCTTGTCAAAGTCAGAAGTTTTATTACTCTTGGTCAGTAATGGGAGGGGCGTTATGACATTTTCACTATTATCGACGGCAATGCGGGTTGCGAGCCTTGCCGCTATTTCGTTATCTACACTGATCACTGTAGCGCAAGCCGCCGGTCCGGAGAATCGCCCAGAAGATCGTAACGTGTATTTCGGCGAAACGCATTTGCACACCGTGTTGTCCTTCGATGCCTATATTATGGGAAATCGGAACGGTCCCGATGAAGCTTATCGATATGCCCGTGGCGAAGCCATTCCCCATCCTGGTGGATTTGACATGCAGCTCAAGCGGCCGCTGGATTTTCAGGCGGTAACGGACCATGCGATTTATCTCGGCATGTTGCCTGCCATGCATGATCCTGATCAAGCGGTCTCGCAGCACCCAATTGCACAGGATATTCAGAAAGCTAAGACGCCAGCTGAGCGCCTTGCTGCTTTCCAGAAATTATTTCCGCGCCTCAACGCAGGTTTTACGGATGATTTGGTCGACGAGAATATTATGAAAGCGGCATGGCAGAAGATTATCGCCGCCGCTGAAAAATATAATGACCCGGGTAAATTCACCACCTTTATCGCCTTTGAATATACATCAGGCCCGGACAATCAAAACTTGCATCGCAATGTTTTCTTCCGCGGAGGCGAGGCGCCGACATTGCCCTATAGCCGGATTATGTCGTCCAATCCTGAGGATTTGTGGCAGTGGATGGATGATTTACGCGAGACGGGCGTTGATACCATCGCTGTGCCGCATAACTCCAATGGTTCAAATGGCTTGATGTTCATGGATAAGACGTTTGACGGCAAGGCGATGAATGCAGATTATGCAGCAACCCGGATGCGCAACGAGCCGATTGTTGAAATGACACAAGTCAAAGGCGATAGTGAGACCCACCCGCTTTTGTCCCCCAATGATGAATGGGCCGATTTCGAAATTATGCCATTCCGTATCGGGTCATGGACACCAAGCCAGCCGCAAGGTTCCTATGTCCGTGAGGCCTATCTGAATGGTTTGAAGATGGATCAGAACGGGCAGGGTAATCCCTATAAATTCGGTCTGATCGGCGCCTCTGATACTCATGTTGGGGCTGGGGCGTTCTCGGAAAATAATTACTGGTCGAAAGTTGGTTTGGTTGACGCGACGGGGAAATTGCGCGGCGCGGTTCCACTCGATGAGCCAAATGAAGACGGCAGCCCGCGCTATTCGCCGAATTTCTTCCAGACTTGGAGCGCTTCCGGATTGGCGGCTGTTTGGGCTGAGGAGAATACCCGCGAATCTTTGTTTGATGCGATGCGCCGCAAAGAGACCTATGCAACAACAGGCCCCCGTTTTCGCCTACGTTTTTTTGCTGGGACCAATTTTGATGACGATATCGTCGACAGCGCCGATTTAACCAAACGGGCTTATGCACAAGGCGTTTCGATGGGGAGCGATTTGGCATTGCAAGAAGGCGAAACGCCAGAGTTTTTGGTTTGGGCTATTCGTGATCCAGACTCGGCCAATTTACAGCGTTTGCAGATTGTTAAGGGCTGGATTGACGCTGCAGGCGATACCCATGAGCAGGTGATTGATATTGCTTGCGCTGGTGGTGTTTCGGTCGATGCCGAAACCAATCGCTGTCCTGACAATAACGCTTCGGTAGATATTCAAACCTGCGCCTGGACGGCCGATACAGGTGATAATGAACTCAAAGTGAGATGGCGCGATGATGCGTTTGATGCCGCTCAAAAGGCCTTTTACTATGTGCGGGTGCTGGAAAACCCGACTTGTCGTTGGTCGACATGGGACGCGATGCGGGCAGGTGTTATGCCGCGTGCCGGTGTGGATGTGACGATCCAAGAGCGGGCTTATTCGTCGCCGATTTGGGTTGATTAAGACCGTCTTAGAATCTGTCCGAGGACGAGGGTGCTCGCGAAAAGCGAAATCATGACGGCTACAATTACGGGGCCGGGATCGAGCGTGTAGATGCTCGACAGGTTTAGCCCGATGGTGACGCTGACAGCGGCAATCACGCCAGCGAGCGTTGCCATGTGTTCCGGCGTGCGAGCGAATAGACGGGCACAGGCGGCCGGAATAATCAGCAGCGAGGTGATTAGCAATATCCCCACGAGCTGAATAGACACGGCAACCAACACAGCCATTAGAAGCATCAACATTGCTTCATAACGTTTTGTCGGAACGCCCTCAGCTAATGCGAGGTCCTCGCTGGTAACCATAAGGATGAGCCCTGGCCAGATGCGAATGAGGAGCGCAAAACCCGCTAGCGCACCGATGATGAGTATGGTGCTGGAGGTCGCTGTAACGCCCTCAAGGCTGCCGAGTAAATAATCATGCATATCAACCTCGCCAACCCCCATGAACGCCATGGCGATAATGCCAAAGGCGAGCGCCGCATGCGCCAAAAGGCCGAGAAGCGTATCAATGGCAAGGAGTTTACGTTGTCGCAAAATCACGAGAAAAAATGCAAAACCAATACCGACCAGAAGAATCGATAGTTCCGACATGATGTCGAGCACAAGCCCAAGCGCAATACCCAAAAGGGCGCTATGGCCGAGGCCGTCGCCAAAATAAGCCATCCGCCGCCACACGACGAAGCACCCGAGCGGGCCAGCGATGAGGGCGAGGGCAAGGCCAGATATCAGCGGGAG
>CBFHZM010000094.1:0-4554 GCA_965660195.1 Alphaproteobacteria bacterium
ATCTCGAGCATATTACGATCGGCTTGAACCAAAACAGGGTTTTGCGGGCTGGTAAGCTCGACGGTGACACCGCGGGCTACCAATGGGCTGGCGATATCTGCCAAAATCTCCGAGGTGGCATGGACGAGATCAAGTTTTGTATCGGGGTCGAGTGCATAAGCATCCGAGCGGGATAATTGTAGCAGTTGTGTCAGCATATGTTCTAGACGCTGAATATCGGCAATCAGTTGATCGCGATCCCCGCTTTTCACCAGCGCCTCGGCCTGTGCGCGAATAACGGCAACTGGGCTTCGCAGTTCATGCGCCGCCATATCAGTAAAGTTTTTTTGTTGCTTATAAGCGTCGTTGAGGCGCGTGAGCGCTTCGTTCATGCGTTCGACCAGTGGCTTGATTTCGCTCGGAAGCCCCCTGACGCAGAGTTGCTGATGGTCGGCTCCGGGGCTGAGCTCGTGCGCTTGCGCTTCGAGCCGCACCAGCGGGCGCAGCGAGCGGTTAATCGTCCAAGAAACACCTATAATCAGGGCGATCATCATTGCCACCATAGGAGCGCCATAGCCTTCGACAAGTTCATGGACGATTTCATCGGCGACGACATTGTCATGCAATGGCCCTTGCGCAACTTGAATATTTACCCAATACGTTCCGCCATCGGGGGAATACCATTGATCGGCTCCGTAAAATCGCATGTCCTCACCAGCGAGCTCGCGTATGGTCGAAAACAGATGCGGCGGCGCCTGTGAGACGGAGCGGTTGAGCGCTTGGCGTGGTCGCAGCAAATCTCGCGTGCCGAAGCGCTCGAGGATAGCGCCGCGCTCATCCGAGACAATGTAGATAAATTGCCCGGCTCCCGCTCTGTATTCGCGTTTCAAGTCGTCGGGGATAGAGATTTCCACGGCACCGTCGCGCCACTCAATATGGCGTTTAATGTCGTCTATTTGACCGCTCAACGACTTATCGTCGAGCGTATCCATGCGGGCATTAATCGCGAGCGAGAAAAAAAAGGCGCTCAGGGCGAAAGACAGGCCGACAATAGTGAGGATAATAATGCCGAGGCGGAAACGGAGCGATTGCATCTAGTCCAGCTCCTGCAGAATATATCCGACGCCCCGAATGGTTTGGATTTCACACCCGCAGTTCAGAGTTGAGAGTTTTTTGCGGAGCCGGTGAATGCAAACTTCGAGTGCATTCTCCGTCACTGGTTCATAGGCATTGTGTGCGGCATCGGCGAGCGCACTGCGGGAAATAATTTTACCGACGCGGCGGAGTAAAATCTCCAATACATCAAGCTCGCGGCGACCCAATTCGAGCCTTTGATCCCCGAAAAAGGCCGCCCGCTCGCCCATGTCAAAGCGCAAGCCGCCGACTTCTATACTCTGAGATAGGAGGTCGCTCGGCCGCCTCAAAATGGCGCGTAGGCGGGCATCAAGCTCGTCATTATGAAAGGGTTTTAGAAGGTAATCATCGGCTCCTAAATTGAGGCCCGAAACACGATCTTCAATCGCATCGCGAGCCGTTAGTATCAAGACGGGGGTGCTCTTGCCTTGACTACGCAGGTCGCGCAAAAGATCTCGACCATCGCCATCGGGCAGACCGAGATCCAAAATAATCGCGTCATAGGTGATGCTGGCGAGATAGTCGCGGGCGCTTTCTAGCGAAACAGCTCCATCGACAGCAAAACCACGCTGGGAGAGAAATCCCGAAAGCAGGCTTTTGAGCCGCGGATTATCCTCTACCAGAAGTAAACGCACATGAGCTTCCTATTGCAATTCATAATCGATAGTTGAGCCATCCGAGCCCTTAAAGCGCAGATAAACCAATCGATTATTAGCATACCACATTTCGCGCTCTAATTCGCCTGACATGACATAGTGTGTGGCCTGAATATCTCTTCCGCGAGCACGAATAGTTTCTTCACCGACCCGTGTGACGGATATAGCCATCATATGTCCATCAAGAGTGTTCATTAGTTGGGTTTGTTGCACCGTTGCCATGTTCCATAAGCTCGCTGGCATCACAGGTTGAGCAAACTCAAAACGCCCCGCAGACCCCTCCGCGGTCACCGATTGTGCAGAGCCGCTCAGTTGTAGGAATTTCTTCTTACCATCATCATTGGTTCTGGAGCGATAGCCGACCAATTTGCCGTCGCGCCAGTATTCCTTGCCTTCATGTTCAAATCTATAGACCGTAACGAATGCCAATCTAACTTTAACATCTGTCTCAATTTCAACTTTGAGCGTGCCATTTTCCTCATTTTCGAATTCCACTTCATGACGACCAATATAATCACCTTTGCGGAAGACTTTGTAGACGAGCTTTTCACCCTCGTTATCGTCGGCTAGGGCCCCGCGCGGTGCGAGAATAAGCACTGCGCTGATAAATGCCAGTGCGAAGGAAAGACCAAGTTTTTTTTGCTCTATAGCCATTTTTTGCCTCATAAGTTTTGGTGCCCTATTTAGCCATGGAATCCTTACAGGATGCTTACAGGATTACGTCTCTGCACGGTGCCCGGCGCGCATGCGGTTTCGGATGCAGCTTGGGGTATGATTGCCTGTTTCTTTGTCTAGGCTTTCTGGACTGGCAATCGGGCGCTGAACAGCTTAACCTGCGGCGCATCAGTCATATCGATTACAAGGGGAAGCCGAGTATGAGCACGCCGCAACTATCACAGGCCGCAATCGAGTGCGCGACGCGCGTTGAGGAGTTTGTCCGAACCAAAATTGCCCCTTATGAGAGCGACCCGCGCTGTGGTGCGCATGGCCCAAGCGAGGAGCTCGTGCAGGAAATGCGCGGGCTGGCGCGCGCCGCTGGCTTGATGACGCCGCATATTCGCGATGATGGCGGGCATTTCTCGCACCAAGAAACAGCATTGATTTTGCGTAAGTCAGGTTTGTCACCACTTGGGCCGGTGGCCGTTAATACGGCTGCGCCTGACGAGGGGAATATGTATCTTCTCGGCAAGGTTGGAAGCCCCGAATTGAAAGAAAAATTCCTCAAGCCATTGGTCGAAGGCCGCGCGCGCTCGGCCTTTTTCATGACCGAACCAGCTAGCGAAAATGGCGCTGGCTCGGATCCATCGATGATGCAAACCACGGCGAAGCTTGAGGGCAATCAATGGGTCATTAATGGCCGCAAAGCCTTTATCACAGGGGCCGAGGGCGCAAAAGTTGGCATTGTTATGGCGAAATCGGAAGATGGCGCTTGCATGTTTTTGGTCGATTTGCCCAATCCGGCGATTAAAATCGAGCGCGTACTCGACACGATCGATAGCTCTATGCCAGGTGGGCACGCTGTTATATCGATCGAGAATTTGCGGGTCGCGCCCGAACATATGCTGGGTGAAAGCGGCGAAGGGTTTAAATATGCGCAAATTCGTCTCGCCCCAGCGCGATTGACGCATTGTATGCGCTGGCACGGCGCCTGTACTCGGGCGCATGAAATCGCTGTCGCCTATGCTTGCAAGCGGCAGGCCTTTGGCAAGCCTCTGATTGATCATGAGGGGGTCGGTTTCTTACTGGCGCAAAATATGATCGATTTGAAGCACACTGAGTTGATGATTGATTGGTGCGCGCAAGTGCTTGATAGCGGTGATCTGGGGACGGCCGAAAGTTCGATGACCAAAACCCATGTCGCTGAGACCTTGTTCCAAATCGCCGACCGGTGTGTTCAAGTGATGGGCGGCACGGGCGTCTCGCAAGACACCATTGTCGAGCAAGTGTTTCGCGAATTGCGCGCTTTCCGTATCTATGACGGTCCGACCGAGGTGCATAAGTGGTCGCTCGCCAAGAAAATTAAACGCGAGTTCAAGGGCTAGTTTTTAGCCGCAACCGCTTTACTGATTGGTCATGAGTTTGGCGCCGATCGCCTCGGCGAGTGCGTCACCGTTGCCGACGGCACCGAGCTACAATCGACGAAATGGCGATGTCTGATATCTGACGCTAGCGCATCCTGCGTCCCAGCAAAACACTGCCCAAGGCGCTTTGGCGGTTTCAGTGGCGGTTTCAGTGGCGCAGGCATGACGCGGCTCAAAATAGCCACGATGGCTTGCAAAAAACCATATCATTAAGCTAGCCTGTAGGCTGGCGTTTCAAGGGAGGGACAAATGCGAATTGAAATGAAGGAGCCACAGGCATCCCAAGGGGTTGATCCTGGAAGTTTTTACATCCCCGAAATTACGCAAGCAGCGAACAGTTTTGCGGCCGCGGTTTATACCCATAGCAAGCTACCCTTGCGGGAATTTGAAGGCGCCCGCATTGCAACGGCGGTGCTCAATGGCTGCCAAATTTGTATGAACTGGCGGGCTGCACGCGATGTCAAAGCGATGGGGATTGCCAATGGTGTTGACGGTAATGGCGAACAACCCGATGAGGCCTTTTATGCTGCTGTTCTCAATGGAGCCTATGACGACTTGGGCCACCGTGAGAAATTGGCGATCCAGTTTGCCATCAAAATGGGTACCGCGCCGCGTGACCTGTCGGCTGATGAAAATTTGTGGGCCGAGATGAAGTCGGCATTTAGCGATGCCGAAATTACCGACTTAACCTATTGCATCGCCAT
>CBFHZM010000095.1:0-4485 GCA_965660195.1 Alphaproteobacteria bacterium
CCTTCTTCCAACGCACGCATCAAGCGGCTGTTCTCTTCAACCAAAAGCTGCAAGTGCTCGAGAGTACGCTTTTGCATGTCCGAGATACTCGCGATTGATTTACTGAGATTTACCGTCGTCGACGCGCCTTTTTCATTGGACGCCTGCAGAGAGCTTGTCGACTTAATGATCTTGGTGGTGGCAGCGGACTGAGCCTGCGCCAAATTGTCATTCACTACTTTCAACTGCTTCGAGATATCCTCACCGAGCTGTTTATTGTCGGCGCGCATCGAGGTGAAGGAGTCCGCCATCACACTATTTAAGGCTTCAAAGGGTTTGCCTGCAGCTGCTCGTAATTCCATGATTTCCTCCGTCAAGCGGCGGTTTACCGCCAGCAATTCATCTTGTTTCTTAAGCGCTTCTTGTAAATTGGTGATAGACGCCGTCATATCGTCAACATTTTCCGCAAAAACCACCAATGCTTCACGACTGGTTTTGCCAAGTGTCTCCAGCGATGACACCGAGCGGAAATGCATCGTCATCGCCAAAACGAGCACCGAACCGACGGATACACCGGCGACAATTGCTAATGTACGAGCGTGTTTGTAAACACCAGAGACCCCGCTTATCAGCTTCATATTCTCAGTTTTAATTTTGTTATACTCAGCCGTTACGTCGGCGGCCGCTTCGGCCGCATCGAGGGCGAGCTTAACACTCTCCTGAATTGCATCGATCTCTTTATTCATGCCAAAATTCCCTTATCTGCATGATTTGGACGCGCTACGCGCATCTTTCGCTGACTATAATTTGCACATTTCGTGCCAGAAGTGGTCATCACAACCTGCCCAGGAAGATAGGGAGACTTGAAACCAAAGGCCCGGCATCCCCACGGTCTGTGCTTGTCATGGGTAACAAAAAGATTGGCGCAGCCCGTGCAGCTTAATCTCGGATCGGAGCGGCTCATCGCCCAGCCCTCCATCGCGCAATGTGAAAGGCGAGTACGAAACGAAACCCGCCGAGGCCGCACAAAAGCGACGCCAGCCAAAGCATTGCTGCCTTAAACGGCTTGCCATCATCCAGATAGGCGAAGGCGACGAGAAAAAAATATACCGCGAGCAAGACAAAGCTAACGGAGCTAATCATTTCACCTAGTGATTGCTTATGTTTGCGCATCACCCACCTCCAATGGTTGACCATTTTCATTGAAACGGAGATCGTCTGGCAACTCAACCTCTGGCTGCTCCAAGGCCTCGCCCTTCTCAAGGCGGTAGATATACGCAAGCACCGTGGCAACAGCAGTATAAAGCCGCTCTGATATTTCTTGGCCAATATCACCAGTGAAAAATAGCGCCCGCGCTAACAGCGGGCTACGGAACACGGTCACGCGCGCATCATTAGCGCGTTCAATAATTTGCTTTGCCATTACGCCTCGCCCCATAGCCAAAATAACTGGCGCCCCAGCACTGCCGACCTCATATTTCAAGGCAATAGCAAAATGGGTCGGGTTGGTGATCACGGCCGTTGCATCAGCGACATTGTCAAGCGCTTCACGCTGTTGCGACGCGCGTTGGCTGGCTTCCATTTGCTTGCGACGAATTTTGGCTTTGACCTCGGGTGACCCCTCGGTTTGCTTGTATTCTTCTTTCATATCTTGCCGGCTCATCCGCATATCCTGCATAAAGGTATGGCGTTGCCAGGCAAAATCGATCGCTGCAATTATGACTAAAACCACGAGTAAAGCGCCGATTAGCAGAGGTATATCCTCGCGCATTGTGCTAACGGCCTGCGGGAAACTCGTATCCGTCAGGCGGATGACCTCGGGCATGACATGGGTAATTACGGCATACCCAACCCCAAACAGCAGAACGACTTTCAGCACCGACTTAGCCAATTCAACCAGCGCCTTCATTGAAAACATCCGCTTCAACCCCGATATGGGATTAATGCGGCTGCCCTTAAAGGCCATCGCCTTCATGGCAAAAACAAACCCACCCATCGCAGCCTGCGTTGCCAATGTAACCGCCATTAAAGGGACCCCGAAAATCAGCGCCAGTTTAATCAGAAATAAAATACTTTCGCGAAAGTTCCAGGTCAGCATCGAGGACAAATCTGCCCCTGGCGTAATTTGAAACAAGGTCGACCAACTGGCCATGAACTGTCCACCAAAGCTCATCAGCGCCATGAGAATGAACAATCCCGTTAAAAGAGAGGTAAAAACAAACATCTCCTTCGAGGTGATTACCTTACCGTCTTCCTTTGCTTTATCTAATTTTCGCTGGGACGGTTCCTCGGTTTTCTCCTGGCCGTCTTGACTCTCCTCAGCCACCTGACAGTCCTCCTAGGATGAACTCGACATCTTCAATCGTCGCATTGACGAGATCGGAAAAGGCATAACCCAGCACCGGTGCCGAGATAAAAAGAATAAAAAACACCCCCAGCATGGAAATCGGAAAGCCAAAGGAAAAGAGGTTTAACTGTGGTGCTGAACGTGTGATCACGCCGATCGAGATATTAATCATCAGCAACAAAGTTACAATCGGTAGCATGATCAGCGACGCCGCTAGAAACATCCAGCCTGCGGCTTTAATGCCCCCCTCGATAAATACCCGTAAATCGGGGATCACAACGATCGGTGAAAACTCATAAGAGCGCATGATCAGAGAGAATAAAATCAAGTGCCCATCCAAAGCCAGGAATGTCACAATTAAAAATAGGGTTAAAATTTGGCTCACGACCGGTGTTTGACCGCCAGCATCTGGGTCCATTTGCGCGGCATAACCGAGACCCGCTGTCGAGGCTATTTTCTCGCCGGCCAAGGCGGCAGCGGCAAACCAAATTGTCGTTATTAAACCTGCCGAGAGGCCAATCGCAATCTCCGTTAGCATCAAGGCGATCCCAAAGGCCGAGCCGATTGTTGCGCTATCGGGCAAGGGCGTCTTAGTGGCAATAATAACCGTTAAAACCATTGCGAGCATAATACGGATTTGTGGCATGACGTAGCGCGTGCCAAAAAACGGCGCACTGATCATGAAGGCGCCGATCCGCAAAGAGGCAACAAAATACTGTGTCACATACTCAATTGCGACCGACAGATCGATACCAGGTAGAATGCTCTCGCTAGGGTTCACGACAACCTCTAATTAATGTTCGCGACACGATCGAAGATGAAGGCAAAATAGTCGGTCAGCTGCAGCAAAATGAAATTTGCCAAAAGACCGAAAGCGCCAATCACCACCACTAGCTTTGGGACGAAACTGAGCGTCATTTCATTGATCGAGGTCGCCGCTTGGATAATGCCGATGACCAGACCAATCGCCAGGGCGATGGCAAGGATTGGGCCCGCTGCCATCAAAATATGCCAAAAGGCTTGGCGTAAATATTCAACATTCGCATCGAATTCCATAATAACTCCTAATTGGCAGCATAAGTGGCCACAAGTGAGCCAACCGTCATGGCCCAGCCATCGACCAAGACGAAAAGTAAAAGTTTAAACGGCAAAGCCACCAGCATCGGGCTCAACATCATCATCCCCAAAGACATCAGGATCGACGCAATCACCATGTCAATGACGAGGAAAGGCAAAAATAGTAAAAATCCAATTTGAAAGGCGGTTTTCAACTCGGACGTGATAAAGGCCGGTAGCAACACGGTGAGCGGTACACTGGTGGGTGTTTCGTATGACGTATCTCCGGCCATATCAGCGAACATGGTGAGATCTTTCTCGCGCGTGTTACGAACCATAAAGCTCTTCATCACGCTCGTCCCCGTATCAAGGGCTTGTGCTGCAGGCATTGTGCCTTCCATATAAGGTGTAACAGCATCTTCATACACTGAGGTCAAAGTCGGCGTCATAATAAAAAGGGATAGAAATAAAGCTATCGCAATCAGCACCTGATTGGGCGGCGTTTGTTGGGTCCCCATTGCCTGCCGCAAAATCGAGAAAACAATCATCATGCGGGTGAAGGACGTCATGCCACGAACCAGTGACGGCAATCTGGTTAGCCCCGCCATCAACGCTAGTATTTGTAAAGATAGCGAATAGGTTGTGGCCCCATTACCCTGGTCAATCATATTGACCGCTGGCAGGCCGGCATTCAGATTAGTGATAATCTCTTGCGCGAGCACAGCCTCTGGCATGACCAGAAACAAGGCCGCGACCGAGTATAAAGATAGATAGCGAATAACCAACGAGTACGTCATCAGGCGACCGCCTCTTCAGCGTGAAAAGTTCCGGTCATAGGTGCTGTCGCAGGCAACGCGAACAGTTGGCTAGCCTGCCCTTTAGCGCTAATCACGACATAATCGCGGTCATCGATACGAATAATTTTTAGCTTCTCTGAAGTCCCGAGACTAATATCATTAATGATTTGCACACGCTTGTGGCCGTGCAAACGCTCGGTAATAGGGGTGCGGTGGCGCTTAACAAAGGCGAGCGCGGCTAGTAACAGGCCTAAGAAAATGACAACAGTTATAATTTGAGTCAGGCCAACGGTTTCGACAGGCATG
>CBFHZM010000096.1:0-4467 GCA_965660195.1 Alphaproteobacteria bacterium
TGACTATGATCGTGGTGCGTATCATCGTGATTGTCGTGGCTGTGGTCGTGGTCATGCGGGTACACAGAAATTAGCCGCGCCATATCCTCACCAAATAACGAAATAAATTCGGGATCACGGGCGACGGCTTGCGGTTCGCCCGAGCAACAAACATGTTCAAACAAGCAGACAACTTTTCGGGTTGAGCTCATCACAAGGTGCAAATCATGTGACACCATCAAAATCGCAACCTTATGGCGTTCATATATTTTTTGCATCAAGGCATAAAGATTGAGCTGCCCCCGCATGTCGAGATTTTGCGCTGGTTCGTCGAGAATTAAGATCTCGGGCTTGTGGTGTAATGCCCGAGCCAGTAAGACGCGTTGCCGCTCGCCGCCTGACAAGGCCGTCATTGGAACATCCAACAGCGCCTCGACGCTTGTCTCTTGTACGATATCGTCCTGCAAGGGTGCGCGGCCTTTGCTCAGGGTCAAAAAACGGCGAACGCTCATCGGCAGCGACGGGTCGAGGTTAATCGTTTCAGGTACGAAGCCGATACGCAAATTGGGTTTTCTGCGCACCACGCCGCTATCGATTTTTTCGAGACCCAAAAGTGCTTTTAATAGCATGGATTTGCCAGCGCCATTGGGGCCAATAAGCGTAACGAAATCGTCTTCTTCTAACCGCAAGGAAACATTAGACAGTATCGTACGTCCGCTGCGCGATAGGTAAATATTCTCACCTTCTAAAAGGCTATTCGGGGTTGCCATTTTGGGCCTCAGTAAATGTTAGGCGGATTTTTTTTCTGGGCGAGCATTTCGCCCATGCGCTCCCAAACCAAATTCACCGCTTTTATCGGGCGTACCATAACTTTAAAATCGTCAATTAGTCCATCGTCATTGACATGCATCATGTCGATTCCATTCACAAATAGACCGTCCATCTGGCAGGTGAATTCTAGTACGATATTTGAACCGTCAACGACCTCTCGGACATATTGAAATTGCGTATCCCTAAAAATATTATTGGCGGCTCGTAAGTATAGGCAGACGATTTCGCGCCCATTTTGTGGCGAATGGACCACCGGTGAGTGAAAGACAGCATCTTCGGTCAGAAGGCTCTCGAGATCTGACATGTCGCCACTTTGCATTTGGTCATGCCACTTGTGCAAAAGGGCCTGAGCGACTGTGTTTGACATGTGTGGTCTCCTTGCGGTGTTATTCTGCGGCCTGTTTGTGGCCTGGGGCGTGCATGTAGCTGTAGCAATTGTCATCAAAGCGGCCGACGTAGCTTTCATATTGATGTGGAAAATCTGGCCAGTTATTGGTGATTTTACCATTTTCAAGCTTATACCAACTACCGCAACCTTGAGCCCAAACCGAGGTGTCCAGTCGCCGGGTCACATAGCTAATGAACTCTTGGAGTTTGCCTTCATCAACCTCCATGGCTTGCGCCTGTTTTTTGCCAAGCGAGGCCAGGGCGCCCAAAATATAGCGGATCTGAACTTCCATCATGAAAATGATTGAATTGGTTCCGAGGTTGGTATTTGGGCCATATAGCATGAACATATTTGGGAAATTGGGAACCGTGATACCAAGATAAGCCTCGGCGCCTTCAGCCCAATACTCATTCAAGTCCATACCATTGCGTCCGGTAATGGTCATTGGCGCTAGAAAGCCTGTACTTTCAAAGCCAGTGCCATAGATAATAATATCGAATTTGTGGTGCTTGCCGTCATTTGTATTAATACCGTTGGCAACGATCTCTCTAATCCCACTGGTCTCGACCGTCACATTATCGCGCATCAAAGCTGGATAATAATCGTCTGAAATCACGATCCGCTTACAGCCGAGTGGGTAATCAGGTTTCAGGACCTCCCGCAATTCGGGTTTGGTGACTTGTGTGTCGAATTGCTCTTGGATCCGGTCTTCAATCGATCCAGTAAGACGCAAGAATTTGACCAGCATGGGGATATCCGGCAATTCGTTGAAGGGCAGGAAATTGCTCTCGAGAAGCCAGAAAATAAGGCGGCGATAAAACGCCCGGAAGCCAGGGACATATTTAAAAAGAAATTTATGAACGCTGGAGTAGGGCTTGTCCTCTCGGGGTACTATGTGACAGGCCGAACGCTGAAAGACCGTCATATGGTCAGCGATCTTTGCGATTTCAGGAATAAATTGTGCCGCTGACGGCCCATTACCGATAATAGCAATCCGCTTATTGTCAAAATCATGTTGATGTTCCCAGCGCGCCGAGTGGAAAATAGGGCCCTTGAAACGTTCTTTGCCGGCAAAATTAGGGATCTTGGGACGGTTGAGTTGCCCCAGCGCGGTGATAAGAATATCGGTCTCAAAGAAATCACCAGTGGTCGTCTCGACGTGCCACCGCCCGTTCGCATCATTAAAGGTTGCGGCGGCGATTTCTGTGTTGAAACGCGTCCTGTCGTATAGGTTGTATTTAACCCCTAGCTCGGTGATGTAGTTGAAAATCTCATCGCGTGCGGGAAACATTTTCGACCAGTCAGATCTCCCTTCAAAAGAGAAAGAATAGAGATGCGATGGAACGTCGCAAGCGCAGCCGGGATAGCTATTGTCGCGCCATGTGCCGCCCAGATCACTCTCTTTTTCGATAATTTCGAAATTTGTGTGTCCGTGCCGTAAAAGCTGTATGGCCATGCCCATGCCGCCAAAGCCACTGCCAATTATTGTTACGTGCTTGTCTTGAATGGATTGTAAATTCACGATTCCCCCCGTGTCGCTTGCCTCGATTCCAAGCTTTGATCACCTAGTTTAGCCACACGATAAAACTGCGCAAGATACTAACTGTCGCAAGTAAAGGGCTTTACGGATGGCAAATTTATTTTACAGTATTAGCGATTACAGGGGAGAAATTATGGGTCATCCAACATTGAATACAAAGCAAGGTGCGATTGTTAATATCTTGGCGCTCGGCCTCATCGTGGCGGGGGTGGGTTTGGGTCTCGGCGGACTTTCTTCTGCCGTCGATATGGGCAGGAGCAGTGGAGCTGCACCAAGCCAAAATATTGCACAAATTGACAGCCAACGCATTGTCGAGGCTGATGTTGAGCCAGGCAATTGGTTGGCTTATGGACGAACCTATTCAGAGCAACGCCATTCGCCCTTGACCCAGATTACCAAAGACAATGTGTCTGAGTTGTCACTGGCTTGGTCAAAAGACATGTATACCAATCGTGGGCTCGAAGCGACGCCGATCGTCGTAGATGGGATCATGTATTTTACTGGCTCGTGGTCAATCGTTTATGCGGTGGATGCCAAAACGGGCGAGGAATTGTGGTCCTACGACCCTGAGGTGCCTGGTGCATGGGCCGGCAAAGGCTGTTGCGACGTCGTCAATCGTGGTGTCGCAGTCTATGAAGGGGCTGTTTATGTGGCAAGCTTTGATGGCTATTTGATCGCCCTCAATGCCGAGACCGGCAAGCCGATTTGGAAGGTCAATACGCTGATTGATCGAAGCCGGGATTATACCATTACAGGGGCTCCCCGAGTTGCGAACGGCTTGGTTTATATTGGCAATGGTGGCGCCGAATATGGGGTGCGGGGCTATGTAACGGCCTATGACACAAAGACGGGCGATCAAGTTTGGCGTTTCTTCACCGTCCCAGGTGATCCAGCTGCGCCAGTTGAGAATGCCGCCCTCGAGGATGCTATGCCGACCTGGAAGGGAGGCGAGTGGTGGAAAATTGGTGGCGGTGGTACCGTATGGAATTCGATCGTTTATGATCCTGATACGGATCTTCTCTATATCGGTGTAGGTAACGGGTCGCCTTGGACTCGCTCAATCCGTTCCCCTGGTGGTGGCGATAACCTCTATCTATCGTCGATCGTCGCGCTTGATGCCTCGACAGGCGAGAAGCGCTGGCACTACCAAACAACCCCCGGCGATACATGGGATTATACCGCTGTTCAGGACATGATGCTGGCCGATCTAGAGATCGACGGTAAGCAGCGCAAAGTCATTATGCAGGCACCGAAAAATGGGTTTTTCTACGTACTCGATCGCGCCACGGGCGAGCTGCTGCGCGCTAATCCTTATGTTACCGTCAATTGGGCGAGCCACATCGACATGAAAACAGGACGCCCTGTTGAGAATAAAGACAAGGATTTTAATGCTTCAGGCAAATCGAAATGGATTTTGCCCGGCCCACTAGGTGGACACAACTGGATGGCGATGGCCTACAACCCTAATACCGGGCTGGTTTATATTCCAACCATCGAAAACCCACTTGTTTTTGATGTCGATCATGACTTCAAAGCGACAGGAAAATTCAAATATCAGCCTGGCGGCTGGAATACAGGTGTTGAATTCGGGCGGCTCTTGGAGCTGCTCGGGTCGCACCCAGACATGCCCGCGCCGAAAGGTTATTTGACAGCTTTTGATCCGTTGTCGGGTAAAACGCACTGGGTAAAAGAGCACGGTACACATTGGAATGGTGGCACTTTGTCGACG
>CBFHZM010000097.1:0-4319 GCA_965660195.1 Alphaproteobacteria bacterium
TCGATCGTTTCCTTGATCACCTCGGCACCACCATCACCTTATGGAATAATGGTCATTCGCGCATGGTCACCCCAAATCGCCGTCCCGATTGGCAAGACCCCGGGACTTTGGGCTTGCGCGAGTTTGACACTGTCGGCGAGATTGCCCGCGAGAATAATATCTCCTACCTGCTCTTCCCCAATTTGGTTTGCCCGCCCTCAGCCACCGGCATGCCCTTTGTTCTTTTCTGGCCCAAGGGCGACAATAAAATGGTATTGGAGTGCGTTTGGTTTGCGCCTGATTGGGGCGACGGACCACTACCGGAGATTTGGCAGACGCGCATCGCTAATTTCGATCGCATTATTGAAGAAGACACGCAATTTGCCACCCGCATACAAACTTCGGTCGAGTCCGAAGGCTTTCGCGGCATCAGCTTGTCCTATCAAGAACGACGAATCTATCATTGGCATGAACGCCTAGATGAATTACTTGGACAGGCTACGATTGATCCCTGCTTACGGGTCAAAGCTGTGCTAGAGAAGTTCATCGAAAAATAAACACACGTTCTCAATTTAGAGGAGAGATCAGATGGTTGAACAAGCCCACCGCCCGGATACAGGACTATTTGGCGGCCTGACACTGGAAGAGTTATTCGTCCATGAGACCGTCTACAGGGCCGATCTTTTGCAAGGACAAAATTTTGTTATCTCAGGTGGTGGATCAGGTATGGGGCGCGCAACGGCCGTGCTCGCTGCCCGCCTCGGCGCCAATGTCGCAATTTGTGGCCGACGCGAAGAGCGTTTAATCGAAGTGCGCGATGCGATAAAATCTGAGCTTGGCAAAGATATTTTTATTCGCTCTGTTAGCGTTCGGGATGCCGATGCGGTTAGCGATTTTATCGGCGATGTGACCAGCCATTTTGGTTCAATCGACGCCCTTGTGAACAGCGCCGGCGGACAATTTTCGCAAGCTGCGATTGACTTCTCGCGTAAGGGCTGGTTAGCGGTCATCGACACCAATCTCAATGGTAGCTGGTGGATGATGCAAGAAGTGGCGCAAAGATGGCGCGACAGTGGCCATGCGGGCAACATCGTCAATATTGCTGCTTATGTCGAGCGTGGAATGCCACAATCAGCCCATAGCTGTGCCGCACGCGCTGGCGTTATTTACTTGTCAAAAACCTTAAGCACGGAATGGGCCGAACACAAGATCCGCGTTAATTGCATCGCCCCCGGTGCGATCGAGACCGAAGGCGTCACGCAATATCCGCGTGAAGCCCTTGAGGAGTTCCCCCGCGCCAATCCGATGAAACGCTTCGGCACCGTCTGGGATATTGCCGAGGGCGTGGTGTATCTCGCCGGCGGGTCGGGAAACTATATTACGGGCGAGGTGCTCACCATTGATGGTGGCATGGCTCAGCATGGCTGGGTCTGGCCGCTCGGACGTCCTGACTACTTTAAATAAGAGCCTTACGGGTCAACAGAGAAGGCCAAAAGGACATTGCCGGGTAGGCGCGAGCCAAACATATAACCTGAATTGACCAGGATCATACCTTGCGTCAAAACCGGACCATCGGACTCAATGGAGCCACCATGCCCGGTGCCTCCTGAAACCGTTTCAAATGCCCGATTGGTCTGGTAGCGCCAAATCTCCGTCCCACTGTCACGGTCATAGACCCGTAACAACCCATCATAGGCGCCAGCGACGACAACCTCATCGGTAACCGAAATAGCGGCGGAAACGCCTGGATCGCAAGCCGGCTTGCTGCCGTCCGGACAATCTTCTTCTGCCCGCGTGTACCACAAACGCTCGCCGGTAAACGCATCAACAGCGAACACGCCAGGGAAAGGTTCTTCTGGCTGCTCTTCACCAAATCCAGTGTCCGCTATGGGCGCATAAACAACCGCACCATGTGCTGCCATACCCCAATGCACACCGCCGGCAAAACCGCCTCGGCCGAGCTTTTGCTTCCAAACAACACGACCTTGATCATCCGGGTCGAGACCATAGACGTCGCCACTTTTCTGACCCACCACCAGTATGTCGCCCTTGTCAGCGCTTTGCACCAGAACAGGCGGCGCGCCAATATCAAGATCAGGACCATTTTCAGACGGACAGTTGAAGGTCGAGCCAATGAAGCAACTCATATTCCAAGCATCGCCCGCCAGCAATTGTTTGGCCCACATAAAGGCACCATCGCTCAAGCGAAAAGCCACGACGGAATCGCTGGTTTTCGCTGCGGGCGAGGTATAGGCTTCGCCTGTACCCACATAAAGAACACCGCGTTTTTCATCGATGGTAGGTGAATTCCATACTGGAGCTCCTGAAGGCGCAAGAAAAGAAACGCCGAGCGGGTTCTTCTCTCCCGTGGGCTTGGGCTCTTCTTGGATCACATGTGATTTCCAAACCATCTTGCCGGTCGTCGTATCGAAAGCGGCGACACCGCCTCGAAACGTGCAACAGGCATAATTTGGATCAGCCGCCGTTGCCCATTCACTCGATGACATGGGAACATAGAGGCGGTCTTTATAAAGGCGCGGCGATCCGGTGATCGTTACATTGGCGTGATCATCAAGCGACGACGACCAAATCAAATCTCCGCCTTGTGCGTCAACGCCGTAAACATTGCCTTTAAAGTCGCCAAAATATAACCGAGCGCCATCCGCAGTTGGGGCAATGCTGATCGCAGAGCGGACCTCGGCTTTCGCCTTAAAAGTCCAATAAGCACAGCCCGAGGCCAAGTCGAGGGCATAGACTGTCCCATCTTGCGAGCCGACAAAAATCACATCGCCATAAACCGCCGGCTGTGACCTTGCCCGCGAGGCCCCGGGATAAGCAAACGCCCAGCGCAATTTTAGATTACCAATATTGGCACGCGTCAATTTTGTTTGCGCCGCCGAACGATATCGATCATTTTTGAGCCCCATACCCCAGCTAGCGACTTGATCTCCCCCAGCCACGAGCTTTAAAGGCATAGAACACATTTTGGTTGCAACAGACGCGTTATGGCCAATCTGTTGCCCCGAGAGATACTCTGCCACGGCGGTTCTCTCGGCCAAACTCAAATGCTCGGCCTGAGCCTGCATGACGCCATTATTCAACGTCTCCAAAATACTTTCGGGCGCAGACATCCGAAACACAATTTGATGCGGTGCCTTCGGCACATTACCGTTATGACACGCTGCGCAATTCTCTTCGAATATGGTGGCGCCCGAGATCTCCTCGGCCTGTAAATTGGCCGCGAAAGACGCCGACAAGACCAGTGACACGACGAGTAAGAATAGTTTTTTCATCAGTGTATTTCCCAAAACTTTCCGGAAGCAGTTTACTTAATGATCTCGCGAACAGCTGCCTCAATATGCGCCGCGTTCGGCACATAAAGTTGCTCAAGTACGGGGCTAGCCGGCACAGGCGTGTGAGGTGCCGTGACCTTACGCACAGGCGCTTTTAGAGAGTCGAAAGCTTTTTCTACGACGAGACTAGCGATTTCAGAGGCCATGCTGCAATAGGGGGGCGCCTCATCGACGACCACTAAGCGGCCTGTTTTGGCGACACTTGTCAAAATTGCCTCGTCATCGAGCGGCGATAATGTGCGGGGGTCGATCACCTCGGCATCGATGCCATCAGCGGCCAATTTTGCGGCCGCTTCTTCAGCCAGCAAAGCCATTCGCGAAATCCCAACGATAGTGACATCTTTTCCTTCGCGTACAATCCGTGCCTTGCCGAGCGGAACGGTATAATCGCCATCTGGCACTTCGCCAGTTTCTGTATAAATCGCTTTATGCTCGCAAAATATAACGGGGTCATCATCACGAATAGAGGCCAACAGCAGGCCTTTGGCGTCATAAGCCGTACTCGGCGCAACGACTTTCAAACCCGGAATAGCAACCAGCAAAGGATAGAGGATTTGCGAATGCTGTGGGCCAGTCCCAACACCAGCACCGATCATCGTCCTAATGGTGACCGGCGTAGTAACATGGCCGCCAAACATATACCGAAACTTGGCGATTTGGTTCATAATTTGGTCGAGGCAAACGCCCAGGAAGTCGATGAACATCAGCTCAGCGACTGGCCGCAAACCGGTCATGGCGGCACCACCCGCGGCGCCGACAATGGCGGATTCGGTGATCGGGGTGTCGATCACGCGATCTGTGCCAAAGGCTTCGGCGAGGCCGAGCGAAATGCCATAGACGCCGCCACTATCAATATTAGCAACATCTTCACCCATGACAATGACCCGCTCATCGCGCGCCATTTCTATATGCAGAGCGGCGTTGAGGGCCTCGCGAATCGTAATTACCGGCATGCGATATCCTTCCCATAATTAATATATACATCCT
>CBFHZM010000098.1:0-3782 GCA_965660195.1 Alphaproteobacteria bacterium
GTTCTAAAATTCAAATTCCGGCTTTTTATTGAAGGCCGTCAATTTTGGCGCCGCAAGGATGGCCCCAGTGCGTCGTAGCAAGCTATCGCCGCGACGCGTTAACACCGTCAAGCGCGGTGAGCCATCACTCACGGCAACGCAAACTAAACGCCCACCTTCGGCAAGTTGGCCGGTCAAGGATTCGGGGATCGTCTCGATCTGACCGTTGATAAAGATGACATCAAACGGACCTTGCTTAGCTTGGCCTTCGGTTAATGCGCCACTGACCGTGGCGACATTATCAATGTCGGCTGCCGCCAAAATGTCGGCGCCTGTGTCAGCATAAGCTTGATCTTCTTCGAGCGCGATCACCGTCATCGCCAGGCGTGACAAAACCGCTGCGCTATATCCCGTTCCGCCCCCGATATCGAGTACCAAGTCAGATTTTTCGATTGTGGCGGCCTCCGCCATCAAAGCAAAACTATGCGGCATAAGAAGATCACGGCTGGCGGCCCCAGCCTGCATCACCAATGGACAATCAGCATAGGCGATATCATGAAGTTCTGGCGCCAGGAAATCCTCTCGCTTCACGGCCATGATAGCGCGGCATAACCGCTCATCGCGCACGCCGCCTGGCTTCAACTGGCACTCAACCATATTGTAGCGCGCTTGCTCCATGTTCATTTCTTTGCGCCTCGCCTTGGCTACCATGAAACTTCTCCCCGATCTTCAGCTAAGGCTATATACGCCCAACCGGGCCTAAAAACAATGTCCGGAAGTGTCCACCAGGCCATAAATCATGCCGAAAGCAGGATAATTGACGAAATTGACGGCAAATCCTGATTAAGAGATTGCCGTTATGCGGGGGCTTTGATATACCGCTGTTGCTCATTCGATCACTTAGGGCCACGTGGCGGAGTGGTGACGCAGCGGCCTGCAAAGCCGTGTACCCCGGTTCGATTCCGGGCGTGGCCTCCAAAGTTATTTTTGAGCGATCGTGTCACGCTTCAGGCTTGGCATGTGAACGCGAGCTTGTTATACAGGTGCGCATATCAAAGCTGGTTGGTTTTGATCCCCGGTAGCTCAGTTGGTAGAGCAAACGGCTGTTAACCGTTCGGTCGCTGGTTCGAGTCCGGCCCGGGGAGCCACCAAAGCCCAATCGCCCCATTATTGTAAAATCTACTCAGCGGCGCTTGCGCTTTCATGGCAAGCCCCTATCCTATGGCTCGGCGACATATCACGTGGAAGAAAAGTCGGGAGCAATTTTGGTATGCGGTTCGGAGTCGATCTCGGCGGAACAAAAATACAAGCCGTGGTTATTAATCCCGATAACCAAATAATATGGCAGGAGCGACGCCCGACCCCTGCCGATAGCTATCCATCAATATTAAATGAAATCGGCGCCATGCTCGCCGAAGCTGAACAGACGACCCAATCCACCCTGCCCGTTGGCATTGGCATGCCAGGGTCGTTATCGCCGGCGACTGGCCTCGTTCGCAACTCTAATACGCAGTGTTTAAACGGCCAAGCTATTTTGAACGACCTCGAAGCCCAACTCGGTCGGCGCGTCTGGATCGCCAATGACGCTAATTGTTTTGCCCTGTCAGAGGCCTGCGACGGCGCAGGCGCTAACGCCAGTTCAGTCTTTGGCGTCATCTTGGGAACCGGCTGCGGCGGCGGTTTGGTGATTAATCAGCAGCTGCATAGTGGAGCGAACGCGATTGGCGGCGAATGGGGCCATAACCCTCTGGCGGCCTGCTCGCCCGAGGAAATGCCGGGGCCCTCCTGCTATTGCGGGCGGACTGGTTGTAACGAAACATGGATATCGGGCCCAGGCTTTGCCGCCGACCATTACCGCCAAACTGGCGATCGACTAACGCCTGCGCAAATCGCGACAAGCGAAGATCCTGCCTGTCGCGCCAGTGTCGAACGCCTCTGCGATCGCATCGCCCGCGCTTTGGCCGTTGTAATAAATATTGTTGACCCTGAGATCATTGTTCTGGGGGGTGGGCTCTCACAGGTCGATATTCTATATCATCGCGTGCCAGAGCTGTGGCACAACTATATATTCTCGGATGTTATCAAAACGCGATTGGTCAGAAACAAACATGGTGATGCCAGCGGCGTGCGCGGCGCGGCTTGGCTTTGCAACGCGAAGAGCTAAAATATCGGCAGCACGTGAATTGCTTTTCGCCGGCCTCCACCTATATCGGTTCTAGTTCAAGGATAAATACGCTTGTCTGAAACACCTATTATTCTCTGGTTTCGAACCGATCTCCGTCTGCACGACAATCCGGCTTTACAGGCCGCGATGGAGAAATCGCAGCGCATTATTCCGGTTTTTATTAATGATGCTAATGCTGGACGTGCTTTGGGCAGAGCGAGCCTTTGGTGGCGGGCAGCCTCATTACATGCGCTTGACGCTGCGCTCAAGCAATGTGGATCATCCTTGCTGTTTTTCGAGGGCGACACCCAAACCATATTAGAGGCCTTAGCAGAACAAACCAAAGCCGAGGCTGTTTACTGGTCTCGTAGTTACGACCCTGCAACGATCGAGCGCGACAAGCGGATCAAATCCTGGTTCACCGAGCGGGGGCTCGAGGCCAAGAGCTTTGCGGGTCATCTACTGTTCGAACCTTGGGATGTCGTGACCAAAAGCGGTGGCCCCTTTAAAGTTTTTACGCCGTATTGGCGAAGTTGCCTAAGCCTTACGCCGCAGCGCCCCATAGCTGCAGCACCGGACAGCCTGGCGCCGCACGGCCTGACCGCAAACCCGTTGCCTACACTGTTAAAAAGCCATTTAAGCGCTCACTGGACCCCAGGAGAAAATGGCGCACGGACTCGATTGCAGGCCTTCCTCGACACGGCACTAAAAGACTATGCAGAGCAACGAAATATCCCCGCGTTAGATATCACCTCGCGGCTCTCGCCACATTTACGCTGGGGCGAAATTTCGCCTCTAACCATTTGGCATGCGGTGAGACATAAACAAGATAGCGGCCACATAAGTCGCAATGATGGCGATAAGTTTCTCTCCGAAGTTGGTTGGCGCGAATTTAGCGCCCAATTACTGTTCTATAATCCGACACTTCCGAACACTAATTTACAGAGCAAATTCGATGCGTTCCCGTGGCAGGACAAGCCAGCCCTGCGACAGGCTTGGTCCGAGGCTCGCACGGGTTACCCAATTGTTGATGCGGGTTTGCGCGAGTTACAGCAAACTGGCTTCATGCATAACCGCGTGCGCATGATTGTAGCTTCCTTCCTGATCAAACATTTGCTGACTGACTGGCGCTTTGGCGAGGCTCTTTTTTGGGACCAATTGGTGGATGCTGACCCAGCGAATAATACTGCCAGCTGGCAATGGGTAGCCGGCAGCGGCGCTGATGCAGCGCCCTACTTCCGGATTTTTAATCCGATCACGCAGGGTCAAAAATTCGACCCCGACGGCGGCTATACGCGGCGATTTTTACCAGAGCTACAAAACCTTCCCGAAAAATATTTATTCTCCCCATGGACAGCACCGCAAGACGTTCTAGATCAATCAGGCGTGAAGTTGGGAGAGGACTATCCTTATCCAGTGGTGGACCATCGAGAGGCGCGCGAAAAAGCACTAACCGCTTTCGCCGCTCTCCGGACCATTTAAAGAGATTTAAGGATTCTAATTGTAGCAGGAAAATCATATGCGTATAGCTATTATAGGATCCGGAATATCAGGCAATATGGCGGCCTATCTGCTGAGTAAAAATCACGACGTAACGATATTTGAGAAGCGTGATCGCCCAGGGGGACACAGCGCGACG
>CBFHZM010000099.1:0-3097 GCA_965660195.1 Alphaproteobacteria bacterium
TTTGCATAACCAATAGAAAGCACACAAAACACCTGCAAGAAGCATTACGTTTGTTTAAACACAGGACTGGAAACCAAAGGCTTTTTAAGGGTATATTAAGGCTATTAATTAAGAATAACGAGAAAGCCACCTCGGGTTCAGTTGCGTTCCATCTTATCGTTGTTGCGTCGTACAGCTCTTCGCCTCAGGCACTAGCTAGGACTATCATTCTTAAGGGGAACATATTTTGGTCAAAAAAACATCTCACCCGCCGCAGTCGAAAGAGCCGGCGCCACGCAAACATGAGGTCCACGCTTGCGACTTTCCAGGCCTCGAAAAACTCTCCATCGAGGGCTTAACCGCAGAAGCATGTCGCTACATCTTAACCTTGGCACATATTTTCAAATCCGGACAATCTCTCTTTCAAACCACCAATCCGACAGCCGAGGATTGGGCTATCTTGCTCGTCGTCATTCACAATGAGGCGATTGGGCGGGCAACGGTGACAAAGAATATTGTTGAAGTCACAGGACGTGCTTTGGGACTGTCCGGGCTGCTTTGCTCCGTTTTGAAAAACTAGGCTACATTGAATCGCAACAAAGGATCGGTCGGTCCGAGCTCTATGTTCCGACTGATAAATTAAAATCAACACTAAATGCGACCGGAGAGATTTTTGAAAATCTCCAAGAATAAAATTTATCGATGAACATTTAACGCTTCCGACACGCGGCGTGAAAGCCTATAACACGGTACGATTTCGTTCAGCGTGAAGGGGATTTTATGTCGGCACCGGAAACGTTAAGGCCGCGCTTAGGCGTGTCGCCGCAAACCGCTTATATTGCCGGCATTGTCAGTTGGTTTTCGGGCATGGGGCTGCAATTCGTTATCATCCCCACGCTCGCAGCAGTTTATTTAAATTCGACTGCGCAAGAACTAGCGATCGCGCAGATGTCAATTTCGATCCCACAATTACTGCTATTATTCTTTACCGGCCAGATCGCCGATCGTTCAAATGCGCGGCGGATGCTGATCGGAATACACGGACTCGCAATCATTCCGACTTTCATGACCTTTTGGCTGGTCTATAGCGGCAATCTCACGTATTGGAATATTATCGTCTACGGGCTCTGCATGGGCTCACTTTTTGCCTTTTCCGCGCCGACGCGTGACGCCCTGATGCAACGCGTGATGACGACCGACATCCAACGCGGCGTGATGGCTTCGATGATCGCGCAATTCACGGCGCAATTAGCGGGCTTCGTTCTTGCTGGCATCGCCGCACCCCTTGCCGGGCCTTGGACACTTCCGGCAATGCATGCCATGGTTCTTGCCTTTGGCCTATTTGCGGCTGCGCTATTACCAAATTTGCCACCCATTGATCACGGGCCTGAGCCTGAGCGCAGTTGGTTAAGTGGGGTCAAGGTTGTCATGCGCTCCGATCTGTTGCGCCCAACCCTGATACTAAATTTTGCCGTCGGAATATTTTTTGTCGGCCCCTTCATGGTCAGCTTCCCGCTAATCGTGAGGGATATTTTTGGCGGCGGTCAGCTTGAAATCAGTGTCACGAGCCTCGCCTTCTGGGGTGGCACTATTGTAACCACCGTTGCGATGATGCGGCGGGCGTCCATTCGGCGGCGCGGCGCCTTGATGTGCTTCGGCGTTATTGTCGGATCGATGGGCTTGATCGGCGCATGTCTCGCGCCCTCCTTTGTGATCATGTGCGCCTGTTGCACATTTTGGGGGTTATGCGCAGGCTTTAACATGACGATGAGCCGCACCATCGTGCAAGCTGCCGCTCCCCCACGCATCCGCGCCCAAATTATGGCACTTTACAATATGGGCTTTATCGGCAGCGCCCCCATCGGCGCCTTTGCCATGGGCTACTTGTCGCCGTTAATCGGCCAGCGATTGGCGCCCACTCTCTCGGGGCTAGCGATTATTCTCGTTACACTATTCATGGTCGGAACGACAAATATCGCACGCATTACAGATCAAGACCTCGAAGCCGCCTAGCTATAATCCCGCTTATCCCACCACGGGTAAAAGGAGGGCATATCGCTTGACGGTTGGTTGGGGAAATTCGCCGCGCGCTTCTCGAGGAATGAAACCACCCCCTCTTTAGCATCGCCTTGGCGACCGCGGGCAAAAATCGCCTTGCTGTCCACCTTGTGGGCTTCCATGGGATGATCCGCGCCAAGCATACGCCACATCATTTGTCGTGTTAATGCAATCGAAACGGGTGCACTGTCGGTCACCAGTGTCTTGGCCAGCTGCTTGGCATGGTCAAGCAATTGATCATGCGGCACGACGGTATTTACCAGCCGTGCTTGAGCGGCTTCCTCCGCATTAAAAATGCGGCCCGAATAGCACCAATCGAGGGCCTGCGAAATACCGACGATCCGAGGCAAGAACCAACTCGAACACGCTTCGGGAACGATGCCACGGCGCGCAAACACAAAGCCAAAACGCGCCTTGTCCGAAGCGATGCGGATATCCATCGGCAGTAACATAGTAGCGCCGATACCAACGGCAGCGCCATTAATTGCGCCAATAACCGGTTTGACGCACTCATATATGCGCAAGGTCAAAAGCCCACCTCCATCGCGCACTTTCGGATGTGACCAATTGATTTCACCACTGTCGCTCACGGGCGAGTCCAACGCTTTGCGATCGGGCCTATTATCATAGTCAAAGGTCTTATCGCCCGCCGACAGGTCGGCCCCAGCGCAATAAGCGCGATCGCCGTGACCGGTGAAGATTACGGCTTTGACCGCATCATCGGAATCCGCCCGGTCAAGGGCATCGATCAATTCGCTCATCATCGTTGCTGTAAAAGCATTCATCGCATCGGGGCGATACAGTGTCAGCGTCATAATGCCGTCTTGATCAATGTCTGTTCGTATTTCTTGATAATCCATAACCACTCCGATGTTTAACGGTGATAAATTCGTTTCAGGTGCTTGTCGCATACCATAAGTCAGCTATAGACTAATGAGCAAGTGCTCAAGTTTTTGCTTAAGGGGAGATGTCTATGCATCCTTATATTCACGCCCAAAATTGCCCAGATAAACCAGCCTACATTATGGCTAACACTGGGGAAGCTGTCACATTTCGTGAG
>CBFHZM010000099.1:3107-3517 GCA_965660195.1 Alphaproteobacteria bacterium
ATGATCTCTCCAATCAAGTGGCACAACTGTTTCGAGCGCGCGGTGTGAAAGTCGGCGATGGCATTGCCATTTTCATGGATAACAACAAGCACTTTTTTGAAATCTGTTGGGCGGCGCAGCGGGCTGGGGTTTATTACACCGCCGTTTCCTCACGCCTGACGGCGCCCGAGGTGGACTATATTATCCGCGACTGTAACGCAAAATTACTCTTCGTGTCAGATTATGTGCGCGATGTTGCGCTTGAGTTGAATAATATCTTACCTGAACTGGCTGGTAAGTTCTCGATTGGCGCGGTTGATGGCTACGAAGATTATATCTCAGCAAGAGACCAACAACCCGCGACGCCCATTGCAGATGAAGCGCGCGGTATCGACATGCTCTACTCATCAGGCACCACGGGACGCCCGAAA
>CBFHZM010000100.1:0-3237 GCA_965660195.1 Alphaproteobacteria bacterium
CGTAAACAATGGACTACACATCGCCATTGTTGACAACCTTGTTCTGGCCCCTAGCAGCCGATTTATACCCGCTGTCCTGGGTGTAAATGTCTCCGCCCTTGTTGCGATATTTAATGTGAATATTGGCCCTCTATTCTCCATTTTTCTCTGAATGTTGCCACTAAAGCCTCCTTAAGTGACACAAGGGTGCCATGTGTCGAGTTAAAGGTTGAAAAAATAAAGAAAATCAGATAGCTCAGTTTTATAGAATAGCGTAGGCATAACCCGGACTACGGGAATTGAAGTTTCTCCGCTGCTACCACCCTAGAAATTGCTATTTCCTCAGTTCTGGTCAGCACTTTCGATGACCAAAGACAGGATTATTAATGTCAAAATTTGCCCAGCTGGGCCTTTCAAGCCAACTTACTAAAGCAGTTGAAAAAAGCGGCTACGACACGCCGACCCCAGTACAAGAAAAAGTTATTCCGCTCATGCTGAAGGGGGATGATATCGTCGCCATTGCACAAACGGGAACCGGTAAAACGGCCGCCTTTGTATTGCCTATATTGGAGCGGTTGAAGGCCAATCAGCATAAAGCGAGGCCCAAACATTGCGGTACCTTGATTATTGTCCCGACGCGTGAATTAGCGAAACAGATCGACGATAATATCGAGAAATATGGTGCGAACATATATCATCAACGCGCTTGCATTGTTGGCGGCGAAAAATACCCGAAACAGATCAAGCGGCTTCATCAAGGCTTGGATATTCTGGTCGCGACGCCTGGGCGTCTGGAAGACCACATAAAGTCCGGTAATGTGTCGCTCGATCACACTGAAACCCTAATTCTTGACGAAGCTGATCAAATGTTGGATTTGGGTTTTTTCCCAGTTATCCGCCGCATTGCTCAAAAGGCACCGCGTACGCGTCAAACCATTTTGCTATCGGCGACCATGCCCAAGCAAATTCGGGCGCTGGCCAATGAACTCTTGAATGAGCCGAAGGATGTATCGGTTGCGCCGGCATCAACGCCGGTTGAGCGAATTCAGCAAACGGTGATGATGGTCGAAAAGTCCGAAAAGAGATCTTTTGTTCTGCAGGCGATAGAAAATCAGTTCCGTACAATTATTTTTACGCGAACCAAGCACGGTGCTGAACAGCTTCATAAATTTCTGTCACGACAGAATATTTTATGCTCTGCGATCCATGGTGATAAAAGTCAGGGGCAGCGTCAGCGTGCCCTGGATGCATTTCGGAAAGGCGAAGAGCATGTTTTGATTGCAACGGATATCGCTGCGCGTGGAATTGATATTCCCGATGTCTCGCTTGTCATTAACTATGATCTCCCGACTATGCCTGAGGCTTATGTTCACCGCATTGGCCGGACGGCGCGTGCCGGGCGAGAGGGCCGTGCGCTGTCACTTTGCTCGTCAGAAGAGCAAAAACATCTTCGGGAAATTGAGAGGCTGATCAGGGTCAAAATACCGATTGAAAATGTTCGGGCCGGCAGAGTTGATGATGGCTATGACCCAATGCAAGTTCTCGCAGCACCGGTTAAGGAAATGCGGGCGCCAGCCAATGGAAGCCGTGATGAGGCTGCTCAAGATGCGCCCAAAAGAGGCCGTAGTCGCGACAAAAAGAAATATCGTCCAAATGATAGGCGCGGAAAAAAACAGGGCGCGACTGGGCAAAAGCAACGCGAACGTTCAGCAAAACCCTCTGGGGATCCTAAAAACTCTCAAGATCCAAAGCGACGGGGAGGTCGTAACGCGCCCCGCCGGAACAAATCGCAAAATAGAAATTCGCGACAAAAGTCAGCATAAGGCTATACGTTTGGTTTCAGACTATTTGTAACTCGCGATTGTTCGCGTTTATTTCTGTTGACCTAACTTGCCAGCTTGCGACCGTAAACAGTCCATACGGCGGCAGCGATCACTTCAAACGCAACAGCGCTCCAAATGGTCGGGGCGTCGTGTACTATGCCCGATAGCACCCGCAACGCAGCTGCGGTGGCAATGAGGAAAGCGGCGGCGAACAGGAACTCAGGCCGCTTTTTCCAAACGCCATAGGCCGCAAAGCCGCCCATACCAAAAAATAACGCGCCGACATCGCCAATCTGGGAATTGCGTCCGGGCCCTTCTAGGAGAAGCATTTGTATAGCCGCCGCGGCTCCTACAGGGTCAATCACCCAACGCAGTGCCGCCACCAATAACAGGGCGCCTAAAGCGCCGGATAGGATTTGCAGTATTCTTTCCATGATTTACTCCCCTCAAACTTGGCAAGAGAGTGGCGCCTTATTCGCTGGCAATCAAGTTATTTTTGTTTGATGTGGAACGCTTTAAGCGTTGCTACGGGCGTTGAGATATTTGCCGCCGCAATAGATTAGTGGCTCGATATCGCGGCTTTCATAGCTGGTGACTTCGCCAACGAAAATAATATGGTCGCCACCATCATATTGATACTTCGTTTGACACCGGAATAGGGCTGCATAATCGGGCAGGAGAGGGAAGGCGCCGGCTGGATCGGTAACCTCGAGGCCCGCGAATTTATCTGCGCCGGTGCGTGCAAAAGCGTTCGATAATTCGCTCTGATGGCTGCCCAAGACGTGTACATTGAAGCCATCGGCGGTACAGAAATTTTTGACATTTGCCGAGTCGCGTCCCAACGACCACAGGATTAACGGCGGTGAAAGCGATACGGAATTGAAGCTACTCGCTGTCACCCCAACAGCGATGCCCTTTTCGTCGCGGGTGGTGATGATTGTCACGCCAGTGGCAAACTTACCAAGGGCAAACCTAAACGCCTTTTGCTGGTCAGACATGTAAGAACAAAGCTCCCTTAAGAGGGTTAGAAATGATTTGCTCTAAATGTAGGAGAATTCGGCAAAAATCAAGTCAGAACCCTGCTCGTCTCAGCAATGCCGTTCTTGCTTTGAAGGATCCTTGCTTTGCCGTTGAAATCACATATTCTATCGGAAACATGCACTGGTGGAGGAAAGACTATGAGCCGAACAGAATTTGAAACAGCCCATGACTTGATGGGTAAAGAGGGTATGCAGGTCGGACCGACGCCTTGGCTGGAGATGTCGCAAGAGCGCATCAATCTCTTTGCAGATGCTACCGAGGACCATCAGTGGATCCATGTCGATGTTGAAAAAGCCGCGCAAGGTCCCTTTGGGGCGCCAATCGCGCATGGTTACTTGACGCTTTCTTTAGCAGCTAAGTTTTTATCGCAATTGGTGGCGGTCCATAATATCTC
>CBFHZM010000101.1:0-3193 GCA_965660195.1 Alphaproteobacteria bacterium
GCCATTTCTATATGCAGAGCGGCGTTGAGGGCCTCGCGGATCGTAATTACCGGCATGCGATATCCTTCCCATAATTAATATATACATCCTCATAAAGCGCCGCTTCGGGCGGCGTTGCCGCGGCCAAGGCGCGCTCAATACCGGCATCGAGCTGCGCCAATATTGCGCTATCGACTTCCTCAATCTCTTCTTTTGATAGCCCCCCGCTACGATCATCTTGTAAAAAATTCTTGATCGGGTCGGACGCCAAACGCGAGGCTTTCAACTCGTTGCGATCGCGATATTTCTGATTGTCGCCCTCAAAGTGACCATAATAACGCGGCACAATGGCCTCAATCGCACTCGGGCCCTCGCCTGCCCGACCGCGTTTTACGGCCTCACCAACTGCCTCATAAACGGCAAAAAAATCGCTACCATTGACAACGACGGAAGGCATGCCAAATGCACCAGCGCGTTCGGCAATGCGCCCATCGGGTTTCGGGTTGCGGGTGAACTCGGCAAAGTAATTATTCTCATACATGAAGATCATCGGTAGTTTTAAAACCACCGCCAAGTTAAGCGATTCAGCGACCGTGCCTTGGTCCGAGGCGCCATCGCCGATAAAGGCCAAAGATACGCCGCCCGTCTTCAAGGTCTTAGCAGTCAGCGCCGCGCCAGCAGCAATAGGTGGCCCACCGCCAACAATCGCATTTGCACCCAGCATGCCTTTATTGACATCGGCAATATGCATCGAGCCACCCTTACCCTTACAGAGACCATCGCTTTTACACGCTAGCTCGAGCAACATACCTTCGATCTCGCAGCCCTTGGCAATGCAATGTCCATGGCCGCGATGCGTACTGGCAATGTAATCGTCATCATTCAAATGCATACAGGCAGCGACAGCAATCGCCTCTTGCGCCCGGTACATGTGAATAAAGCCTGGCAAGCGCCCTTGCAAATATTCCGCACGAATGCGCTCCTCAAACTCGCGGATCATTTTCATACCGCGATAGGCTTCCAACAGATCGGCCTTATCCATAACGCCCCCCTCTCGTCAAAATACAATATCCATGGTGCCGCTAGGCAACGATCAAGTCTAGCGGGTAGTTATAAATTGAAGCACTAGCATTTTGGCTAACTAGAAAGACATTCTCCATATGCGACGGCCCGAGTTTACTGCCGAAATACAAGCAGTCGAAACTAACCACCATATTCTCCTGCAGGGTAAAACCGTCAGTGGCGGCATCGAGCCCCATAAACGGGAAGGCATTGGGTGTTTCGAGCGGCACATGCCCGATCGTATGAATGATCAAATGCAGCTTGCCGGGGGCATCGAGATTTCTCGCTGAAGTTTGGCGAATTTGGTGGCAAATCTCAGCTGTATTGGCGCCAGGGCGCATCAGGCTAATGACGTCCTCAAAACATTGCCGCACGGTCGCATGTTGCTCGAGATAGTCTTGCGACGGCGCCCCCATATGCGCCGTACGATTAATGTCCATCCAAATGTTTTTGTAACGCCCTTGCGTTTCCAGAATAGCGATTTGCCCTGCCTCAAAAGGCTGATCAAAATGCGTCCGGAAAAGATCGGGGCGGAACGCCAAATCATAGCTCCCGCCAAACAGCATCGGGCTCGATGGCAAGGGGTCGATATCTTCGTCGATCATAAAATGCGCGACGGCTTTTTCGATGTCGCACCATTTCTTCCCAATGCCCAACGCCTTGGCAGTGAAATCCATGACGCGGTCGGCTTTTTTGCCAGACTCGAGAAACAAAGCGCGCTCTTCCGCCGTTTTAATCGAACGGGCGCGAAAGATCGTCTCATAAGCATCGGCTGGTGTGATGGCGAGGCGTTCTGCGCTATGCGCCGCAATACGCAAATCATCGAATAAGATCTTGCCGCGACCCACGCCGCAGGCAGGCAAAACCTGTTCTATCGAGGCAATAATATCGCGCTGGCACGGCCCCAAAATAGCCGGCACCAGATCATTCAAAGCCGCCTCAATATCGGGGCCCAATTGCAAAAAGGCGTCCTCGGCCCGTGCCGTTTCGCAGAAATTCAATAAGTCAAAACAACCCAAGCGCTCGAAATGGACTGGATAGCCGCCGCGCTCTGAGACAATCAGGCCAATAAGGCTGGCCTCGGGTAACATTAGGGTGATGGGCTTGTCGGTATCGGTCGGAATAAAAACGGCGGACATCGGTTCCGGCAAATGCCAGCCATCCATCACGGAAATATAGCCGGTCGCCCAGAGGACATTATCAATGCCGGTTAAAACGGCACCTGCCGCTTTTTGCTCGGCTAGCAGGTGACGCAGGCGCTTGATTTTCTCCCGATACATATCCCCCCCTCAAGGTTTATGCCGTCAGATGATTCGGCGTCCGCTTAACCGCCGCGCCAAAAAGAGAAAAGCCGGATCAAAGATCCGGCTTTTCGTTTTTCCTAGCTTAGAAATTAAAGCTTGCCCGAACACCTATGGTCCGTGGGTCACCGAAGCGGGTGAAGTTCCACAGGGTAGCCACAGGGTTAGCAGACTGGCGATACTCTTCATTGGTCAGGTTTTTACCCCAGAATGTAAGAGCCATGCGCTCGTTTGCTTCCCAAGTCACATAAGCATCCAGCAGAGTACGCTCTTCAGCTTGTGTGTTGGCTTTTTGTTTGATGATAGGGTTGCCACTCGCATCCGTACCAGCGTTGTTGGCTGGTAGCGGGCTGGTTTCAAACTCATCGCGATGATGAGCGCTGAGATTATAGGTCAGCGTGCCGCCTTGGGCCAAGTCTTGGATGTAAGTTACCCCCAACCCCCATGTCATGTCGGGTGAGAACGGAACATTCAAGCCCGACAAATCAGGGTTGATCGTTACCGAGTCAGCAAGACCCCTAATCAGGGTGCCCTGGTCAACACCTGGTGCATAGCTGTCATATTCATGATCCAAAAGACCCAACATGGCATCGATACGCAGATTATCGGTTGGTAAATAAGTCGCTTCCAACTCAATACCGCGGGCGGTCGAAGTACCTTCGTTCACAGCCGATGTTTCTTGGAACGGCACACCATTTACCAAGCGTGTAACCACAGAGTCACGTTGCAGGCTTTCATATTCGGTTTCGAAGATTGCGCCATTTAGACGAAGCATACCGTCCATCAAATCGCTCTTGAAACCGATCTCATAGTTAGTGTTTTCTTCGTCATTATAGGGACGGCAGGTAAAT
>CBFHZM010000102.1:0-3120 GCA_965660195.1 Alphaproteobacteria bacterium
GACGGCTGATTGCCAAAATCAAGACCGGCAATGATATCTGAGCGATTTTCTTGTCGCGCCAAGGCCGCCGCCTCTTTATCCGAGGCTGTTTCTGACAATGTATAAATCGACATGCCGCGGACATTTTTGCGTTCGATTGCATCTGCATGAATGGAAATAAACAGGTTTGCGTCATGACGCCGCGCAATGTTAACCCGCTCGCGCAAAGGGATGTAGATGTCTCGGTCGCGCGTCAGATGCACCTCATAGCGCCCCGACTGACGCAACACTGCAGCAAATTCGCGCGCAAAAGCTAAGACAACATCTTTTTCACGCGCCTTTCGACCATGAGCGCCAGGGTCAACGCCCCCATGCCCAGCATCGATGACAATAACAGGTTTGCTGTTTATCGGTTTTGCGGCAGACCGTAGCGGCTCCGATGGCGCAACTGCTGGGGCAGACGAAGCGCTCTCCGCAGCCCGGCGCGCATCAATCGCGGCGCGAAACGCCGCCTCGGGCGATGTTTCCAGATCAATTACCAATCGATAATTAAACCCTGCCGATGGCTCTAGTAGAAATATTTTCGACACCGAAACCGGCCCCGTCGCATCCAGCACGATGCGCATGACATCTGTTGAAAACAATCCAAACCTGAGGTTTTTGACCAACCCTTTCCAAGCTGGCAGAGCCATATCTTGTTGCCAGGTCAAAGCCGGCAAGTCGATAACCACCCGATAAGGATCCGCCAGGGTAAAGTATTTAAATGAAACTTTTTCGTTTAGATCAATGACAATGCGCGTCCGATTTCCATCGACACCAATCCGGAAGTTCTCAAGCCGCGCGGCAGCGAAAGCAGAGGTAGAAACCAGCGCATACAAAGCTACAATGAGAATCACACGGTATAGCCGCGAGCCAATCATCGCTACTCTCCTCTCCTACCAGGCATGCTAAGGACTATGCCCCGACTCGGCGGTTTGGTTCAATACGCAAGGATATCCCAGCAAATTAGGCATCAATAAGGCATCTAAAACTGTCGTTGCGAGGAAAAGCTTGCGTCTAAGCAATCGCAGGACTACAAAGGAAACGCGCTGGGGAGATAAAACCTCCCATGTTGAGGGTCCTCTGAGCGATCCAGAAAACATTACAGCAAGAACGAATTGGTCGGCCTCACAAAGACCTGACCACAAAGACAACTGGGCCTTAGGCCATGAACGGGGAAAGCCAAATGCACGTTATGCTTGGCAAAACATCAAAAATGCAAAGCCATGACCACGGCGCATTTGTAGCTTCTCCTGTTTATTCTACAAATTTTAAACATACCGCAACCACCAGCGCTGTGACGCGCCTAAGGCAGGTTGCGCACGGAGTTACACTTTATGACATTTCGAATGCTGATCGATGCAGCGCATCCCGAAGAGACACGCGTAGTTGTCGAAGAAAACCAACAAATCACTGAGTTTGACTTTGAGTCAGAGACCAAACTTCCTCTTAGAGGCAACATATATCTTGCAAAAGTAACCCGCGTCGAGCCCTCGTTGCAGGCTGCCTTTGTTGATTATGGTGGAAACCGACACGGCTTTCTCGCCTTTAGCGAAATTCACCCTGATTACTATCAAATCCCCGTATCCGACCGCGAAGAATTATTGCGCGAACACGCTGCCGAACAAGAAGAGGCTGATAAAGAGATCGATACGGCCTCGGAGAATAATGATGAAGAGGCTGGCGAAGAGCAAGCCGACCATATTGAAAATTTGGGCGGCGATGCGCATGAAGAAGTCGGCGCTCGGCAACCCAACCTAACCCGCAAATATAAGATCCAAGAGGTCATTAAGCGCCGCCAAATTATTTTGGTGCAGGTGGTTAAAGAGGAGCGCGGCAATAAAGGCGCCGCCCTACCGACCTATTTGTCTTTGGCCGGTCGCTATTGTGTTCTGATGCCAAATACAGCGCGTGGTGGCGGGATCTCGCGAAAAATCAACAATGCGGCTGACCGCAAGAAGCTTAAAGCGGCCGTCGCCAAATTAGATGTGCCCGATGGCATGGGATTAATCATTCGGACCGCAGGGGCACAGCGTACGGCGGTCGAAATCAAGCGCGATTATAAATATCTCTCTAAAACCTGGGCAGATGTGCGTAACCAAACCCTGAAAAGTACAGCCCCTGCTTTGGTCTATGAAGAAGGCTCGCTCATTCGCCGCTGCATTCGTGATCTTTACAATAAGGATTATGACGAGGTCGTCGTCGACGGCGCCGATGCTTACAGCGAAGCGCGCGATTACATGAAACTTCTGATGCCGAGCCATGCCCGCAAGGTGAAACAACATAAGGGTGCGCAAGCGCTGTTCCGGGAATCCGGGATCGAAGATCAACTTGCCGCCATGTTTAATCCAGTGGTGCATTTACCATCAGGTGGTTATTTGGTGATTAACCAAACCGAAGCCTTGGTGGCGGTCGACGTAAACTCAGGCAAGTCAACGAGCGAATACTCAATCGAAAAAACTGCCGTCAACACCAACCTCGAAGCAGCTGAGGAAGTCGCGCGCCAAATGCGTTTGCGTGACCTTGCTGGCCTCTTGGTAATCGACTTTATTGACATGGATGAAAACCGCAATAATCGCGCGGTTGAGAAGCGCCTAAAAGAAGCCCTAAAAAGTGATCGGGCACGCATTCAGGTCGGTCGGATCAGTCCTTTTGGCCTGCTTGAAATGTCGCGCCAACGCATTCGCTCGGGTGTTGTCGATAGTAGCAGCAACACCTGCAAGCATTGCCAAGGCACGGGTATGGTCCGCTCGGTAGAAAGCCGCGCGTTACACGTGTTACGACAGATTGGCGAAGTCGCACAAAACGCGCAAGATGGCGCTTTGACGCTTGGGTTGCCAACGGATGTGGCTCTTTATCTATTGAACCAAAAACGTTCAGCTTTGCGCGATCTTGAAGCAGCGCATAATTTAGATCTTGTCATCAATGTAGACGATCATCTGATGGCGATGGAAATGACCCTTCAGATCAACGAAGATGGTGAAGTTAAAACGCTCCGTATGGACGCGGCCAACGAAGCCAAGCCGCCCCACCGTGGCAACCGTAATCGCCGCGATCGCGATCGCGATCGCAAGCGCGACCGTGACAATCATGACCGCAACA
>CBFHZM010000103.1:0-3085 GCA_965660195.1 Alphaproteobacteria bacterium
CCCAGGACGCCCACATCTGGCGCGCGCCTTGTTGCAAATTGGCATCGCGCAATTATTGTTTATGGGGGTCGCAGCGCACGCCGCTATTCACGAAACCGTGCAAGCCGTAGGGCGGCAAGAGGCCCCCTATCGCGGCTTGCTAAATGCAGTTCTGCGGCGCCTTGACCGCGAACGTCCGACAAGCGAGGCCGCAAATTTGCCAGACTGGCTCATGGCGCGCTGGACGGCGCATTATGGTGCCGAGACGACAGCACAAATCGTAGCCACCTTGCTGCACCAGCCGCCGCTTGATCTTTGTTTTGCGTCAGTGGACGCCGCATCGGCCTGGTCGCAAAACGATACGGCCACGACCCTTGAAGTGCATCACCGCCGTCTGGCCGAGCATGGCCCTGTCGAAACGCTTGACGGCTTCGCGAATGGTCAATGGTGGGTGCAAGATTTTGCCGCACAAATGCCAGCGCGGCTGTTTTCCTCAGCTAGGCCCACTTTGGATATTTGCGCCGCGCCAGGCGGCAAGACGTTGCAACTGGCGGGCTCGGGGCACCATGTAACGGCACTCGATATTTCTGCCAATCGCTTACAACGCCTGCAGCAAAACCTTGATCGCTGCCAGCGCACGGCAGAGCTGGTCACCGCCGATTTTCTCGATTGGGTGCCGCCGCAACACTGGGACAATGTGCTGCTCGATGCCCCTTGTTCGGCGACCGGCACATTGCGACGCCACCCCGATATTGCGCTACATCGCCGAGAGGCCGATATCGCCGATCGGGCCACCTTACAGCGCCAAATGATCGCTAAGGCCTTTGCCGCTACCGCCGCGGGCGGCACCTTGGTTTATTGCGTCTGCTCGCTAGAGCCTGAGGAGGGCGAAGCAATTGCCGCCTTCGTCGAACAAGAAATCACCGATAGTTTGCCCTTTCCGATACAGCCCAGCGAACTGCCGCCCGTGCTCTCCGGAGCCGTAAGCGCCGCGGGGCATGTCCGAATTCTGCCCTATATGGTCGATGGGGGCGTCGATGGGTTCTTCATGGCCCGCTGGCGCAAACGCTAATCTGAGAATAGACGCCTGACACGCGGAGAATCTTGCACCGCGTAGCAAATAAGCGTAATGCTGTGCTCATGAGCAAAGTTGAAATTGCACCTTCAATTTTATCGGCCGATTTCGCACGCCTTGGCGAAGAAGTCGCCGCCATTTGCGCCGCTGGTTGCGACTATGTCCATGTCGATGTCATGGATGGCCATTTCGTTCCTAATATTACCATAGGGCCCGATGTCGTCGCCGCGATCAAACCACATGCCAGCAAGCCGCTCGATGTGCATTTAATGATCTCGCCTGTCGACCTGTATATTGACGCCTTCATCAAAGCGGGCGCCGACATTATCACCTTCCACCCAGAAGCGGGGCCGCACCCCCACCGCACCATCCAAGCGATTAAGGCGGCCGGCGCGAAGGCTGGCTTATCGCTCAATCCCGGGACGCCCGTATCGGTTCTCGAGCCTTTAATCGGCGATCTTGACCTGGTTTTGGTCATGTCCGTGAATCCAGGCTTTGGGGGGCAGAAATTTATCCGCTCGCAGCTCGAAAAAATCAAAACGATCCGCAAGATGATCGACCTGTCAGGGCGCGATATTGCACTTGAGGTCGATGGCGGTGTGAGCCGTGAGACCGCGCCAGACATTATCGCGGCAGGGGCGACCATGTTGGTAGCAGGCACCGCGACTTTTGCTGGTGGCCCAAAGGCCTATGCCGAAAATATTGCCGCCCTGCGGAGCGTGTAATGCAACGGGCCGCGCAAGCCGGTCTATTTCTCGAGTCTTGCCGAACGCTATCGCGGCGCTGGAGCGCTGCGAGCCGTGCCGCACTTTATCACGCAACGCAAAACCCCCGAGGCGGTGATACGGGGCCGAGCGATGTCGGCTTTATCTACCCAGCTTATTTGCGTCCCGGGAATCCCGATATCGGACGGGTCATTTTAAATGGCACATATATTTTTGCGGGTGGCGCCGTGCAAGGCGGAGACCGAGGCCTATTCGATGTCGCGCCGCCAAATGCAACCTGGCAAAGCGCCGCCTATAGCTTCGATTGGCTTCCGCATCTGATCGCCGAAGGCTCGGAGCAGGCCCTCAATTTGGCCCAAAGCCTGATCGCGAAATTTTCAGCTGACCAATTAGAACGCAAGCCCGCAGCACGCTTGCCGCATATCATCGGGCGCCGACTGATGCGCCTCAATCTATTTTATGGAGTCTGTCGCGACCGCATAAGCATTGTCGGCAAATCTGCCCTTTTAACGGCGGCGACACGCGACGCCCATTTGCTCGCCAAAACAGTTGATGTCGCACCTGAGGGCCCGCAACAGCTCGAAGCGGCAATCGGGTTAGCACTCACCTCGCTTTGGCTTAATGACACATCGCTGTATCTGCCACTTGCAACTAATATCGTCATACGCGAAATGAAACGCCATATTTTGGCGGATGGCGGCATGACCTGCCGATCGCCCGAGATTTTGATGAACATGACTGCCGATTTGTTGGCCTTGCGCGAAGGGCTGACGTCACGTCATATCGATTTGCCGGCTATCATGGAAACCTATCTGCCGCGCATGCAAAACATGCTGGCCTTCATGCTTCACAGTGATGGCTCCACAGCCAAGTTTCATGGCGGGGGACCTCGGCCGGCACGAGAGACGGCGCCACTCTTGCCTGCGCCCGCTGACTTACGGCCATTTAACTATGCAACCAAGTCAGGGTTTCACAAAATGAAAGGCGATGCGACGCGGCTGTTGATCGACACCGGCACTGCGCCCCGAGGTGCGGCTGCAGATAACGCGCATATCAGCCCTTTGGCATTCGAGTTCAGCCATGGGGGAGAGCGGCTAATCGAGAATTGTGGCGCCAATAAAACGCAAGGGGCGAGCTGGCATCTGGCGACGCGGGGTTTTGCCGCCCATAGCTGCCCGACATTGATGCGCGATTACCCCGATCCCTTTTTATCACAAGGGCTGGGTGCTCATATCTTGGGGCCGCGCTTAATCGGACCACAATTCACGGTGAGCGCGGGTTTAACAGAGGACGACACGGGGTCATG
>CBFHZM010000104.1:0-2983 GCA_965660195.1 Alphaproteobacteria bacterium
TGTCATTGAGAATCCATTTTTCGTGACCCTTCTCATCGTCGATATACTCGATCAGAGCCTCGCGCAACGTCTCGTCCCCCTGACCGCAACGTCCAAGGGCGGCAGCAAGCAAGGGGCAGGTGTGGCGGACATGATGATAGGCTTCGGTCAGGTAGTCGATATAAAGCCCGCGCTCGACACCGTTTTGCGCTGCTTCCAGGAGCATTGGTGTTGCAAAAAACGCCGATCGCGTTGCTTCGGTTTGCTCGGTTAAGACATCAAAAAACTCAGGCATGGGAGGTCTCCTGTTGTGAAGAGTGCGGACGTCTTAGGCGCCAAGAAAGCTTTGAAAGGCTTTGCGGCGTGGTCGCCCGCTGGTGGTGAATATTTCGGCCTTGCGCGCGTCCTCGGACGATAGCCAGCGGCTCTCGTTTGGGCGGGCATAAGTTGGTAGGCTCTCGACTAAGGTGGCGAGCAAGGCATCAGCTTGCGGACGTGCTGCGGGGTTTAAAAAATGCTCACCTAGTCCCGTTGGCACCAAGGCCACGCAGAGTTGGCCCGCCGCCGTTAAGCCGAGAATGGCGCGGGCAATGTGAAAATCTTGCGTCAACACCGCCTCAACCCATTCGGGGCTGACATTGCGGCCCGCGCCAGTGACTAAGACGCTATCCTTACGACCCGTAATGACGAGGCGGCCCTCTGTATCAAAATGGCCGAGATCGCCTGTTGGAAGGGGGCATGGGGCGGCGTCGCGGTTTAAATATCTTTGCATGACATTTGGACCGTCGACGAAAACCTCACCGTCTTGGATGGTCACCTTCACGCCCTCCAGGACATGGCCTGCTGTACCAATTGCATTTATATCGGGCCGATTGAGGGAGACTACGGAGCCGCATTCCGAGAGGCCATATCCTTCGTAGACTGGTAGCCCAGCCGCCCAACTTTGGACCAGAATCTCATCGGATATTTTAGCGCCGCCAACGGCGACATAGCGCAGACAAGCCGGTGGCTTGGCTTGGCTCAACAGGAGTGCGCCAAGCCAACCGCGCAACAGATCGGGCACTAAAACCATGACGGTGGGTTGATGCCCGATTGCTGCATTTTGGATTGCCATAATATCGCCGCTTGCCATATTACCTGCAGTGGCGCCGTCGATTATCGTCCGCCCACCAGCCAGTAGTGGAACATGGATGGCGCATAATTCCTCTAGCAGTAAAGCCAGCGGTAGTACCGACAGATAAACATCCTCGGCCGTGGCAGATATGGCATCGGTCAGGGCTTGCATGGTGAAGTTGAGTTGTTGCGTGCCTAAGCAGACACCTTTTGGAGTGCCTGTTGTACCGGAGGTGTAGATTACCCGCGAAGCGCCGGCCGCGAGATCCAGTGCCATGGGCGTCTCGGTCATGGGCAGGGTGTCAATGTCTCGCGTCTCGATATCGATTTCTGCAAGCAAAGGACGATGGTCCCGATCGCAAAGAATAAGCTCAAGCGCGGCGTCCTGCGCAATATGCTGGATTTGTTGCGGCGTGAAGAAGACTGGGATCGGCACAAAAACTTTTCCCGCCGCGGCACAAGCGAGATCAATAATCACCCATTTAATGCTGTTTTGGGCGATCAGGGCGATATGGTGTGGCGCATCGATGAGGTGGCGTGCAAGGTTGGCCACAAGATTGTGCAGACTGGTAAAACTGAGCGATCTTTTGCCATCGCTCATCGCAATCGCAGTTTCTTGCGATTTCGACTTAAGGCTTAGCAGCGACTGTAAAACTTCATCCGCCTCAAGCGGCATGGGCATCCCCCAATAGGGTTGAACGATTCGTGAAACGACCTGTTGCATTTAATGTATCGGGAACGAGATACACACTAGCACCACCTGAATAATAGGTGCCCCAAGGGCCAGGCGCCGGTGCATTGCGCTCATCGGCGTTGCTTATGTGAATTAAGTTTACTCCGCGTTGTTTCAAAAACCGACAAATGAAATTTGTTGTTGTAAATATCGCCGCCGTTTTGCCGGCCTGACGGCCAAAGTCACAAGCGGCTTGGATAATGGTGGAGAGGCTTTGGCGATCGCTGGCGGCGAGCGTGGTGAATTCCCACAATTGATCGAGGCTTGTTGTCGAGATGTGAGCAGCCAGATTACCACCCTCAACATAGAGCGCCGAGATAAAGCCCTCTCGTGCATCGCGAAGACCGCAGCAGCCGGAAATTTCGCTCGCTGCATTTTTTAAGACTAAAAGTCGCTCTGGGAAATGCGAAATGGTAGCGCCATAACATTTTGCGTAGCGCGTCTTTATGAAATCTTCAGCTTGCGGTCTGTCGCGATGCTGGGGAGAAACAATGTAAGGTGCTTGTGGTGACATATTAAACTCCAGTTTCAAGAGGAGCATAGATCAGCCAGCTTACAGCTCGCTTACACCAAAAGCTGAAATTTAAGGGTCACGCAGAGCCCCCCAATCGACGCAGGCCCGAGCGAAAGTGATGCTCTGTGGGCCTCAGCAAGACTTTTGACGATGCTAAAGCCAAGGCCCGCACCGTCCAAACGGCTTTGATCGAGGCGATAAAAGCGTTGTAGAACTTTGTTATAAAGCTCTGGTGGCAAGCCTGGACCATTGTCGCAGACCTGTAATTCTCCAGTTTCGGTCACGGTGCATTTGATGATTGCATTTTTGCCCGCCGCATTGACGGCATTATCGATTAAATTCCGCAGGATAATCTCGAGCATATTACGATCGGCTTGAATCAAGACAGGGTTACTCGGGCTGGCAAGCTCGACCGTGACGCCGCGGGTCACCAATGGGCTGGCGATATCTGCCAAAATCTCCGAAGTGGCATGGGCGAGATCTAACTTCTTGTCGGGGGCGAGCGCATATGCATCCGAGCGGGATAATTGAAGCAGTTGTGTTAGCAAATGCTCGAGGCGTTGAATATCGGCAATGAGTTGATCGCGATCCCCGCTTTTTACCAGCGCCTCGGCCTGTGCGCGAATAATGGCAACGGGGCTTCG
>CBFHZM010000105.1:0-2956 GCA_965660195.1 Alphaproteobacteria bacterium
GCTTCCTGCACCCGCCACAGCTCACCGCGGCCGTCATACATTTCACCGCCCCATCAGAATTGCCTTTGACATTAGGCAGGTTATAGGGTGGTAGGTTGAGCCGCCCTGTACAACGCCGTTAATTTCAATTTTTGTTTTCGTTTGCTGATTTAGAAATAGTCGGCGAGCTCACCCCAAAAAAATGGGCCGCCCAGAGGCGGCCCATTCGTCTTGGTTGTAGGGTTAACTTATTTGAGTGTATAAGGCCGAGCACCAGCCTCCCCATAGAGCATGACAGTATTGGCGTCGGATCCTGTCGAAACTTGTGCGAAACTCTTGCGGTCTTCGCGAACAAATTCCGTAAAGCTTTTCGCGCCATCGGTTGAAACCAACACAAGACCGGACAGACCGGTTAAAACAACGCGCCCATCATCGATTTGCGTACCGCCAGATATCGACCGGTCGGTATTGGTTACGACCTTCGTCCAAGACTCGCCGCGATCTCGTGAGACGAATGCATTGCCGCGCATACCCCAGACAATAATGCTGTCATCAGCCAAAACCGTACCGCCCCAGAAGGATCCTTCATATGGCGTTTGCAATGGTTCAAACGTCTCACCATTGTCGGTAGAGCGGTAGACATTGCCAAACTCGGCCGGCACATAAATTGCGCCAGAAACACCGCGGAACGCATCGTTCAGGTGGAAGTCATCTTCCGAGTCTTCACTCAGCAAACGCTCCTCCCACGTCTTGCCACCATCGCGACTTTCCAGCACGCTCGAAAAGGCACCAAAGGCCAGGAGATGATCGGCCGACACATAGATCACAGCTAGCAGTGGTAGCTCAGCCAGGCGGTCATTGTAGACAAGGGTCCAGTTATCGCCGCCATCTTCGGTCAGTAGAATAGTCATGTCGTGGCCGACAGCGATACCGCGCTTATCGTCGAAAAAGTTCACGCTTGTCAGCGTATTGCGGGTTGGCACGTCATTGGCTTGGGTCCAGCTTTGACCTCCATCAACACTCGAAATGATGTGGCCATGCGCGCCGACGGCGACCAATTTGCCATTCAACGATGCGACATCGAGAAGCAAGGATTGGCTCGCGCGATCGCTTTTCATAGCGTGTTCATAGGGTTCCAACCCATAGCCAGCATTGGCCGAGTCCTGCGCTTGCGGCGCGGCGAAACTGGCTGACAATCCAAGTGCTACAGCCGCAATTAAAAGTGAACGTAACGTCATTATCTCTGTTTACCCCCTGAGCAACCAGCTCGATGCCCGAGCCACATGATGCTTAACTATAGCGCCCGCCCGCACCGTTTCAAGCGCCCATTTATATGTAAGATGCGGCCTTTTATCGCCCAAGTCTTCGTATATTTGCTGGCGTATAGCGCTCGGGATCAAGATGCTCGGCATTGAAATTGATCGGCCCTTCTTCATTGGTCAGGCCGATTGCCAAGTACCGCCCTACAGCCAAATCATAAATCGTCTCGCCACTGCCACCACAAATAGACGCTTCATATTGTGCGCCGCCCCCCAATTCTTGCACGCGCCACAACTCGCCGCGTCCGTCGTATATTTCCGTGGCAACGATACCATTGGTATCCTCATCGATATAAAAATAACGCCGTAGATAGAGATGGCGATAATCTGGATTGAGGTTAGCCTCGAGCTCCCAGACGCGATGACGCTCGTAGCGCATCACCGCTGGATTAATGTGCTGCGAACCGATCAACTCGTTGTAGGGCGTCAAGACGCGGCGATAATTATTATAGGCAATATATTTTTCACTGCGCTTCTTAACTGTCCATAAAAAGCGATCGGGCGCTCCATTAAAGCCACCATAGCTATCGGAGGTTGTAATCCCATCCGAGTTGGTACCAGGATTATCATAGGCAATGGTTGGCGCCCGACGTACCCGACGCATACCCGGGCTGTACGTCCAGGCATTGCGTGGATTGATGGCCATATTCAGGCTCTCTTGCACCAAGACAACGTAGCCAGCAAGCCGTGCGGGCGCTTGCGTCTGCAGAAGATATAGAATGGATATATTATCTAAGTCTTCCGCCTGTTTATATTTCGGGTCCGACCAGCGCAAGATCGCGTCATCCTCAACGGTGATATGATAATTATCACCGTTTTGATTGACGGGAATAGCGGTAAAGCGGCGTTGCAGTTTAAAGCCACGATAGCGCAATGTGTGGTTCCAAATCATCTCGAGGCCGTTATTCGGGATCGGGAATGGCGCCGCCATAATAGATTTCGAGACACCATTACCATCGGCGACGAGCTCGCCGACTGCGGCGTTGGACTTGGCGGCCTGATAGACATATTGCGGCAACGCACAACTGCGTCGGGTCGGGTATATCTCCATAAAATAAGTTGGGAAGCGTTGCATCAAGGCCATCTGGCCGACGGTCAACATATCCTTGTGCGCGTCCATATTGCTGCCGTCGATGCGCAAGAGCGGCTTATCGGCTGCAAACGGGTCGGGCAGATGCTGACCGGCCACGACCTTGACATGCGCTGGAGGTGAAGCGAGGCCGCCGGTCCAAGCTGGGATACTACCATCCTTATTGCCACTGCGCTGCGACCCGAGCGGCGTCAGGTCCGCCTCCATGCGGTCGATTTGCTGTTGCGGCACTTTAGCGGCCAGCGGTGAAATCAAAACTGTTGCGGCGGCGACAAGCGCGCAAGAAACAAAATAACGAACCATGAAAGATGAAGTCCCATGAAAATGAATTGCTAGATCAGCGAAAGCATAATCCAAGGCACAGATAAATGCCAAATTAAAAAGGGGCAGACCGAAGCCTGCCCCTTTAAAATTAACTTCGTCGCAGTAAGACTTAACGACCGAGACGACGAACGTTGGCCGGCGTGAAGTAGTCTTCGGTCAGATAGTCTAGACCTTCATCAACTTGGTTGATCGGGCGATCAGCTTTCATCGCTAGACCGAGGTAACGACCAGCCAAGGTGTCATA
>CBFHZM010000106.1:0-2853 GCA_965660195.1 Alphaproteobacteria bacterium
TGCAGGGCAGCCTAATCATGCATAATTTTCCGACAATATTATAACAATGAGAAGGTGAAGGTTCCCGATAATGCCTGAGAGATTTATTCGCCGCCGCTTGTTATCGCTGGTGCTGGCTTTGGCGATGACTTCAATTGTTACTGCCTGCGGGCCGAAAATGACTTTGATCAGTGAGGGACAAGAAGCGGCTATTGGCAAACAACAGCATGGCAAGATTGTCAAAGAATATGGCGGGCGCTTGCAGTCAGCAGCCCTGCAGGCCTATGTCGACGGCATCATGAAGCGGGTCGCGAAAGCCTCTAATCGCCCTGATATTCCCTATCAAATTTTCATTTTGGATACGCCGATCGTTAACGCCTTTGCCTTGCCTGGTGGTTATACTTATGTGACGCGGGGGCTCTTAGCTTTGGCTAATGATGAGGCGGAATTGGCCGGCGTGATTGGCCACGAGATCGGCCATGTGACGGCGCGGCATTCGGCCCAGCGCTACACGGCGGCGGTGGGAGCAAATATTGTGGCTAATATTTTGGGCGCTGTGGCGCGGGCGCAAGCACCTGGGACCGAAGATGTAGTCGGCAAGGCTGCCCAGCTCGGCGGCAGCGCACTGTTGGCAGGCTATAGTCGCGGGCAGGAATATGAAGCCGATGATATTGGCGTACGCAGTAGTGCCAAAGCGGGCTATGAACCCGAGGCGGCTGCTCGCTTTCTTGCCAGCCTTGGCCGTGAGAGCGCTTTTCAGGCTACGCGCGCCAATCGTAAGGCCTCGCCTTTAGCGGACTGGTTTTCGACTCACCCCAATACGGATGAGCGGGTGCAGCGCGCCCGACAAATCGCCTTGCCCTATCGCCTTGACGGCAATAGCTTCCGAAAAGGTCGCGATGCGCATTTACAGGCAATTGCCAATCTTGCATATGGTGATCCGGCCGAAGGTCGGCGCGTTAAGGTCGTGACAGTCAAAAAAGGCGAGACCGCTAGCACTTTGGCTGCGCGCATGGCGGTGTCTGATCGGCACCTCGAACGGTTTATGATTTTAAACGGCTTATACCCCGGCGATAATCTTGTCGCTGGTACGATGGTGAAACTTATTCAGTAAAGCTCTGGGCTGTGCGTTACTCTGCGGCCATTACGGTTTGGCGCAAGGCTTGTCCATCTTGGCGCGCCAGCAAAATATCGCGCAACTTGCCGAGGGCTTCGTGCTCAATTTGACGCACGCGCTCTTTCGACAAACCCAACTCATTTCCGAGGTCTTCGAGCGTACGAGCGTCATCTTCAATCCGGCGCGATCGAATAATGGTCAATTCCCGGGGCGATAAGGTTTGGAGTGCAGCCAGTAGGGCTGACGTACATTTTTGTGTGTCGAGCCGTAGGGCGACATTGGCCTCGGGTTGTTCGCGTTCGCATACGAGAAGATCTTGCCACTCGATCGAGGAACCATCATCGCCGTCGCTCAAGGGTGCGTTAAGTGAACGATCGCTTCCCGAGAGACGCGCTTCCATCAATGTTACATCTTCTTTGCGTACGCCTAATTGCTTGACGACATAGTCCCGTGCTTCCTCGGTCATATGGTTGCCACCATCATTGATCCGTGCGCGCAGACGCCGCAGATTGAAGAATAGGGATTTTTGCGCCGCGGTAGTGCCCGTGCGGACAATCGACCAGTTACGCAAGACAAAATCCTGTATCGAGGCACGAATCCACCAGCCAGCATAAGTCGAAAAACGCACGCCACGTTCACAGTCGAACCGTTCAGCGGCCTGCATTAGACCGATATTGCCTTCTTGGATAAGGTCGGACATAGCCAACCCGTAATTACGGAACTTCGCTGCCATGGCCACGACCAGTCGCATATGCGCCCGTGCCAGAATATGTAGAGCTGCCTCGTCGCGGTCTTCAACCCATTTGCGCGCCAGGTCTTGCTCGTAATCGAGTTCAAGGAGTGGCACCTTCATCGCTTGCTTGATGAAGTTCCTGCTTGACGTTTCAAAAGCCCCAGTTTCGACTTGTGCCATTTCAATTCCTCCTAGAAAGGAATACGAGACAAGTCGGGGAATGGTTCACGTGAATTGAACAGATTCTTATAAAAACCTATCTAAAACACTGAATTGGCTAATTTTTTACTCTGTCGGCTCGCTGTTTTTAGCATTGCTGGCTGTGGTTTTGGCGAGAATAGCTTCCAAATCCTGAATGGCTTCCTCATCCGTTTTGTTATGAATGGTAGCATATTCGCGGGCCATGCGGCCGAGTGCTTCCTCATAGAGCTGGCGTTCAGAGTAGCTTTGCTCAGGCTGAGTCTCACTTCGGTAGAGGTCGCGCACGACCTCTGCGATGGCAACAATGTCTCCTGAGTTGATTTTAGCTTCGTATTCTTGCGCTCGTCGGCTCCACATGGTCCGCTTGACGCGGGCTCGTCCGCGTAAGGTTTTGAGCGCCGCTTCTTGCATATCAGCATCCGCCAGTTTACGCATGCCGTTGGCTTTCACTTTGTCGAGCGGTACACGCAAGATCATTTTTTCTTTGTCAAAGCTAATCACAAAAAGTTCAAGTGATATTCCAGCAATTTCACTGGTGCTGATTTCCGTAATCTGCCCGACCCCATGCGCTGGATAGACAACATACTCTTGTACCCGAAAGCCGAGCGCTGATTTACGATCTACAGGCGGGGGCGTTTTTTTTGCTGGGATTGGCTTAGCGGCAGCTTTCGGCTTAGCGGCAGCTTTCGGCTTAGCGGTAGCTTTCGGCTTAGCGGCAGCTTTCGGCTTAGCGGCAGCTTTTGGCTTAGCGGCAGCTTTCGGCTTAGCGGCAGCTTTCGGTTTAGCGGCAGTCTTTGGCTTAGCGGTAGCCTTTGGCTTAGCG
>CBFHZM010000107.1:0-2828 GCA_965660195.1 Alphaproteobacteria bacterium
CGACAACACCACGCACCATTTGATCAGCGTGACGCGGGTCAACACCTAGATTGAGGGCGACTTCCACGGTCTCATCAAATTTAGCAGAGGCATTGGTTTTAATAATCTTCACTGCATCTGCGAGTGAATAAAGCTTGTTTTTTTCAACGGCACTTCGCGCTGCCGTAATACGCTTACCACGACGTGCCATTAGCCGACGACCTCCAAACCCATTGCCCGAGCCGAACCGGCGATCATTTTGGCGCCTTGATCGATATCGTTCGTATTCAAATCCTGCAATTTCTCTTTCGCAATATCACGGCATTGATCCATTGTGACCTTACCCGCCACGTCGCGACCTGGCGCCGTACCGCCTTTGGCCAATTTCGCCGCTTTCTTGAGATAATAAGATGCGGGTGGCGTCTTGGTGACAAAAGAGAATGATTTGTCTTCAAAAATAGTAATGACAGTCGGAATCGGCATATTGGCTTCCATTTCCTGCGTTTGCGCATTGAAAGCCTTACAAAATTCCATAATGTTCAGACCGCGCTGCCCTAGAGCTGGTCCAATGGGCGGCGACGGACTTGCAGCGCCGGCTGGCACCTGCAACTTCAAATAGCCCTTAATTTTCTTCGCCATCTCTCGTTCCTTTCTATGTCCGCCGAAGCGGCGCTGTTACGATCATGGGGCGTGGTCCGGCAGGGGGCACCTACCTCCCACGCTACGATCAGACTTTTTCGACCTGACCGTATTCCAATTCGACCGGCGTCGACCGGCCAAAAATTGACACAGCCACTTTGAGCCGTGCCTTTTCTTCATCGACTTCTTCAACCAAGCCGTTGAAAGACGCAAATGGGCCATCGGCGACCCGAACCTGTTCGCCGATCTCAAACAGAACCGCAGGCCGTGGACGCTCAACGCCTTCCTGCACTTGGTTCAAAATACGATCGACTTCAGCCTGACTAATAGGCGCTGGCTTATTCTGCGAGCCCAAAAAGCCAGTTACTTTGGGGGTGTTTTTGACCAAATGGTATGCCTCGTCTGACATTTGCATCTTGACCAAAACATAGCCCGGAAAAAATTTGCGCTCGGCATTGACCTTGCGGCCACGCCGCATCTCGACAACTTCTTCAGTCGGCACCAGAATTTCTTCAAAGGCGTCGCTTAGCCCCGCGACTGCAGCCGCCTCGCGGATGCTCTCGGCCACCTTATTCTCGAAATTCGAATAGGCGTGAACGATATACCAGTTCTTAGCCATTAACTCATCCATTCCAAAAGACTTCCGACGGCCCAACTCAAAACTTGGTCCGCCAGAAAGAAAAACAGCGAGGCAAGGAAAACCAGGATAAAGACCATGACCGTGGTCACAAGCGTCTCGTTCCGGGTCGGCCACGTCACTTTTCTGACTTCGGCACGAACATCTTGAGCAAACTTAAACGGGTTCGCCATTTCCTCTTTCCTCTCGTCCAGCCCAGGGCCGAACGGCATAAACTTCTATCCATTGCCATCCTGGGGATGGCAGGAGTGGAGGGACTCGAACCCCCAACCCCCGGTTTTGGAGACCGGTGCTCTACCAGTTGAGCTACACTCCTATGAGCGCCTCCACAGCGCCCTAAAGCCGGTGTCAACCAATGTTCGAGCGCCGGCATGCTGCAGGCTTTCGCCTGCCCGCCCTCATTACGCGATGATTGACGAGACGATACCTGCGCCGACGGTACGACCACCTTCACGGATCGCGAAGCGGAGCTTCTCTTCCATGGCGATCGGCACGATCAACTCAACATCCATCTCAACATTATCGCCAGGCATAACCATCTCAACGCCAGCCGCTAATTGACAAACACCCGTCACATCCGTCGTCCGGAAGTAAAACTGCGGACGATAATTGGTGAAGAATGGCGTATGACGACCACCCTCTTCTTTCGTCAAAATATAAGCTTCGGCTTTAAAACGTGTATGCGGTGTGATCGATCCGGGCGCGCACAAAACTTGACCGCGCTCAACTTCCTCACGCTTCGTACCACGAAGAAGAATACCAACATTGTCACCAGCCTCACCGCTATCAAGCAGCTTGCGGAACATCTCAACGCCCGTGCAGGTCGTTTTCTGCGTATCCTTAATACCAACAATCTCAATCTCGTCGCCAACCGTGATAATACCACGCTCAACACGACCCGTAACAACCGTACCACGACCCGAAATCGAGAACACATCCTCAATCGGCATCAAGAAAGGCTGATCCTTCGGACGCTCAGGCTGCGGAATATACGCATCAACAGCTTCCATCAACTTCAAGATCGATTCTTTACCAATCGCATCATCACGACCCTCAAGCGCCGCCAAAGCTGACCCTTTAACAATCGGGATATCATCACCAGGGAATTCATAGCTCGACAAAAGCTCACGTACTTCCATCTCAACAAGCTCAAGAAGCTCTTCGTCATCAACCTGATCAACCTTGTTCAGGTAAACAACCAGAGCAGGCACACCAACCTGACGCGCCAAAAGAATGTGCTCACGCGTTTGCGGCATCGGGCCATCCGCTGCGTTAACAACCAAAATACCACCATCCATCTGCGCCGCACCGGTGATCATGTTCTTCACATAGTCAGCGTGACCAGGGCAATCAACGTGCGCATAGTGGCGGTTCGCTGTTTCATATTCAACATGCGCCGTCGAAATCGTGATACCACGCGCTTTCTCTTCAGGCGCCTTATCAATATCGTTGTAATCCGAAAACGTCGCGCCGCCAGTCTCAGACAAAACTTTCGTAATCGCTGCCGTTAGCGTCGTCTTACCATGGTCAACGTGACCAATCGTGCCAATGTTGCAATGCGGTTTCGTGCGCT
>CBFHZM010000108.1:0-2776 GCA_965660195.1 Alphaproteobacteria bacterium
CTGCCTAGCCGTCAACAGGGGCAAGACGACGTTGACCCCAGCCTCACAACCGCCGACAGTGATGATCTCGAAGCTCTTTTGCGGGCCTGAAGTCAAGACAGTTGCAATATTCAACAAGATCGGCTAGTGAACCTAAGTCTTGGCACCGGTAGCTCAGCTGGATAGAGCACCAGACTACGAATCTGGGGGTCGGGAGTTCGAATCTTCCCCGGTGCGCCACTTTCCTCTCTATTTAATACAAACAAGCGCAGCACCATTATGCATTTGAACTTGCACCCGTTTCAATGCAGAGTGTGTCCGAGCAATTGTGCCATCTTGGGATGGTGCCATGCAGTCTGGGCCTATCTGGGGGAGAGATATGGAGCCGCGTTCACCTGTTTTGCGTCATGTACGCATCCACACCATTGCCGTTTTAACCACCGTTTATACACTCAATGTCCTTGACCGTTTTATTTTAGGTATTTTACTGCCTTACATAAAACGCGAGATGGATCTCGATGACACCTTGCTTGGCCTACTTACGGGGCCAGCCTTCGCGATTTTTTATGCCACCATGTCGTTGCCCATCGCGCGCCTGTCGGATCGCTATACGCGCAAGTATATTATTGCCGTCTGTCTTTTTCTGTTCAGCTTGATGACGCTGTTATGCGGCTTCGCGACGGGGTTTTGGCATTTATTTTTGGCGCGCATTGGCGTCGGGGTCGGCGAAGCAGGTACTATGCCGGCATCGACCTCTATGGTGGCAGATCTCTACCCGAAGGAGCAACGTGCCTCGGCCATGGCGTGGCTCTCTTTTGGCGCCAATATTGGCGCCATGCTGGCCTTTATCGTCGGTGGCGTTATTGCCGCCCAATATGGCTGGCGCATGGGATTTTTTATCGTCGGCATACCCGGTATACTCTTTGCTCTCTATATCTTAGTTGGTTTGCGCGAACCGGCCCGCGGCAGCATGGAAGCCAACACCCCGCAAGCAGCAACAATTCCACCCTTCGCAGCCTGCCTAGGCTTTTTACGGCAACAAAGAGCCTATTGGATGTTGACCTCGGGATTTGCCTTATTGGTTGCCGTATCGAGCGCCAATATGGTTTGGCTCGCATCTTTTTTTGAGCGTAGCCACGGTCTGTCAACGGCGACCAGCGGTCCTGTGATCGGCCTCGCTTTCGGCCTCGGCGGCGCTTTTGGCACGATCTTCATCGGCGGTTATATCAGCGACCGAGTATCACGCGACGATATTAGCAAGAGCCTTTCCGTTATCGCCATCGGCGCGATCATTCTCGCCATTGGCTTATTGTTAATATTGCTAGCGCCAACGGGGACGCTCGCCCTCACGGCGATTGCCATTCCAGGCTTGTTGGGCATTTTTTTCCAAGGCCCTCTCTTAGCCTTGACGCTAGCCGTCTCGCCCTTGTCAATGCGGGCAACGGCAAGCGCTATCTGCTTATTTTTAGTCAGTATGGTCGGCTACGGCTTGGGGCCGCCGCTGGTCGGTGTTGTCAGCGATCATCTAAACCTCAGCTATGGCGATGACGCCCTTCGAATGGCCTTGTTCTCGATGCCGGCACTTTGCATTGTTGCGGCGGGCATCTGTGTCGCAACTCGGCGCCCCTTGCTCGACAATATTGCGCGCGCCGAGCGGTTTACGGGTTAAACGGAAACGCCGAGTGGCGCCCACATGTCAACAATCCGGCCAGCGCGATAAATCGCCCAATGCGGAAACTGCAACATAATGGCCTCGCTTTGCCGCGGCCGCAAAAAAATAAAATCATCGGGCTGAATGTTGGCGCGCGCAGGCGCCGTCATCATTTCTTGATTGCTCGAGCGGCCATACATGTCGTTATAGCCTAGCCCTCTCGGGTAGACCGGATCAGCCATCCAATAGCCGCCATGGGTGAAAAGGGTGCGCCCCGCCGCCGGCGCGCCTAGAACCGTCTCGGCCAATTCATGCGCTGGCAAGCGCACACCCGATTGTACCTTCAAAACTGGCGTCGCAATAAAACAGGCGGGGTGATAGCGCCGCAATAATTTTTGATCGAAATCCGATGGCTTAACCATGACCGAGCCAGCGGCAAGCTCATTGGCCAAATCTAGGTTGCGGTATAAGCGGAAGGTTGGACTGCCCGCCATATTGCGAATTAAACGCTGCGCCGCCATAGCGCCAAGTTGCGACGTGACTTCGTCAAAAGCCTGCTTAAAGCGCGCGGCACTGGCCTGCTTGGCTTTTTGCGGCCACCCGTCAATGTCGGGTAATTTCGGCAAATGCGGTTCATAGCCAAGTAAGCTGGTCAGCGTCACATGCCGCGATCGCTGCACAATCGCCAGCGCTTCGGCCAGACTGCCCTCGAAGCCACCGCGATGCAATCCAACATCAATCTCGAGGCAAATATTCAAGGACAATTTCTGACTGGTGGCAAATTCATCCAGCGCCCGCAGACGCGATGGGGTATCGACCAGCCAATGAACTTTTTGGCCAGCGGCTTTGAGCCCGCGTGGCAGACCTGCATAGAAGGCCGCAATCGCCGCCATGGCGAGAGGCTTGCCGAGCATATGATCACCTTGCGGAAAAGTCCGAATTAACTGCGCCAACATCGTGGCATTAAAACTCATGAGACGATTGGTGCGTGTTTTGCGCGCGACACGCTGCAATAATTGCTCTCCAGGTAGAGATTTCGCAACAATGCGATAGGCCATTTTAGCTGGCAGATCAGCACGAAATTGGGCCAAATTTTGGTCCAATCGGTCCTGATCAATCACCAAAACCGGCTCACCAATTCGGGCC
>CBFHZM010000109.1:0-2774 GCA_965660195.1 Alphaproteobacteria bacterium
CGTGGAGAGAATTTCTAACTTTTCTGCGCAAATTATGGCTAGCAGCTTCAGCTTTATGTAATTTTATACCAGACGCATCTATTTCGATGTTATAGGACTGAAACTTAATGAAAGATCAGCTGACCCCGATAGGCCGTGACCTAATCGCCGCCAAGGTAAAGACCCTACCTTCAGCGCCCGGGGTGTACCGCATGTTAGATGCCAATGCCACAGTTCTCTATGTTGGCAAGGCTAAAAATCTAAAAAATCGCGTGGCGTCCTATACGCGTGCGCGGGGACATTCCAATCGAATCCAACGCATGATCGGACTGACGCGGGATATGGAGTTTACGCGGACGCCGACCGAAACGGATGCGCTTCTGTTAGAAGCCAATCTTATTAAGAAGCTGAAACCGCAGTTCAATATTCTCCTGCGCGACGACAAATCGTTTCCCTATATTCTGTTGGCCGACGATCATGCCGTACCGCAACTCACCAAACATCGCGGCCAGCATCGACGCCCGGGTCAATATTTTGGTCCCTTTGCATCGGCCTCTGCCGTAAATCGTGCTATGAAAACCTTGCAGCGCGCCTTTCTCCTTCGCTCCTGCAGCGATACAGTTTTAGAGAACCGCCAACGACCTTGCTTGCTCTACCAGATCAAGCGGTGCAGCGCCCCTTGTACCAATGAGATTGAAGCCACCGACTATGCCGATCTGGTTGCCGACGCGCGGGCTTTTTTGAGCGGCAAAAGTCGTGATATCCAGAATAGTCTGCTAGAAAAGATGCAACAGGCCAGCGACGCCCTCGACTTCGAGGCCGCGGCTGAAGCGCGCGATCGCATCCGCGCTCTAACCTACATTCAGTCCGACAATAATATTCAATCCGACGATATTGCAAACGCCGATGTTCTAGCGGTCACCAAGCAAGGTGGACAGGTCTGCATTCAGGTGTTCTTTTTCCGCGCTTATCAAAATCTCGGTAATAATGCGTTTTTTCCGCGCCATGATCGAGATGCGTCTCCGGAAGACGTGCTCGAAGCTTTTATCGGCCAATTTTATGATCAACGCGCTGTTCCCGAGCTCATTTTGGTTAATTGTAAACTCGCCAATGCAAAACTTTTAACCGAGGCCCTAAGTCTTACAGCCGAGCGTCGAGTTAACCTTCTTCACCCTGTCCGCGGCAGCCGCTCCAAACTTGTCGCCGTTGCCACAAGAAATGCAGAAGAGGCCGTGGCCCGCCATCTCGCGGAAGCCGCGAGCCAACAAAAAATACTGGCTGCTTTGGCAGAAACCTTCGGACTGAATGCGCCGCCTCAGCGGATCGAGATTTATGACAATAGTCACCTACAAGGCACCAACCAGATCGGTGGTATGGTAGTCGCGGGGCCTGATGGCTTTATCAAAAACCAGTACCGCAAATTCAACATGCGCGATCCTGAAACCGCTCCTGGGGATGACTATGGCATGATGCGTGAGATGTTTCACCGGCGCTTTTCGCGCTTACTACGCGAAGTCGAGCGCGATCCCAGTAAGCGCCCTGATTTAGTCATTATTGACGGTGGCCGCGGGCAATTAAATGTGACCGCTGAAGTGATGGATCAACTGGATCTTGCTGATATTCCGCTCGTCGGCATTGCCAAAGGGCCGGATCGCAATGCTGGTCGCGAGAAGTTTTTTATGCGCACGCGCGATGACTTCATGTTGCCTGATAATTCGCCTGTTCTGTATTACCTGCAGCGGTTGCGTGATGAAGCGCACCGCTTTGCCATTGGCAGCCATCGTGCTAAGCGACGCAAAGATATCCGGGGCAACAGCCTCGACGATATCCCAGGCATTGGTGCAACCCGCAAGCGTGCGCTGTTACATTATTTTGGTTCGGCGGCCGCAGTACGGCGCGCGAGCCGTCAGGACCTGGAAAAAGTTGAGGGCATTAATGCCCGAATCGCGCAACGTATATACGAATATATTCATGGAGATACGCTTCTGGGGTAACCCTTGGCGCGTTGCAGTTTCGTATAGGTATAACGCTCATGTTCAAATCATTGCCAAATGCTCTGACCTTGCTTCGTATTGGCCTCTTGCCGGTGATTTACCTTTGTTACTTAAACCCAGGCTTTTATGGCGACTGGGCGGCGGTGGCGGTCTTTACTTTGGCGGGAGCCTCGGACTTTCTAGATGGCTATCTGGCGCGGCGTTATAATTTACAATCAAAGCTCGGGCGCATGCTCGACCCGATTGCAGACAAGCTGATGGTCTGCACAGCTTTGATCGTACTGGTCGCCGATGGCTCGATTTATGGGTGGCATTTAATCGCCGCGATTATTATTTTGTGCCGCGAACTGATGGTCTCAGGTCTGCGCGAGTTTTTGATGGAATTGCGCGTCGCCTTGCCGGTAACAGCTCTGGCAAAATATAAAACCGTGATCCAGATGGTCGCAATGGGTTTTCTTCTCTCCGTGCCGTCTGGCACCGCAGTGCTCGCGAAAGCATGGGAAATTGGTCTCGTGCTTTTTTGGGTATCGGCCTTGCTGACGCTGTGGACGGGCCTCGGCTATCTCAGAACCAGCCTCGCCCACATTAACAGTAACGACGGGTAGTCTACTGCACGCCGAGTTTTTTCTGCAGGCTCGTGCTCGAGGTCGTGTATTGGAATGTCAATTTCTGCTCCGGATGGACACGCTTAAAGGCGTCATGCGCCATTAAGGCGGCCTCATGGAAACCACTTAGAATAAGCTTTAGTTTACCTGGATAGGTATTGATATCGCCAATCGCATAAATCCCGTCTTGGTCGGT
>CBFHZM010000110.1:0-2728 GCA_965660195.1 Alphaproteobacteria bacterium
TCACCATCGCCTTTGACTTGCGTCATTTCATAGATCGGCTCCCACCGCATGCGGGTTTCGGCGTAGGCGCGATCAAGCGGTTGGCCGTTAATCCGATTGTCTGCGAACATCAAGCCATTTGAGAGATTGCCATTATGGGGAATGGCGAGGACTTCTTTTTTGTGGCTGGCTTCGTAGTCAGCTAGCCAGTCCCAGAGTTTCTCGGGATCGGTGCCGTCGAAAGACGATAGCGGCACAACATCCTTGGTGGCATCATAGCCTTCTTTGAAAACAATGACGCGGTGAAGATTGTCGCCATTAATCATTGAGGTCCACTCAAAGCCAACAAAACTCGTAAACCGCCCAGGCTCGTTATGGCGGTCGGCGATACGGGCAATATCTTGGAATGTCGTGTTGATGGCTTCATCGGTGGGATAGCTATCATTTGGCAAAGTGCCACTGACGGCAGCGACCCACTCATTAATAATTGGTGTTGTATTATTCTCGGAGAGATAGCGTGCCCAGCGTTGCCCGATGGGAAGCGACATAATCTGGGTTTGGCGATCTTGAATATTGGCCAAAACGCCGAGATATTCGGCGTGATCTGAGACCATCAGGAAATCGAGCGGTCGCGACAACTTCGCCTGATCGCCATTATGAGCCTCCACGGCCTCGCCTTTGGCAAAGCGGTATGCGGCATCTGGCGATAGCGAACGATTGCCGAAAGTGTAGGCGTCGAAGGAATAGCGCGAATGCAGGTGCAAATCGCCCCAGTAGACTTGCTGCGGCAATCGTCCATCATGCGCGGTTTGGTCTGGCTGCCCATCGCAGCCCAATAGGGCGCTCAGGCCGCCGATCAGGACAAGGCGTAAGGCAATTTTGCTGGTAGCGAAGCGCGTTTGATGCATGGCTGATTTCCCCTCTAATGTAGCAAGGCCCCCATTAAAGCCCGCAAGCGATCAAAAACCATAGCAAAAATTCGAGGGCTAACAGAAGTATTAGGCATGGGGTCGCAGATATCTGTGTCAGACTTTTAGAGACATAATTAGGAGGGAAATCATGACAAAATTTAATAGCCTGCTTATTTTAATCATCATTGGCTTGGTTGTGACTATGGCCACGACCAATCGCGTGGCGATGTCGAATTCAGAATCTGAGGTCGCGCAAATCAATCAGCTCTATGAAGATTGGTTCCGCGCCGTTGAGGAGGGTGATATTCCGCTTTATCTGAGCGTCCTTGACCCCGAAATTGAGCTAATCCCGACGGATGGCGACCCAATCCATGCAACCGCGAGTTATGGCGAGTTTTTGGTCGGCGTTTTTGCTAGCAATAGTTTCAAAATTGAGCGGTTCGGGGATAAGGAAATTATGGTGCGCGAGGATTTGGCCTACGCCCGCTATGATTATAACATTATCCGGACCGACGTCGCGACTGGCAAGGTTTACGAATCAAAGCGCAATTTTGTTGATATTTTGCGCAAAAATAGCGACGGCGAATGGCATGTTTTCAAGCATATTTGGAATTACACCACGCCCGACGTCACGCCGTGAGGGTTTTCGTGCAGAACGCGTTAAAAAACTGTAACATAATTGCAACAAATGCCGAAAATCGTTTAATTTCGGGATAATAGGAGCTTTAACCTATCCTAAGTGCGAGGCCGCAAGCCAAAGCTTTTTGGGTAGTTTAACATCAAGCCTTTTCTGGGGAGAAAAGAGCTGTATTTCTATGTAGGGAGAAATTAATGAAAACTGCTAATCGCTTTATGAGCAAGGTTCTGCGTGCCAGCTTGACTGGTTCGTCTGCCCTTGTTTTCGCGGCAACTGCAATGGTTGGCGTCGCTGTCACAGCGCCGTCGAGCACGGCTTTGGCGCAGTCGACGGGTGTCGACGAAATCGTCGTTACGGCACGTCGTCGTAGCGAATCAATCCAAGACGTTCCGGTCGCGGTTTCAGCTCTGAGTGCTGGCCAGCTCGAGCGTGGTGCCATCCAGACGGTTGTTGATCTGGAAAAATTGTCGCCAAACGTGAAGTTACACTCAATCGCTCAGGCGGGTGCAGCCCTTGGTGCCTCGATCCGCGGTATGGGGTTTGACGATCTGGAAAAAACTTATGAACCAACCGTTGGTATGTCGGTCGATGGCGTCTTTATGGCCTCGAACGCTGGCGCGGTTCTCGATTTCTTCGATATTGAATCGATCGAGGTTCTGCGTGGCCCACAAGGGACTTTGTTTGGTCGTAACACGATCGCTGGTGTTATCAACATCCGCCGCACGCAACCTACCGGTGAGTATGGCCTGAAAGTTGAAGCCACCAACGCTTCATATAATCGTCAGGATTATAAAGCCATCGTGAATATGCCGCTGGGCGACCGTGGTGGTATTAAAATCTCCTTGCGCGATTTGACGAGCGATTCTTATGTCCGCAACGTCACGCGGAATGAGCGGGCTGAATTCCAAGATTCGGATACAGCTGCTTTGACGATCCGCTATGACTTTACGGATTCGCTAAAAGCCACGGCGACGGTTGAAAGCTACAACCATCAAACCCGCGTGCCTGATATTCTCTCAACTGGTGGCGGAACGGGTAATACAGCCTTAGAGTCGCGCGCCAATGATTACAAAACAGCTTATTCGGCTGAGCCGCTCTTGAGCTATATTCAAGGTAAAAATGCGAGCTTGAATATCGAATATACGGGTTCGAATTACACGCTCAAATCGATCACCGGTAATATGCAATTCGAAGAATTGAT
>CBFHZM010000111.1:0-2703 GCA_965660195.1 Alphaproteobacteria bacterium
ACCAATTGAAAATGTGACTAGCCAGGTGCAAGCAGGTCGAGGTGCTGTTTTGCGTGATCCACGATTTTATGCCGTGATGCCGCTGTACATCGCACCAGCGTTTTTGCTGACGGGTATGTTTTTTAGTCACACGGCGTTAATTACCGAGCGCGGTTGGTCGCTGCAGGTTCTAGCGCAAGCCTTCTCGCTTTATGCTGTTTGTAAAATAGTATCTTCGCTGATCTCAGGCCATATTGTTGACGCGGTGACAGCTCGCCGGTTTCAACCTTTTGCCGCCATCCCTTTGATGTCAGCTTTTGCCGTCTTGGCTATGCCCAATTTCTTAGCGGATGATACGTCGCTTTATCTTTACCTCGCGTTATGCGGTATTAATTTGGGCATGGCGGCGCCAATTAGTGGCGGCTTGTGGCCCGAAATGTATGGCACAGCCCATCTTGGGGCCATCCGCTCCATGACGGGTCCTATGATTATTATCTCTACCTCGATCGCCCCCGTGCTGTTTGGCGTAGCCTTAGAGTTCGGCCTGTCATTCTCGGCCCTCGCACAAATCGCGATTATCTATATGCTAGGAGCTATGGCCGCCGCTTTCTGGGCGGCGTATCTAATGCCCACGGCCTTGTTGAAGGAGTAGAAGAATGTCCGACGAAAAACCGATCCTCGATGCTGCAACAATCGTTATCATGCGCGACCGCCCTAACGGACCAGAAGTGTTTATGGTGGTGCGTCATCATCAAATTGATTTTGCGGCGGGCGCTTTGGTTTTTCCGGGCGGCAAGGTCGATGCGGCTGATGCTGATCCATCTTTGCGGCAATATTGCGCTGGCGCTGATGGTCTTGATGATCGCTCTTTAGCGTTTCAAATCGGAGCTATCCGCGAAGCTTTTGAGGAGAGCGGTGTGTTGTTCGCCCGGGCGCTAGACGAGGCTGAGCTCATTTCGGGCGCGCGGTTGCGTACCCTTGAGCCATGGCGCGATCGGTTGAATTCGGGCGATGTCAGTATGCTTGATTTGGCGGTAACGGAGGGATTGGTGTTTGCGCTTGATTGTCTGGCGCATTATGCGCATTGGATCACTCCTGATCTCATGCCAAAGCGTTTTGATACGCAATTTTATCTGGCGCGTGCACCAGAAGATCATTTGGCGGTTCATGATGGCGGTGAGAATGTCGACTCGATTTGGATCAATCCTGCTCAAGCGCTGGAAGACGTCGCGGCTGATCGCCGGACCATGGTTTTCCCGACCCGCATGAATGTGCAAAAATTGGCGCAGTATGGGTCCGTTGGAGCCGCGATCGGGGCTTGCGGTAATGTTGTGACCGTTGAACCATTTTTAAAACAAGACCCCGATGGGACGACCTATCTGCGTATCCAAGCTAATGCTGGTTATGGCGATCCAAAAGAGCCGATCGGCCGGGTTAAGGGGTAAATTGCTCGGTTAAAATGCGCTCGTCGAGGCTATGGTCCTCGTCAAATAGCAAAAGCAGATCGAGGCTTCGATCTTCGAAAATTTCAACCTGAGTGATGTTTCTGAACTCGGTGTGATCGGCAACAACACTGACGGGACGTTTATGCGGTTCTTGCACTTTGATCGACACTTTCGCACGATTAGACAATAAAGCGCCGCGCCACCGCCGTGGCCGAAATGCCGATATCGGCGTTAATGCCAGAAGCGATGCCGTAATCGGCACAATCGGGCCATGCGCCGAAAGGTTGTAGGCCGTACTCCCCGCGGGGGTTGAGAGCAGAACGCCATCGCAGATCAGCTCATCCAAGCGCTTGCGATCATCGACCGAAATCTCGAGCTTCGCGGCTTGCGCCGATTGCCGAAGCAGCGACACCTCGTTGATGGCAACGGCATTAAACGCCTCGCCATCCATATTGGTTGCCACCATTCGCAAAGGGTGGAGCAAGGTCAGTTGCGCCGCGTCTAGCCGCTCCAATAAATTTTCCGAATCGAGGCGGTTCATCAAAAAGCCGATCGATCCGAGGTGCATGCCGAAAATCGGGATAGCCCGCCCCATTGTGCGGTGCAATGTTTCGAGCATTAGCCCGTCGCCGCCGAGCGCGACAATGCAGTCCGCTTCTTCTAGCGACGCATCATCATAGCGGTTTATCATCGCGGCGCGCACATCATCGGCGCCGGAATGGTCGGAAGCGATAAAAGCTATTTTTTCATAATGACTCATAGCGCAGCTTTTCCTAAACTCGTCAGCGTTTATGACATATAATGATGCGTAATAACAGGGCGTTATCTTTTGCTCGTGCGCTAGGCTTTGAACCCCGAAAGTGAGACATGACAGAATTTATTCTCGTTATTGACCAGAGTACGACGTCGTCATCGGCGTTTGCCTTTTCACCAGCGGGGGAAGTGATCGCCCGCGAAGGGCAGGAGTTTAGGCAATATTATCCCGATGACGGCTGGGTCGAACACGACGCTAATGAAATATATTCGAGTGTTGTCGAAAGTTGTCGCGCCGTGTTGCGTAGCCCCCTGTTGCAAGACGGAAAGTGCCTCGGAATTGGGATTACAAATCAACGCGAGACTTGTTTGCTCTGGGATAGAAAATCTGGGCAGCCATTGGCGCGGGCAATTGTTTGGCAGGATCGCCGGACCGCAACGCTTTGCGACGAGTTGCGCGCAGCTGGTCATGAACCTGTGGTGCAAGATAAGACAGGGCTTTTGCTCGACCCTTATTTCTCCGCCA
>CBFHZM010000112.1:0-2656 GCA_965660195.1 Alphaproteobacteria bacterium
CTCTGCAAGAATGACAAAAACATCGGGTTTGTTGAGTTGAATTTGCGTAATTTCCCCTCAGCTGAGATCGTTTTTGTCGGCTTGATCGAAAGCTATATTGGTCTGGGGTTAGGGCGCTATATGTTGAGCCGTGCGCTATGGGATTTGGCCGCGCGCGGGGTCAGAAAGCTGATCATTCAAACATGCTCTCTTGACCATCCAAATGCCTTGGCACTGTATCAAGAATTCGGCTTTGCACCGGTATCCTTTCAGCGCGTTGAACTGCGCCACGACCGGTTTCATGTTATGGGGAAACGCGAGCCTGCTCTCAATGCGACAGGACCTGACTAAGAAATAATTTTGTTCGGTCGCTTTGCGGATTATCAAAAAATGCTTGCGGCGCGTTCTCTTCGACAATCTCCCCTTCATCCATAAAAATCACGCGATCGGCAACCTGCCTTGCAAAGCCCATTTCATGGGTGACACAAATCATCGTCATACCGGATACGGCTAATTCGATCATCACATCCAGAACTTCTTTAATCATTTCAGGATCAAGCGCCGAGGTTGGTTCATCGAACAGAATAATTTCGGGGTTCATGCAAAGCGCGCGCGCAATCGCAACCCTCTGTTGCTGCCCCCCAGAGAGCTGCGCTGGATATTTATCTGCTTGATCCGGAATGCGAACCCGCTCGAGAAACCCAAGCGCGATATCATTTGCTTCTTTCTGAGATCGCTTTTGCACCCAAATAGGAGCCAGAGTACAATTTTGCAAAACGGTCATATGCGGGAACAAATTGAATTGCTGAAATACCATACCAATTTGACCCTGGCTTAAAGCCGGATGCACCGAGCCTGCTTTAACCTCGGCACCGTCGACATAGATATGGCCTTGTTGGTGCGCCTCAAGTTGATTGATGCACCGGATCAAGGTGGACTTGCCCGACCCAGACGGACCACAAATTACAATTTTTTCACCCTTTGTCACCGAGAGAGAGATGTTTTTTAAAACATGAAAATCTCCGTACCATTTATTAACCGCTTGTATTTCGATGGCAGGCTTCGTCATGATTATCTCCAGTCTGTTTTCAACCGACGTTCCATGAACATCGAATAGCGCGACATGGCGAAGCAGAACGCCCAAAACACAGCGCCAGCAAAAATATAGCCTGTGATGCGCGTCTGCGGTGTCGCCCAATTACTATCGGTGAAGTTAAGCTGGACTATGCCAAGGAGATCGAAAATCCCAACCACCAATACCAAAGTCGTGTCTTTGAATAAGCCTATAAATGTATTTACAATTCCCGGGATGACGAGCTTTAAGGCCTGCGGCAAAATCACCAGCCGCATTGTTTGCCAGTATCCGAGACCGAGCGCATGAGCCGCCTCATATTGCCCTTTCGGGATCGCTTGCAATCCACCGCGCACCACTTCAGCCATATACGCCGAGGCAAACAAAGTGACGCCGATGAGACAGCGGACAAGTTTGTCAAAATTCATGCCCTCGGGTAGGAATAGAGGTAGCATGACGCTTGCCATAAACAGAACTGTGATCAGCGGCACGCCTCGAAAAATTTCGATAAAGCCGATACTGAGCCAACGAATGATCGGTAATTGTGACCGCCGCCCCAACGCCAATAATATGCCCAAGGGCAACGACACGACAATGCCCGTAATTGCTACAATTAAGGTCACCAGCAAGCCGCCCCACAAGACAGTCTCAACTTCTTTTAAGCCAAAATACCCGCCGGTTAGCAGGATGAAACTCACAACCGGATAAACCAACAATAAAAACAGCGCATTAGCTCGCTTAAAGGGCACGCTGGGTATAAGCATCGGCAGCAGGCCGAGCAGACCCAAGGCAAAAATAATATCAACCCGCCAACGCTCCAAATCGGGATAGCGTCCGTAGATAAATTGCGAGAATTTTGCCGATACAAATGGCCAGCATGCGCCCTGATCTACTTTCAAGCAATCAACACGGCTCGCGCCGGTAAAGGTCGCATTGATTAGCAACCAATCAATGCTTGCAGCCAATACCTGCCAGAGAAGCCATATCGACACCAAGCTCAATAACGTATTTGCGGGTGTCGAAAACAAATTCGTCCGCATCCAAGTTAGAGATCTGCGTAAGCGCTTATTCACCGAGCTGCCCCCCGCAAAGCAAGACGCGAATTATATTGATTGAGAATGAACGAAGTTATCAAACTTAACGTTAGATAAATAATCATGGTTATAAAGATTATCTCAACCGCCTGCCCGACCTGATTGAGTGTCGTGCCAGCAAAAACCGAAACAATGTCTGGGTAAGCAATTGCCACGGCAAGCGAAGAGTTTTTCGTCAGGTTCAGATACTGACTGGTGAGCGGGGGAATAATGACCCTTAAAGCCTGCGGAATAATAATCAACCGCATCGTTAAACTTCGGGGTAAAGCCAATGCCCTCGCCGCCTCGGTTTGCCCCCGATCAACGGATAAGATGCCAGCGCGTACGATTTCCGCGATGAAGGAGGCTGTGTAGATGATTAGCGCCAAGGCCAGCGACACAAACTCCGGAATAAGATTAATCCCGCCCTTAAAATTAAAGCCGGCAAGAGCAGGTGTTGTCAGAGAAAACGGCCAACCAGTAATGGCGAAACAAATAGCGACCAGCGCGACAAGCAGGGTTGTCATGTATG
>CBFHZM010000113.1:0-2582 GCA_965660195.1 Alphaproteobacteria bacterium
TGGCGTTAATCAGATCATATGTGGGCTTGCTGCCGCGACGTTGTTCAACAACAAACGGTGTCTCCCATGCTTCTTTGACGCGCTTATAAGAGACTTTGCCATAGAACAATCCGAGGATCTCATCCGAGGCATAATCAAGCGCGTGCAACAAGACCGTGGCCGGAAGTTTACGGCGGCGGTCAATGCGGACATGCAAGATATCCTTAGCGTCGAACTCAAAATCGAGCCACGAACCACGGTAAGGAATAACCCGTGCTGCAAATAACAGCTTGCCCGAGGCATGGGTTTTACCTTTATCGTGGTCGAAAAATACGCCCGGGCTACGGTGCATTTGCGAGACAATAACGCGCTCCGTACCATTTACGACGAAGGTCCCGTTACTGGTCATAAAGGGCAAATCGCCCATGTAAACTTCTTGCTCTTTAATGCCGCGGATTGAGCGCGCGCCTGTCTCCTCGTCGACATCAAACACAACCAGACGGAGTGTGACTTTGAGGGGCGCTGCGAAGGTCATGCCGCGTTGCTGGCATTCATCAACATCATATTTTGGGGCTTCGAATTCATAAGATACGAACTCAAGAAGCGCCGTATTGCCAAAATCCGCAATCGGAAAAACAGACTTGAACACGCCCTCTAGGCCTTGCTCGTCGCGTCCTTGCTCAGGGTTCTTGACCTGAAGGAATTGATCATAAGATTCCTTTTGAACCTCGATCAGGTTGGGCATCTCAACAATTTGAGGGATACGACCAAAAGAGCGGCGGATACGTTTACGACCTGCAAAGCTGTGTGACATGAGACATCCTCTATTTGCGAATCTGGACCTAGGGTCCGAACCTTGCCCGGGGGCATGAACTTAAATGACGGCGTGGCGGTTGCCCGCCACGCCCGTCACGCAACTATTTCAGTTCGACAGTTGCACCAACAGCTTCAAGTTTCGCCTTGATGTCGTTGGCTTCAGCAGTTGGAACATCAGCTTTGAGTTCCTTCGGAGCACCCTCAACCAGGTCTTTAGCTTCTTTCAAGCCAAGACCCGTCAGGCCGCGTACTTCTTTGATGACGTTGATTTTTTGGTCGCCAGCAGAAGCCAAGATAACTGAGAAGCTATCTTTCACTTCGGCGGCACCAGCATCACCACCTGCAGCTGGAGCAGCAGCAACAGCAACAGGAGCAGCAGCAGACACGCCCCATTTTTCTTCCAGAAGTTTTGCCAGTTCGGCAGCTTCCAGAACAGTTAGGTTTGATAATTCATCAGCAATCTTTTCGAGATCAGCCATTTTTTTCTCCAATCAAAAATATCCGGGCAACCGCCTTTACGCGGCTTCTCCCTGTGCAGCTTTGGCGCCCATAACGCGGGCCAATTGACCAGCCGGTGCTTGCAACACGCCAGCAACTTTCGTTGCCGGTGCATTGAGCAGACCAACCAATTTGCCCCGTAGCTCGTCGAGTGACGGCAAGGAAGCCAATGTTTTAACACCGTCCGCATCGAGGACATTGCCATCCATCAAACCGCCAATGATCACCAATTTGTCGTTAGACTTGGCGAACTTAGCAGCGATCCGTGGCGCCGCCACAGGATCCGAAGAATAGGCAATCGCTGTCGGGCCCGTGAACATGTCACTAGCACCCTCAGCCGGCGTACCTGCAAGAGCGAGTTTTACCAGACGGTTTTTGGTCACCTTCACAGTGCCACCAACCTCGGCCATTTGGCTCCGAAGATCACTGATCTCGGCCACCGAAAGCCCGGAATAGTGGGTTACGACAATCACACCGGCGTCAGCGAAAACGCTTCCGTAGTGCGACACGAGCTCTTGTTTTGTAGCTCTATCCACTTTCTCTCTCCATCCGCACAACCCCTGTGCGCTTGGGGGCGGTTCGGAAAAAACCTCGCCGCCGGTTCAAGGATGTCATCCGAGCTGCTTCCCGAAGGTTCGCAGACAAAGACAACGCTCTCTGTCCCGGGTCCAGCCCCCAGCACCCCAAGAGGGTGTTGTAAAACTGATATCCCGTCTCATGCTGGATATTAAGTTTCGCGCGGGTCTTCACCCAACAAAACACCAGTAATCTCGGACAGGTGGGAGCCGAAGCCCCCTTTACCGCACCCAATGGCGCGATAATTCGGATCAGGCCCCAATGCCTGACAAGTCAACCTTCACGCCCGGCCCCATGGTCGAGCTAATGGCCATACGCCGCAAATAAGTACCCTTTGCACCTGTCGGCTTAGCCTTTTGCACAGCACTGACCAGCGCCTGCACATTTCCTAAAATTTGCTCCTCAGAGAAGCTCGCCTTGCCCACGCCAGCGTGAATAATGCCCTCCTTCTCAACACGGAACTCAACAGCACCACCCTTGGCGGCACGAACCGCCTCCGTGACATCCGTCGTGACGGTGCCAACTTTCGGGTTCGGCATCAAATTACGTGGGCCAAGGATTTTCCCGAGACGACCAACCAGTGGCATCATATCAGGGGTGGCAATACAACGATCAAAATCAATCGTTCCGCCTTGAACGATTTCCATCAGATCCTCAGCACCAACAATATCGGCACCTGCTGCCTTCGCCTCATCGGCTTTATCGCCTTTCGC
>CBFHZM010000114.1:0-1909 GCA_965660195.1 Alphaproteobacteria bacterium
TGCCTTCATAGACAATCGGCTCGATCGACGTCAGTCCAACATTTTGCAGAACTTCAAGATGCTTCAAATAATTGTCGCCAAAGGTCATCCAAAAACGCGCGCGCTTTAGTTCGGGGAAATTCTTTGCCAGAGATTCAAGCTCTTCATGATACATGAGATACATGTTGCGAGGGCCAACCTCGGGGAAGTCAAAACTGTGCTTTGTCGACAAGGCGGGGGTTTCAACCCAAGCACCAGACTCCCAATGACGGGCAGCGGCTGTGACTTCGCGAATATTAATCTCGGGATTAAAATTGGTCGCGAAATGCTGTCCATGGTCGCCACCATTGCAATCGAGAATATCGAGATATTCCATATCGGACACCAGGTGCTTTTTCGTGTAGGCCGTAAAGACATTGGTCACGCCGGGGTCAAAACCCGATCCTAAAAGCGCCATGATATTTTTTTGAGCAAAGCGCTCCTGATAAGCCCACTGCCAATGATATTCGAACTTCGCCTCGTCGCGCGGCTCGTAATTGGCCGTGTCCAAATAGTCCACCCCTGTCTCGAGACAGGCATCCATGATTGCCAAGTCTTGATAAGGCAGAGCTAGATTTACCACCAAATCAGGCTGCACTTTATTGATGACCGCGACGGTGTCGGCAACATTGTCTGCATCCAGGGCAACCGTTGCAATTTTTTGTCCCGTCCGCTGATCTACGCTTTTGGCAATGGCATCGCACTTCTCAACGCGCCGACTGGCAAGCGTTACCGACTTAAAAATATCGGAGGACATCGCCATTTTGTGAACCGCGACAGATCCGACACCGCCGGCCCCAATAACCAAAACATTTGCCATAATTTTACCCTCGATTAATGTTCAAAATAAGTGTAGCCGTTAACACTGTCCTTAAAAGCCGCAATCATCTCGCGGCGATCTTGGGGATCAATTTGTCCCGCAACGGCCGCGCGCTCAACAATCGTTTTAAAGGTATCCAACATCCGGCGCGGGTCAAATTCGACATAAGTTAATACTTCCGAAACCGTGTCGCCTTCTTGTTCATGGCGCAAGTCAAAGCCACCATCATCGCGCAGCTCAATGGTCGCGATATGCGTATCGCCGAACAAATTATGCAAATCGCCAAGCGTTTCTTGATAGGCCCCGACAAAGAACACACCGAGATAGTAATCATCCTGATCGTTCAGCTCGTGCACGGGAAGTGTTCCAGATATCCCCTCCTCAAGCACAAAACGATCGATCCGCCCATCGCTATCGCAGGTGATATCACTCAAAATAGCGCGCCGCGATGGGGTTTCATGCAGACGATGGATCGGCGCAATCGGATGGATCTGGTTAATTGCCCAAACATCGGGGAGGCTCTGGAATAGAGAAAAATTACAGTGGTAAATATCTGCGACTTGATCGAGTGCTTCGCGCCACTCATCATTCAGCACATCGTCGGACATCACCAGCGCTTTAATGCGCTTCATCATATAGAGGTAAATGCGCTCGGCCTTGGCCGTCTCGCGCAGGCTTACTTGACCACGGCGGAATAAAGCCCTGACTTCGTTGCGATAATAAACCAAGTCATTCCAACATTCTTGAACGCGCTTTTCGTTCAGATAGCTAGTGATCCCAAGCATGTTCTCAATCAATTGATGATCATTCGGGTCGGCATCAACCGGCACATCACTGTCAAAATGCGTGGCTTCCAAAACATTAAAAATCAGCAAAGAGGATTGCGCGACACAGGCGCGCCCGCTTTCGGTGATAATGGTGGGATGATCGATTTCTTCCTCATCCATCGCAAATTTCACTGTTTCGATAATATTGGCGCAATATTCGTCGAGCGTGTAATTGGTAGAATTCTCGGTCGCCGTATGTTCGCCGGTATAATCCACGCCCAAACCGCCGCCGAGATCGAGATAT
>CBFHZM010000115.1:0-1899 GCA_965660195.1 Alphaproteobacteria bacterium
TGAACGCGCTGTTTTTAAGAACATGGTTGAAGGGACGCAGGAAGACTGGTCGATCATTCAGAAATCAGCCATCACCTTCAATAAGGGGCTTGCTGGGCGCGTGATCGAGCATCTTAGAATTCTCGATGGCGATTTTGGCGGTTTCCCGGTCGATCGCCTCGAACACTCGGTGCAGACCGCAACACGAGCTTGGCGCGATGGCCGCGACGAGGAATATACAGTCTGCGCTCTATTACACGATATTGGTGATACGCTGGGTAGCATGAACCACCCTGATGTTGCCGCCGCGATTTTAAAGCCTTTCGTTAGCGAGGCGAATTTATGGATGGTCGCTAATCATGGCGTTTTCCAAGGCTATTATTTCTTCCATTATTTGGGATTAGACCGCAATTTGCGCGATAATTTCAAAGGCCACGAATATTACGACCACTGCGCCGAGTTCTGCCATAAATATGATCAGGCCGCTTTTGACCCTGATTATAAGAGCGAGCCACTGGAGTTTTTTATTCCAATGGTTGAGAAGCTGTTTTCCACGCCAAAGAACTCGATCTATTTGGCTGCTATGAAGGCTGCCGAATAGGCTTTATTTCTCTCGCAGTAAGAACAGTTTGTGGCGTCCATGTGCACCGCGGATCAGTTCCACTTGTGATTTAGCAACCCCAAAGGCATCGGCCAATGCGGCGATCACCGCGGTATTGGCCTTACCATTCTCGGGCGCTGCCGTGACGCTGACACTGACATGAAACTGGCCATCATTCTGCTCAACCCGAAGCGCCGCATGGCGCGCTTTCGGGGTAACTTTAACGCTGAATGGCGCGCCCCAAGCTGGTTTTTCTTCACTCGAGAACAGGTCTTTCATGTTTGGGAAAGACGCAACGGGGGAGAAAGGCGATGCATGGTAATCAAGAATTTTCTCGCTGTTTGACCAGTTGATCTTTGCCGATCGTGTCTCTAGTTTAGCGCTAAATTTTCAATGGAGATAGAAAATGCGCGAAATTCACCATTTTGTTGATGGAAAAAGTGTAAAAGGTACCTCAGGGCGCTTTGCTGATATTTTTAATCCAAGCACGGGTGCAGTGCAGGCGAAAGTTTCTCTGGCGACGGCGAGTGAGCTTGATGCTGCGGTCGCGAAAGCCGTGAAGGCTCAGCCAGCTTGGGCGGCAACCAACCCACAACGCCGCGCCCGCGTGATGTTTAATTTCAAAGCATTGCTGGAAGCCAACATGGATGAGCTTGCCGAAATGTTGTCGAGCGAGCATGGTAAGGTCGTCGCGGACTCAAAAGGCGACATTCAACGTGGTTTGGAAGTCATCGAATTTGCCTGCGGTATTCCGCATTTGTTGAAAGGTGAATATACCGAGGGCGCAGGGCCTGGGATTGATATTTATGCGATGCGCCAACCGCTGGGCGTTGCGGCTGGTATTACGCCGTTTAACTTCCCTGCCATGATTCCAATGTGGATGTTTGGTGTCGCAATAGCCTGCGGCAACACCTTTATTTTGAAGCCCTCTGAGAAAGACCCAAGCGTGCCCATGCGACTGGCGGAATTGTTTCTCGAAGCCGGCGCTCCAGAAGGCGTTTTGAACGTTGTTAATGGCGATAAAGAGGTGGTTGATGCGATCTTGACCAACCCAGACATTAAAGCTGTAAGTTTCGTCGGCTCGTCCGATATCGCGCATTATGTTTATCAAACTGGAACCGCCAATGGTAAACGGGTGCAGGCGATGGGTGGGGCTAAAAACCACGGAATTATTATGCCTGACGCCGATATGGATCAGGTCATTGCTGACTTCTCGGGCGCGGCTTATGGCTCAGCCGGTGAGCGTTGCATGGCGTTGCCAGTTGCTGTCCCTGTTGGCAAAGATACGGCTGATGTATTTGTCGAGCGCATGACAGCAG
>CBFHZM010000116.1:0-1870 GCA_965660195.1 Alphaproteobacteria bacterium
ATAGGTATGTCCTGAAAAGATCCGAAACATGCAGGCTCCAAATTTTTGTCTGTTACACCCATGCTCCCTGTTTCAACATGCAAGGCGCACGGTCGATCAACATGCAAACAGCCTGGAACTAATCCCCACGCGGCGTGACCTAGGCAAAGCAAAAAAACACTTGAAGTAAAAGCGGGGCTCGGTGACGTTAAATCTTATTGGACGCGACCACGCTTTAGATACAGAACGACTGTACGGTTTGCAAAAAATCGTGTCAAGCAAACGCTCCGAGCAACACCGACCTTAATGTCAATTTCTGTTCATGCGCCGGAAGTTAAAACGACGTCTTATCGGCATTCTCTTGAACAGGCCCCGAATATGTCTAGACTTCTAATTCTGACTGAGGAGGCGTTCATGGACGGAAAGCAAATCGTTGCAGCTTTTTATGAGGCTGTGAAAGAAGGCGATGCTGTCGCTCTTGAAGCCGTGCTGGGGGAAAAATTTGAGCTTATTGTTCCAGCGGCGGATGGCGTGCTTGCCGGGCGCTATGTCGGAAAAGACAATTTCTTGAGCTACATCATTCCTGGTGTGTTTAGTTGTGTTGACCCACAAGAGATTACATTTTGCAGTAGCCATGAAATCATCTGCGCCGAGGGTGATCGCGTTGTGGCGATTGCAAATAATCTCGGCAAGGCGAAAACTGGCCGTGATTACAACCAGACCTATGCGCATATTTTCACCATTGACGATGGTAAAATTCAGAAGCTTATTGAATTTTTTGATACGGCGCTGGCGAATAACGCTCTTTGGGGCGATAGCGTGCCCTTGAAGGCCGACCAGCCTTTTCATATGAACCAGATCCTTAATGATTGATGAATAGCAATGGATTTTATTTTTACTGTATTGGGTTGTGGGTCTTCGGGCGGCGTACCACGAATTACCGGTGATTGGGGCGCGTGTAATCCTGACCAACCGCGCAATCGGAGACGGCGTTGCTCGGCGCTGGTGACGCGTCGGGCTCTAGATGGGACGCGCACCGATGTTTTAATCGACTGTTCGCCCGATATGCGTGCTCAATTACTCGACGCTGCGACAGGTTTTGTTGATGCTGTCTTGTTCACGCATGACCATGCCGATCAAACGCACGGGATAGATGATTTGCGAGCTATGGTATATGAGCGGCGCAAACGCCTAGATGTTTGGATGGACGAAGCAACATCGCGAACGCTCGAGTCGCGCTTCGGCTATTGTTTTTCGACACCTCATGGTTCGGATTATCCTCCGATATTAGAAAATCACATGATCGGGCGCGATCTGGCGCCCATTATCATAAATGGCGCTGCCGGCAGCATGACGGTGGTACCGTTTCAACAAATACATGGCAATATTGACAGCCTGGGCTTTCGCATCGGGAATATTGCTTATTCCAGCGATATTAGTGATTTACCGGTTAAAAGCTTTGATAGTTTCGCAGGCGTTGACATTTGGGTGGTAGATGCTTTGCGCCGCGAACCGCATCCGACGCATTTTCATTTAGATAAGACTTTGGCTATGATTGAGATGCTCGGCGTCAAACAAGCTGTGCTCACCAATCTGCATATTGATCTAGACTATGATGAGTTATGCCGCGAATTGCCGCCACATATCCGACCAGCTTATGATGGTTTGGAAATCGTGGGCCAGCTTGGTGATTTGGATACCTAAGCTCTTAAACTGCTGTTAATTCATCCTATAAGCATCTGGTATTTATAAGGTATTTTATATGCAGATGCTGCATATTAATATATTCATACTAGCTCTATATAGTATTATATTTTACATAATATTAATTATGCGAAAACTATAATTGCTCAGCAGATAAACGAAAACAAGCAATACGCTGTTGCGCCTT
>CBFHZM010000117.1:0-1815 GCA_965660195.1 Alphaproteobacteria bacterium
AGAACTGGTATGTAGTTTAAGGCGACAAAAATAGAATAAGAAAACATGACATATTTAGGGCGGAATAAAAAACATGTGACCAATCATAGTTTGGCGGCGCTGTCGGTTGCGCACCAACTCGAAGATTGTGCAAAGTTTTGGCAGGTTTATGCGCTAATTGCGGCGCAAGGACGGATAAAATCGAGCTATCTAACGTCGGGCGGCCGCATGTCGGATCGGGTGTGCTTACTTCGTCAAAATGCCCAATATATTTGCAACACAACGTTTGGTCTGAAATCAACCTTTATTGCTAAGCAACTCACGCGGCATCGTACGACGGTGGCCGATGCTTTTCGAAAAATTGAGGATATGCGCGATGATGCCAAGTTTGACAAATTTCTAAGTTTCTCGGAACTGGCGTTGTTAGCCATGTATGAGAGTATAAATGGAGAAATGCAATGACCCCTGAGGCCGACCGAATTTGGCGCCAATACGCTAAATCACTTCTTAAGGTTGGGGTAGTTGAGGCGAAATCAGTCGCCAGCATCCCCAACCCGCGAAACAGCAAGAAAGGGCTGAAGGTGCTTGCTTTTGACGCCCACATTATAGAGGAATGGTGTCGCGCAGGGCTGCTCAATCAGAAGGTGGAACAAAAATGGCTGGTTTCCGACTTGGGCTTTGCGTCGCTCAGGCGGCAAATTGGTGGCATCATCGCGCAACATCAAATTATTGAGACACGTCGCGATGCGACAGGTGTTGTGCAGCGGCGCAATGTCAGTGGGTCGGCAATTGACTGGTTAACAAGTAAAAAGGGTGGTCGATTTGCTTTAAGTGAGCAGGAGACCGCCGCTGCCAAGGTTTTGCGGCAAGACTATGAGCAAGCCCATATGACCGGACGGATGACGATGGATTGGAGCGAGCGCGTTGGACGGAACAAAGCGCGGCGACCAGCGGGGCATGAAAGTTTGCCGCTGGCGGCGCTAGATGCACGCCGTCGCCTATATAATGCGCTTGATTATGTTGGGCCCGGCCTATCCGATATGCTCGTCGAGGCCTGTTGCCATGAGCAAAGTTTGCAAGCCAGTGAGGCGCTGTTTGCCCTACCAGCGCGCTCGGGAAAAGTCATATTGAAGTTCGCTTTGGGGCGCTTGGCTGTGTTTTATGGCTTTCAGACTGCGCGGGAGGCTTCAGCGTCTTTACGGATGCGTTGAACCATCGAGGCAAAGCCGTTCGACCGCTGCGGGGTCAAATGCTCTTTCAGGCCTAGACGTTGGAAGGCGGCTGCGGCATCCAGGGCCAAAATATCTTCGGCCGACTTATTGCTGAACAGAATTAACAAAATTGCGATCAGGCCCTTCACCAAATGCGCATCGCTGTCGCCGCGAAACATCAGCTGGTCGCCGCGCTGTTCTGTTACCAGCCAGACTTGGCTGACACAGCCTGGCACTTTGTAACCGTCGCTATGTTCCTCGGCTGACAATGGCGTTAACGACTGTCCGAGCTCAATAATATATTTGTAGCGGTCTTCCCAGTCGTCAAACAGGGCAAAGTCATCGATCAATTGATCCAAAGTCATATCTTATCCGTTAAATACAAAGGCTCACGTCTGGCACCCGAACCTAATGCGTCTACACGCAAATCTCAAGCGCGGGTTTGTCATCGCCGATGATCATGCTAAGCAGAGATCATGCATATCAAAGCAAAACTGTGGGTCGACGCTTATCGTCGCCATGTTGAGTTACAAGGCGGGCAGGTCACAATTGCCCGCCATGGGGACGACAGTGCTGGTCTAGTTTTTTTGCGAATTTGCGTGCGCGATGGCCGCGAGGCTCTGCT
>CBFHZM010000118.1:0-1755 GCA_965660195.1 Alphaproteobacteria bacterium
CACCCCACCTTGGCTGGCGGTGACCTCTTCAAGTGAAGCATCGCGGCGCTTGTAGCCATCGGTATTAATATTGGCAATATTTTGCCCCGTCACCGCCAAGGCTTGACGGTAAGACTGAACACCACTTTTTGCGATATCAAAAAGACTTGCCATGTTCTATCGACCCCGCGTCATCGGTTTTTGGGGGCTGAGTTGCTGGACTAAGGCATCGGCGATACCGAGCGAGGAGCCATGTGCCATTTTTCGCGCATATTCCTCATCCAACATGGTTTTGAAAGTCTCATTACCCGTGCCGCCAAAGAGATCATCTGCGAGCTTACTATCGCGGGCTTGCTTGATCATTTGCTGGGCGAAAATCGCTTCGAATTCCTCAGCAACGCCGCGCAAAACCTCATTAAACGCAGGCGAACCCGGCGCCATCTTGACCCCGGGGCTAGACTTTAGATAAGCGAGAGACGGTAATTGGCTATCCACGACGCCTCCTAAATAATAACCAATTCAGCCCGCAAGGCACCAGCCTCGCGCAATGCTTCCAAAATGGCGACCAGATCTGCAGGGGTAGCACCAACAGCATTGATGGAATCGACAATGTTGGACAGCTCAACCCCCGGATCAAACAAGAATGCTCGCGCCGGATCAGCCACAACATCAATTTCGCTGTCGGGTGTTACCACCGCGCCATCGGGTACGGCTGCGATTTGATTATCATTGGCGATCACAGTCTGTGTTGGATTAACCTGCGGGTCTTCCTTAACCTGCACCGTTAAATTACCGTGCGTCACCGCTGCCGGCGTCACCCGCACATCACCGCCGATCACAATGGTGCCCGTACGCGAATTCACGACGACGCGGGCCGCCGGACGCGCTGGGTCAACCTCGACATTTTCGATCAAGCTCATAAATGCGACGCGCTGGGCAGCATCTTGCGGCGCCCTTACGCGCACCGACGTACCGTCTAGCGGCGTGGCTATTTGATCCTGCACCAGATCATTAATTGCCTCAGCGACGCGGTAAGAGGTCGAAAAATCACTCTGGTGCAGATTGAGCACCATATACTCTGTATTTAAAAACGGTGTATCGACAATGCGCTCAACCGAACCACCACGCGGTATCCGCCCCACTGTCGGAATATTAACGCTGACGCTGGAGCCATCTCCGGCCTGAACACCCAAACCGCCGACCACAAGGTTGCCTTGCGCGATCGCATAGGTCTGACCATCGGCACCAAGTAACGGCGTCATCAAAAGCGTGCCACCGCGCAGAGATTTAGCCTCGCCTAAAGTCGATACCGTGACATCGATATTTTGCCCAGGCTTTACAAAAGGCGGCAGATCGGCAGTCACCATAACCGAGGCAGCATTTTTCCCTTTAATACCAGAGATATCCGTCGACTGACCAAACTGCGAGACAATGGATTGTATCGTTTGCAAGGTCAGACGCGTATTACCATCACCAGTCCCAGCCAAACCAACCACGACGCCGTAGCCGACGAGCTGGTTCGAACGCACCCCAGCCACTGAGCTGATATCTTTTAAACGGTCAGCTTGCGCAGCGTTGAATGCAGCGAATGTAAAAACCAGACAGACTGGACGCAGTGCGCGCAGAGGAGTGCGTTCTAAACCGGTGCCACGACCCGGATGAGCGTGCTCAACCAACCCATGCGAGCTGTATCGGCAATTTGCCCGGCGCCCGTATAAGTAATTTCGGCGTCAGCCAGCTTCGACGATATAACGACATTGTCGGCGGATATATCCT
>CBFHZM010000119.1:0-1579 GCA_965660195.1 Alphaproteobacteria bacterium
GTAAACAGCTCCGAGTTGGTCGCCCCTCTCGAGGAGGGGTGCTAATTTATACTCAAAGATTACGTGAAGCTGACCAAGCTTCGGACATCATGATATTTGGGCCAATAATGATGGCTATTCCCAACGCGGCGACTAAAAGTTAGGGATATGTTCAAGGGGCTGGAAACGCTACCTGCTGTTGCGCTAATGGCGTCCAGTGGCCTTACCTCTAGTGTCGTCCTGTAGGCGTTTTTTCAAAGCTCAAATGATCGTTTGAAACCAAATAACCAAACCGTGAACATGGCGGCATATCAGGTAGGGTGCTTATATCCAGGACGCTTAAATAAAGTATTCCGCTCATCGTCATACAAATCGATCCTCTCATCAGGCCCTTTTCGCGTACTCAATTCGACATACCTTGCACAAAAACTACCTCTGAGAATCAGAGCTCGGAGTCTCTGAAATAGAACGATGAGAGAGCTGTATTTTTGCCATTAAATTGGATGAACGATCACGATCGCTATTGAAATGATTGGCGCACCCGAGAGGATTCGAACCTCTGACCTCTGCCTTCGGAGGGCAGCGCTCTATCCAGCTGAGCTACGGGTGCGATGGCGTTTATATATCGCGTTTGGCCGGCTTTGGCTATATGTGCACTGGATTAAAACCATGGGCGCTTTTGCGGCCATGTTTTCGTGAGTGCACAAAGTCAACGAGGAGTTATATCATCTCACAACTATATAGTCCAAATTGGACGCGGGCGTGATCGATAAAACGGGCCTCATCTTCAAGGGCTTCAGCTGCCACGCGTTCATCGGCAAGTTGTTTTTGCGCCGCGGCGAGGTCGGGAAAATGTACCGTCACGATGCCATCGAGGCTGGTGGACGCGAGGCCCGATGCGGCACTCGTAGCATCGCAAATCTCGGCTATCGCGTGTGACTGCACATAGCTATAAGGCGGTATCAAGCGCCGGCCGACATCGGGGTGATGACCACCCCAATAGTCCTGAAATGCCGGCGGCGAAGATCATTCTTATTTACTTTTGCCTAACGTTGAGTAGCCATCAGCGTTACCGCTATAGCTTTATACAAAACGTCCTGGTTTATCGCGCATCGCGTAATACTTATGTGTCAGGGTTTAGCTTACGTTGATTTGTATCAATATGAGTGCAAAGGAATTTAGGAATGCAAAGAATAGTCTTATTCAGTTTAGCTTTAGCGATTTCAGTTAGTGGAAAGAGCTTGGCAGATACTTACCAAATCTACATGCCAAGCACGATGCCAGGCGCCCTTATTGGCGCTCCCCCTTCACAATTTTACATTGTAAATACTGATAGTAGGTCTACCGTTACCGTAGATGCCACAGACTATATAAATAGCTTCGACGTCTCCAATTGGTCTTTTGCCGCAAATGATTTTGTTCAAGTGGATGGCACAGCTTTAAACGCCGGTAGTTTCAGGCCAAGAATTTTTCAAGACTTTAAAGGCTCTTCCCTCACAATTAGAGAGAATGGAGTCGTTTCGGTAAGGGATAAAGGGCCCGATGGCCTGGAAGCTGGAGCCCCAGGTGACACGCTTGATGATGGTGAAAATAGAACCTA
>CBFHZM010000120.1:0-1463 GCA_965660195.1 Alphaproteobacteria bacterium
CATGCCCAGTACCATTGAGTTATCGGGTATTTCTTTTCCCTCACCAATCAAAGCATGTGCGCCGATCAAGCAATTACGCCCAATCTTGGCGCCGTTTAAAATCGTCGCACCGATACCCACCAGGCTATTATCACCGACCGTACAACCATGCAGCATGGCCATATGCCCAACGGTGACATGCGAGCCCAGCGTCAGAGGGAAACCCATATCGGTATGCAACACTGAACCATCTTGAATATTGGACGATGGCCCAACTGTAATCCGCTCATTATCGCCGCGCAAAACAGCTCCAAACCAGACACTAGCATTTTCCATCAACTGAATATCGCCAATGAGTTGTGCAGTGTCGGCGGCCCATGCGGCGCCGTTATCGGGAAGTTGAGGTGATTTATCCCCGAGCTGGTACAGTGTCATAAGATTATCCTTTTTATCTTTGAACGTCTCTGATCTGGCGGTATGGTGGCGAAGAATGGTAAGAAAATCCAGTAATTTTATGAGGAAACGTAAAACATGATTAAGCGCCTGTTTGGCAACGTCGTCGAAGAAGAATGGCCGATTTGGAAGCTTCTCGCGATATTTTTGTTTTCATTCTTGGCCGCGATTATTGCCGTGTTGCTGTATTTTTTCGGCCCCTCGCTGGATCAAATTCGAGGCCTGTCTTATGGGCCAACGGCACAGCAGTCGGATATTCGGGCTGAAGTTGGCGGTACCTTATTCGCTATTCCCGCGAGTTACACCCGCTATGGCCGCAACCGCTGGGAAAGCGAGGCAGAAAGCATAGAGTTACATGCCCTACTTCCAGAAATGAGTGGCTATAGCAAAGATCAAGCTGAGGCCTTTACGAATCTCGAGGCTAGCTCACGACTTCTGCTAATCTCAATTTTACCGGTGGAGAAAAATCTGCCGCCATCGGTTTTGCTCTCCGATGTTTTCCTGCCGCAACTTTCGCCACAGGTCGAGACACTTGCTAACGGATTGCGTAAGGGCACCTTTGTCGCCGATAGCGCTTACGCCTCGTCTTTGTTTTTTCAACCGAGCATCGCAACGCCTGAAACGATCGGCAGTCCTTTTTATATTTGTTCAGCTGAGACCAATGGCGCTACTTGGTGTACGGGACGCATTCTGATTGGCCGCACAGCGCAAGCGGTATTTCGCTTCCCCGATCGCTATCTCGATGACTGGCAAGCAATCAATCAAGGCTTAACAGAATTACTACGCAGTTTCAGAGCAGAAGCGCGACTGGCTAAATAAACTTAGACCGTTGGCAGATCAAATTCGAGGATTGCCATATTAAAGTCGTACGAAACTTCGCCTTCATCCTCGTCACGGAATAAAGTACCAATAAACTCGTCTGCCACATAGACCTCGACCATATCTTCTTTCGCACTTCGACGCAGCTGAATATGGTCATTTTGAAACTTGAGCCGGAAGTAAGCCTGCACTCGCAAAATTTCAGCACTGTT
>CBFHZM010000121.1:0-1429 GCA_965660195.1 Alphaproteobacteria bacterium
ATGTGACGCATGGTTATAAGTCTTAAAATGCGGCAGAGGATTATCGCGATAATGTGCTACGATCCCGTCAAGCCGTGACAGACACGAGGCCAAATTCTCGTCAAACGACGATATTTCGTCCTGCGCCTCAGTGCGCACTTCACTTTTTGCTTTTTCTTGGTTAAACAGCATATCGAAGTCCTATAGCTCTCTCCTGTAAGGAGAGTTCTATCATAACTCGCTGGTCAGAAGAAACTCGTCTCATGTCGCAAACTGATATTATTGCCCATCGCCTTTTGCTGATCGCCGTACTTCTGGGGATTATCATAGCCGTTCTGGCCAGCCAAAAACCGCGAGCCGTTGGCAAAAACGAGGATACGATTGCCGCGGTCAATGGTACCTTAATCGCCAAACAGGTGGCAGATGCAGATCGTGATGGCAGCGTCAGTGACGCGGAGCTGCGACAGGCGATTGATCAACAACTATTGTTGCAAGAAGCGGAGCGCACAGATTTGATCGCGGATGATGCGATTGCGCAGCAAGCGCTGGAGGCAAGGCTTTTGGTGCGGCAAGCACATCTTTTTGCCCTTCTGCCAGTCGCCGAAGAAGAGCTTCAAAACTATTACGCTTTAAACAAGGATAAATTTGCTACTGCGCAAGCTTTGCACATCGAGCTTTTATACCTACCACTCGCGGCCGCAGAAGCGCCACAAGTCGAGGGTGAGGAAGCGCTGTCCTTGCTCGACACGGTACGAGCGGCGTTAAAGGGGGGGATGGATTTTGCAACGGCGCAAAAACAATATGGACAAGAAGCCGCCTTTAACCCGCCACGACGCCTGGTTTTGGTCGAGCGGCTGAAGAGCATAGTGCCACTTGGTCTGTTGCAAGTCGCCGTACAATTGCAGGCCGGAACCATTACCGATGCTTTTCGCTTCGGCGAGGGTTGGTATTTCTTGAATGTTGCCGAGCGTCAAAACATGCCGACACCGAGTTACGCCGAAGTTACGGATCAAGTGCGCAACATCCTGGAGCAAAAAGCTATGCGACAAACGCGCGCCCGCCTTTTGGCTAATTTACGCGATAAAGCCACGATTTTAAGCTTCGGGAATTAACATGCGTTGTTTCACCCTGCTGATCGGCCTGATGTGCCTCTTTATGTCGGCCGCGCACGCCAACAGTAGCTTGCTGTCGCATTGGACATGGACAGAGCAAACGATCGACGCCCATATCAGCCTGCCGTCGGATCTCAGCGATGAAGCGCGTAGCGCGCGCTTGGCGGCGATCCGTGTCGAGCAACTCGATCGCGACTGCCCCGTTGCGCAAGCCGATCCAACCAATACAAAAGTCGCGCTAACGGCGCTCTCCTTTGCTTGCTTCAATTCGCAAAGTCCAATCAAGATAACCGATCTGGGCATAACGCCTTCGGGCATGCATCATCTTATGATCACAC
>CBFHZM010000122.1:0-1408 GCA_965660195.1 Alphaproteobacteria bacterium
GGGCCTTGTGTAAAGCTGCCTCGACCGATTGGAAATAAGAATGTGTTAAGCGCATGCGTCTTCCCCCCAGAGCTTGGCCAAATAAGCATTTATAAACCGCCGTTGTGGATCGAGCTGACGGCGAATTCGATCAAAAGTTTCGAAGCCCGGATAAGATGCTCGCATTTCGCGGTGGGTCATACTATGCATCTTGCCCCAATGCGGCCTGCCCCCATAACGCTTAAAAATCGCCTCGACATCAGTAAACACAGCCATATAAGCGTCACGGTGATAACAATGCACCGCGATCGAGATTTTTTCGCCACTCCTAAAAGGTGACATCAGCGCCGTATCGGCGGCCGTGCGGCGTACCTCGATCGGGAAAAATACGTCACGATATTTGCTTTCAATACAGTGGACGACCTCAGCCAAGCAATCGAGACCGCGATCTGCATCGATATGGTATTCCATCTCATTGAACAGGGTATTGCGCTGACTTGCGAGCAAGCGCCAACTATCTCCAATGACATTTTCACGCGGTGCACTGGCAATCGCCTTACGCAGTAACCAATGTCGTAGGGGTGGCAGCCAGCGCCCAACATCGCGCAGAAGTTTTAATTGCCGCAATACTGCATCGCTCTCATCCGGTGGCCGTGGTGTCGTGTCTGCGGTAGTGACATCATGAGTAATCGCCATCGCGTGATCAGAAAAAGGAATATAAAAAAATTCAAAATTACGATGCGTCTGCCAGAGCATTTCTGCATCCGCTATTAAGGTCGTAAAAGGGGCAAACCAAACTTGCCGATGCAAGCGATAGGACGGCACCACTTGCATTTCTATCGCCGTGAAAACCCCCAAGCTCCCGAGCGCCACCTGCGCTGCGGGTAACATGTCCGCATTTTGCGTCGCGCTGATTTCAACCACCTCGCCGACACCATCGATTAAGCGGATGCCAGTGATCTCCGCCGCTAAGCACGGCAGAGTTCTGCCGGTGCCATGGGTGGCGGTGCTGATAGCACCAGCTAGGCTCTGGACATCAATGTCGCCGAGATTACGAAAGGCCAGATTTTGTGACGCCAGCTGGCTTGATAGATCGTGCAAACTAGCGCCTGCACCCAACCATATCCGCGCGCCATCGGCGCAGGGCGTATTATCCGACACAGTCGCAAAATGGCGCATATCAACAATCACATCATCATTCGGCACGAGGCCCGTCCAGCTATGACCAGCCCCGACAGGGCGCAAGATGCTGCTGGATTGAACAAGAGATCTCAGATCTTCCAGCGTTTCGGGCGCTCTGATTTGCGCCGTCGATGGCGGCAAAGACCGCGACCAGTTTTGCCAAGAGGGCGGTGACGACATGACGGGCGAATTCATGCTGTCATTTTGCATGAACAGTAAAATGCGAGCAAGGCCTTATCCCCGCCGT
>CBFHZM010000123.1:0-1205 GCA_965660195.1 Alphaproteobacteria bacterium
GGCGACGCACATATTTATCATAATCATTTCGATCAAGTGGCGAAACAGCTTAGCCGGGAACCGAAAGCCTTGCCGCAAATGCGCATTAATCCTGCCGTGCGGGATATATTTGGCTTTGTTTACGAGGATTTCAGCCTCGAGGGCTATGACGCGCACGCCCATATCGCGGCCCCAGTGGCGGTATGAGCTGTAAAATTCACATGGTGGTGGCGGTTGCTGAAAATGGCGTAATTGGTCATCAAGGCGATATGCCGTGGCGGCTACCGAGCGATCTTAAGCATTTCAAAGCAATCACCATGGGACATGCGATTATTATGGGGCGCAAGACATGGGCCTCGATTGGTCGCGCTTTGCCGGGGCGACAAAATATCGTGATCAGTCGCAATAGTGACGCGCCAGCTGACGGCGCGACCTGGGTGACATCACCAGAAACCGCAATCGCAGCGGTCGAGGGAGACTGCGCGATGATTATCGGTGGTGGTGAAATCTACCGCTTATTTGAGGATCAGGCCGAGGTGGTGCATTTGACACGGGTTCACGACAACCCCGAAGGGGATACGTTTTTTACCTTGTCGCGCCCTGAGGATTGGGTCGAGATTCGCCACGAGACGCACACCGCTGGTCTGGGGGATAGCGCCAATTTTAGCTTTATCGATTTACAGAAAAAGTTGCGTTAGCTGGGTAGGATCTGGGTTTTAAAGGTCTTTCAAAATCACCGCTTGGGCGACCCAAATTCGTCCATCGCTGCGCTCGGTCATAACGGGTTGTCCATACAAGGCGTAACCATTGCGTAAGGCTTCTGATACGCGTTCGCAAAAAGCCGCGTCATCGGGGCCAGTCAGCAGGCGGTAGGCCTTCTTTGCGGGCGTTTCGGCGTCGGTCATGTTTCTGTATCCTAGATTTCTTTTAAGCTGTGGGTTGCAAGTGTTGTGAATTGTGCTGCCAGATCAGCGGTCTCGGGGCTTGAGAAAATCGACTGCCCGTCGGCTATCACGGTTTGCAAGCTCGGCGCTAGGGGCAGTTGTGCGAGGCGTGTTATGTTTAGGCCCTCGAGCAGGGTTTCATCGATCGGCGCGCCAAATGGCTGCATTGTGTCGCCCGTCGGAAGGTCGATATATGCCATATTTTCCACTAGCCCCAAGACGGGAACATTAACCTTGTGAAACATGGCGACGGCGCGGCGGACATCAGCAATGGCCAGCGCA
>CBFHZM010000124.1:0-1201 GCA_965660195.1 Alphaproteobacteria bacterium
CTGCCATTCTTCTGGGCTAACCATATTTTTTACCGACGTAATTTCTAATGCTGCTGACATAATGACTGACTCCTTATAGATTTTATCAGTTTGCTTGGCGCTGGGGACGCTGTCAACTAACCTGACGCCGCGCCTTTCGTACACCTTTCGCCCATAGTGACAACCGCGCCTCACGATCGGCGGGTGCCATACTCGGTTTAAAAACACGGGTTGCAGTCGCTTGTACCGACAAATCCTCTGGCCGCGCCACAATTTTAGCGCCCAGCATGGCTAAATAGGCGGCGCCGAGCGCCGTCGTCTCCAACATGTCGCCCCGCTCAACCTGCAAGTCCGTAATATCGGCAAGGTTTTGCGCAAACCAATTATTCGCAACCATCCCACCATCAACTCGCAAATTTTCAATTTGCCCGCCCATATCAGCAGTCAAAGCCGTGAGCAGATCATGCGTTTGCAAGCTCACGCTCTCTAGCCCCGCGCGCACGATCTCAGCCACGCCCGTATCGCGGGTCATACCCAGCAAAGTTCCACGCGCGGTCGGATCCCAATGCGGCGCCCCAAGTCCGGTGAAGGCGGGAACCATAATGACATGGTTATGAGGGTCGGCAGCCTGGGCTAAGGCTTCGCTCTCTGTGGCATGCGCGAAAAACTTCATATTGTCGCGCATCCATTGCACAATCGCCCCGGCCATAAAGATACTACCCTCCAGCGCATAGCTACGTGCGCCAGACAGGGAATAGGCAACAGTTGACAGAAGACGGTTTTGTGACAGAACGAGCTCATCACCCGTATTCATCAACGCAAAGCACCCCGTGCCATAGGTCGACTTCATCTGCCCACGCGACACGCAACGCTGCCCGAAGCTCGCCGATTGTTGGTCCCCCATGGCTGCAAGGATCGGCGCCGCAAACCCAAACAAAGCGGCATCAATCTCACCATACTCAGCGACATTGTCGAGCACCTCGGGCAAAATCTGCCGCGGCACATTAAATAGGCTCAGCAATTCATCATCCCACTGCCCGCTTCGTATATTTAGCAAGCTCGTGCGACTGGCATTGGTCATATCGGTAACATGGTGACCGCCTGTCAACTTCCAAATCAACCAGCTCTCGATTGTCCCGCCAGCCAACTCACCCGCCTTGGCACGAGCGCGGTCTGGGTCATTTTGATCTAGCAACCAAGCGAATTTGCTGGCGGAGAAATA
>CBFHZM010000125.1:0-1023 GCA_965660195.1 Alphaproteobacteria bacterium
GCCAGCTTTTTATATCGGCCTGAATTGATCGCAATTGTTCTACGGGAGTGGCATAGATCACGCCAACACGCCAATAAATGCGGCGATTGGTCATCGCCGAGAAATTTGTGACGGCATGGTCAGAGAATAAATTATTTGGCACCGTCACCGGCGCTTTATCAAAGCGGCGCACGCGCGTCGAGCGAAACCCGATCTGTTCGACAACGCCCTCGACAACCCCCTCAACCGAAACCCAATCTCCAACCCGAAAGCGTTGCTCCAAGAGAATGGACAAGCCGGCCAGTAAATTTTTAAACAGATCTTGTGCTCCAAGAGCGACAGCGACGCCGAATAAGCCAAACCCTGCAATAATAGGAGCGATTTGTATCCCCCAAATTTGCAACACGGTCGCCATGCCGATAGCGATCACGCTCCAATGCACCACTGCAGCAAACCAGTCGACAATTTCTGTCGTGAGAATATGATCCATCTTGGCAAGACCAGCCCTCGCCGGATCGACCAAACCATAAAGCACCCAGAAAAAACTCACCGCCACCATCGACTCGATCAGATTATTTGCCATTGTGCGCATCATGCCATCGAGCGGTAAAATCTGAGCGGCGAAAAAAAAGCCAATAATCAGAACAAAAAACTCAAGCGGCCGCCGCAGCGCTGCAAATAAAACATCGTCTATTTGGCTTTCGGTCTTGTCAGTAAACTTCCGTATCCGCGCGATAATAAAGCGAGAGAATAAGCCGCGCAGAAAAGCAAAGATAATAAAAATACCGAGCGCTTGTAGAAAGTCTTGCATGCCGAGCATCTGCCCGTTCCAAACATTCAAAATAATCGCAACTAAGTCTTGCACAGCGTCCATCACGATACCTCCTCCAACACTCCATCAACTGGCTCGTGCAAATAATGATCAGCACGGCGGGTTTCAACATCCACAATCCAACAATCTGGATCACGGTCGATCTCGCGACGCAACAAGGTCTCGATGTCACTGACCTCGCGATCTTCGACCTCTGGCACGTCTGGCGCAAC
>CBFHZM010000126.1:0-1021 GCA_965660195.1 Alphaproteobacteria bacterium
GGCGTCGGGCCGAGGCCGGTGTCGCCTTGCTGGCGGCCCATCCGGAAGTCGATATCGTACTTTGCGACGATGGCCTGCAACACTATGCGCTGGGGCGCGATGTCGAACTGGCGGTGTTTGACGCCCGCGGTGTCGGCAATGGCATTTCGCTGATTATCTTTGCCGGTATTGTTGCTGAATTGCCGAGTGCTCTGGCGGGAACTTTGGAGCTGGGGCGGCAAGGCGCCATCTCGACATTTATTATCCTGGCGTTGATGGTCTTGGTTGTCGTTGTGATTGCCTTCATCGTGTTCATGGAGCGTGCGCAACGACGCTTGATAGTGCAGTACCCCAAACGCCAAGTCGGTAATAAGATGACGGGCGGCGATAGCTCGCATTTACCGCTGAAGCTCAATACGGCAGGGGTTATTCCACCAATTTTTGCCTCGTCTTTATTGCTGTTGCCGATCACGGTCGCTAACTTTAGCACTGATACAGGCGGTTGGTTAACGACAGTTACGGCGATGCTCGGCCGCGGCCAGCCTGCCTATATGGCGCTTTATGCCGCTGGTATTATCTTTTTCTGTTTCTTCTACACGTCAATCGTATTCAACCCAAATGAAACGGCCGATAACCTGAAACGCTATGGCGGCTTTATTCCGGGTATTCGTCCGGGTCAGAAAACCGCCGAATATATCGATACAATCTTGACGCGTTTAACAACCGTTGGGGCGCTGTATTTAACGTTGGTGTGCTTGCTCCCAGAATTTTTGATTAACGCTTATAACGTTCCGTTCTACTTCGGCGGTACATCGCTTTTGATTGTCGTGAATGTGACCATGGATACGGTGGCGCAAGTCCAAAGTCATCTCTTCGCGCATCAATATGAAGGGCTGATCCGGAAATCTCGGTTGAAAGGCGGTCGCCAGTGAACCTGATTTTCTTAGGCCCTCCCGGTGCCGGAAAGGGCACGCAAGCTCAACGCATCGAGTCATTGCTGGGTATCACTCAATTATCAACTGGTGACATGTTGCGGGCTGCG